>JAFAKN010000667.1 GCA_019235415.1 Alphaproteobacteria bacterium
GATCATCGACATCCAGTACCAGTACACCATGATGGCGGCCGGCCTCGCCTCGGGCGGCTCGATGAGCGACTTCGACCCGGGCAAGGAGCGGCTGCTGGCCTGCAAGAAGGCCGGCGCGCGCATCTATCCCTCGAACGAAGCGTTCGCCCAGGCGCTCAAGACCGAGGAGATCGCCTGCGGCATCATGTGGAAGGCGCGCGCCGTGCAATGGCAGAACGCCGGCATCAACGTGCAGACCGTCGCGCCCAAGGAAGGCGTGCCGATGTACGTCTCGGGCTTCGTCATCCCGAAGAACGCGCCCAACAAGGAAGGCGCCTACGCCTGGCTCGACGCCATGATGGCACCCTCGGCGCAGGAGAACTTCGCCGTCGACATGGGCTACAACCCGACCGTCACCAATGCCAAGGTGGCCGACGACGTACAGAAGCGCATCGGCTTCACGCCGGAAGAGCAGAAGCGCCTGCTCGACCTCGACTATGCCTACGTCGCCAAGAACGACTCGGCCTTCCAGGACTGGTGGAACAAGACGTTCAAGGGGTGAGCTTGGGCGAGGGCTGACCCTGGGCCGAAGGCTGAGGCATGGCTGACACCGCTCTGGCGCGTGGTCCCATCGTTGAAACGCGACGCGGCGAAGGCTGGACGGCAGCGGCGCTGGTCGGGCCGGCAACGATCTTCGTCGCCGTCTGCCTGCTGGCGCCGCTCGCCATGCTGCTGCGCTACAGCCTGAACGACTTCGACGCCGCCAAGAAGCTGATGATCGAGGCGGTGACGATCGCCAACTACGTGAAATTCTTCACCGATCCGTTCTACACCGCGATTCTGTTGACCACCGTGCGCATCGCCGTGCTGGTGACGGTGGTCTGCCTGGTGCTGGGATTTCCGCTGGCCTACGTGCTGGCGCGCACACAAAGCCGTTTCAAGAACCTTCTGATCATCTCGATCGTCCTGCCGCTGTTCGTCGGCAACTCGGTGCGCGCGGCGGGGTGGATGGTGGTGTTCGGCAACAAGGGCTTCGTCAATGCGAGCCTCATGGGGCTCGGCCTGATCGATAGGCCGTTCGAGATCATGTTCACCGAGAAGGCGGTCATCATCGGCATCATCGCCGTCAACCTGCCGTTCATGGTGCTGAGCCTGCAGAGCGTCATCGAAGGGATCGACCGCTCGGTCGAGGAAGCGGCCTTCAGCCTGGGTGCGCCGCCGGCCACCATGTTCCGCCGCGTGCTGTGGCCGTTGGCGCTGCCCGGCATCCTGGCTGGCACCATCCTCACCTTCATCCTGGCGATGAACGCCTACGCCACGCCCTTCCTGCTGGGCGGCCCATTGTTCAAGATGATGGCGCCTTTGATTTACAATCAGTTCACCCAGCAGTCGAACTGGCCGTTCGGCGCCGCCATCGCGTTTATCCTGATGAGCGTGACCTTGGCGCTGACCGTGGCGGCCAACCTCATCATCCAGCGCCGCGGCAGGATTTAAGAGGAAGGCTGGGCCATGGCAGACGACAGTCGCTCGCGCCGCTTCGCCGTCCTCATCGACGCCGACAATACCTCGCCGCGCATCGCGCCGGGGCTGTTCGAAGAAATCGCCAAGTTCGGCGAAGCGAGCGTGCGGCGCATCTACGGCGATTTTTCCAGCCCGCGGCTGAAGTCGTGGGCCGAAATTCTGCAGAAGTACGCCATCGATCCGTACCAACAGTTCGCTTACACGGCGGGAAAGAACGCGTCGGACATCGCCCTCGTGATCGATGCAATGGATCTCCTCCACAGCGGACGCTTCGACGGCTTCTGTCTGGTATCGTCCGACAGCGACTTCACGCGGCTCGCCTCGCGCCTGCGCGAAGAGGGCGCCGACGTCTACGGCTTCGGGACACAGAAGACGCCCGAGAGTTTCCGGCAGGCCTGCCGCCGATTCATCTACACCGAGAACCTGCCTGAAACCTCCTCCAGCCCCGAAGAGGCATCTTCTCCCAACACGCGTCAGCCGCCGAGTGCTGCCATTCCCATCCTGACAAAGGCCATGGCGGAAATGGAAGCCGACGATGGATGGGTGCCACTCGGTGCGCTCGGCAACCGCCTGGCCAACATCGCGTCCGATTTCGATCCCCGCACCTACGGCAATCGCAAGCTGAGCGATCTGGTCCGCAAGACCGGCGCCTTCGAGATCGACCAGTCGGACGGCCGGGAGATGCGCGTCCGGCCGAAAGCGGCCACGGCGGACAGCGTGGCGAGCAAACGGCCTTCACGTCAATAGCCGCTGTAACGCTGCTGTTCCTCGATTCGTCCTCGTGACGGAGGACATCGAGGAATGAGCTACGACCTCTACTTGAAACCGCGTACGGGATCGATCGACGCCGCAACCGTGCTCGACTATTTCCGCAGGCGGCCGAAGTACACCGTCTCAGGGGAACAGGCCGGGTATGAGAACGAGGACACCGGCGTCGCGTTCTTTTTCAACATCAATCACGGCGAACCGGGTGAGCCCACGGCCGACTATCCGGTGCTTTTCAACCTCGCCTACTTTCGTCCGAGCTTCTTCAGTGTTGAGGCTGAGCCGGAGGTAACTGCGTTCGTCCGGTCTTTCGACTGCGTCGTCCTCGATCCGCAGACGGACGGAATGGGACAGGGCGAATATCAGGCCGACAAGCTCGTAGCAGGTTGGCGCTGCGGCAACCAGTTTGCCTGTCAGGCCGTCCTCGCGCTGGACAACGCGCCGAACAGCATTTTCACGCTTCCGGCGGACAAGCTCCACACCGTCTGGCAGTGGAACTACGATCGCGCCAGCTTTCAGGACCGGATCGAGAACGACAGGTTCGTTCCGCTTATCGTCTTCCTCCAGGTCGATGGACGACTTTCGACGGCAATCGTTTGGGGCGATGGCGTTGCCATGGCCTTTCCGGTTGTCGACTACATCCTCGTAGCGAGAAGGGAGCTGGCGCCCCGCCGCTGGATCAAGCAGACACCGGATACGACTCTTCTCACATGGCAAGATGCCGTGGAAATAATGGAGCCATACATATGTCGTTATGGCGACGGCTCCTTTGGACTGAGCTACGACAGAACACCCGAGCCGCTGCGCGACGCGATAAGAAGGCTTGGGCGGTCATCCCAGACGCTTCAACTGGTCGGGGCGGAATCGGTGCTCGACGCCGAGCTCATCGACAAGTTCCTGAAACCGCGCTAACTCGCCTCACACCATGCACATCGGCCTGATCGGCGGCATCGGACCTGCCGCCACCGACTTCTACTATCGCGGCCTGATCGACCGGCATGCCGCCGCCGGCATTCCGCTCGAGGTCACGATCGCGCACGCCGACGTGCGCGAGATGGCGCGCAATCTCGTCGAGGGCAACCCGCGGCGGCAGGCGGAGATCTTCGCGGGCCTGCTCGAGCGCCTGAAGCGCGCCGGTGCGGCAGCCGGCGCCGTCACCTCGATGGGCGGCCACTTCTGCATCAACGAGCTTTTGCCGATCTCGCCGCTGCCGCTGGTCAATGCCATCCCCGCGGTAAGCGCGGCGCTGGCCCAGAGCGGTCTGAAAAAGGTCGGGCTGATCGGCACGCGCACCGTGATGGAGAGCCGCATCTATGGTGCTGTCCCCTCGCCGGAGATCATCGTGCCCCAGGGCGAATGGCTGGACCGCGTCCATGCGGCTTACACCACGATGGCCCAGGCCGGGCGGGTCATCCGCGCCCAACGCGCCGTGTTCGACACGGCCGGTCGCGCCCTGTGCGAACGCGGTGCCGAAGCCATCGTGCTGGGCGGCACCGACCTGTTCCTCGCCTATGCCGGACGCGATCCGGGTTTTGCCGTGATCGACTGCGCCGACGTCCATGCCGGCGCGATCTTCAAGGTGTCGTCAACCTAGGGAGCGCGCGCTTCCTCGGCACGGGCGAGCGGCGTGGCGGCAGCCAGCGGGGGCGTGCCCCTGCGAACCTCGTGGATCATGACGGGTCGGGTCTTGCCCTTGACCACGACCATATCGACCGGATGGATGTCGTACGCCGCCGGATCGCCGAGCGCGCGCCGGGTGAATTCCGAGATCAGCAGCGGCTTGCGGTAGTCCTTGGTCAGGCTTTCCACCCGCGACGCCAGGTTCACCGCGTCGGAGATGACGGTGCCGTCCATGCGGTGCCTCTCGCCGATGGTGCCGAGCATCAGCGAGCCGCTGTTGATGCCGATGCCGATGGCGATCGGCTCGCGGCCGGCAGCCCGACGACCGGCGTTGAACTGGTCGAGCGTGTCGAGCATGGCAAGTCCGGCCCGCAGCGCGTCGTCGGCACAGACGAACAGGGCCATGATCGCATCGCCGATGTACTTATCGATGAAGCCGCCTATCTGGAGCAACATGGGCCCGGTGATCCGTGCTCACAACGCCTTGCGCTTCATGCCCACACGGGGTCTCCCGCCAGCCCCGGCGTGCCTCTATGCGTTGGTCCAGAGCCGCGTCGTGTACGAGCCCTCGACGCGGGCGTCGATTTCCGCCGCCATCTCGGGTCCGGCGCCGACCCGCGGCGCGATGATCTTGCCGAACGAGATCCGCGCCGGCGCAGCCCACGACTTGGGATCCCACAGCTTGGCTCGCATGATCGAGCGGGCGCAGTGGAAGTAGCAGTGCTTGATGTGGATGCGCGTCGCCAACAGCGCCGGCTTGCCGAGCGCACTCAGTCCTGCCACCAGATCGGGATCGTCGTGCAACTCGGCGGTGCCGGACACGCGCAGCGTCTCGCCGGTCGCCGGAACCATGGCGATGATGCCGATCTGGCCGGTCGCGAGGATGTTGCTGAGCCCGAAGGCGAGGTTGTTGCCGGCCCGCTCGGGGATCAGCAGCGTCTTGGAGTCCTCGACGCGGATGAAGCCCGGATCGTCGCCCTTGGGGGAGACCTCGATCGTGCCGTCAGGCGCCGTGGTGCCGATCAGCGCGAAGGGACAGCGCTTCAGGAAGTCGATCGACTGCTGATCCAGCGCGTCGAGGACCTTTGCCCGCGTCGCCGGTCGCGGCTCGGGAAGGATGCGGCGCAGATCGGCGGTCGATGTCAGGCGAGCCATTCGCGTTCCTCCTGCAACAAGCCCGCCACCTTCGGCCATCCCGCAGCCCGTTTCAACCGTCAGCGTTCCAGCGCCTCCATGTTGGCGTAGAGACGCCGCAGAGCCAGTTTCAGCCGTTCGGCCTCGATAGCGGTGAAACCGGCCAAGGCGGCATCCTCGTAGTGTTCGGCGATGGGCACAATGCGTTCAGTCAATCGCCGGCCGGCCGGTGTGACATACAGCGTCACCGCGCGGGCATCCTCGGGCGCGCGGCGACGGACGACCAGCCGCTTGACCTCCATCGAATCGACCAGTCGCGTCAGGGTGGAGACTTCGATCGAGGTGGTCGTCGAGAGATCGCCCATGCGACGTCCGTCGCGCTCGCGCAGGGCGGCGAGGACACGCCACATCTGCAAGGTGGCGCCGAGCGGGCGGACCCGCTCGCTGAAGGACACCGCGATGCGCGTGCCGGCGCGGTTCAGCAGATACGGAAGGTAGGACTCGAGCGGACCCATGGTTTCTGTCGTCAAGAGCGAATGCGGCCTGTCATCGCGAGCGTCTTTCCTGTCATCCCGAGCGAAGCGAGGGATCCTTCCTGTTACCTCAAAGATCCCTCGCTATCGCTCGGGATGACAGCGGATGCTCTCGGCAGCGACGCGCTCGAAGTTGTTAGGCCCGCGCCGTGGCGACAAACGGTTCGGTATGTGACGTGTCGAAATGGATCGCCACCTCGCTCATGAAACGGGCCATCTGCTCCTTCACCAGCGCGTGCGGCTTGCGGCCGTAGTTGAAGTAGAGGATCACCTCGGCGATGCCTGCGTGCTCGACCTGTTTCAGGGTGTCGACGATGTGCTGCGGGCTGCCGCACAGGATCGACTTGTCGGTGAGCTTCTCGGGCCGCATGTCGCGCAAGATGTTCACGATGTCGACGAAGTACTTGTAGGTTGGCGGGACCTTCTCGCCCGACGACGAGGGGAAGGCGGCGATCAGCGCGTCCTGGAAGTAGCGCACCAGCGCCTCGCGGCCATAGTTCTCCTCCCGGCGGTCCGCGGCAATGTGGATGAAGTAGGAGCACATCGCGCGCCGCATCGGCCGCTTGTATTGCTGCTCGCAGGTCTCGCGGTAGATGCGCACGGCGTCGCCCAGCGAGCCGTAGACCATGGCGGCGGCGAAGGGCGCGTAGATCACGTTCCAGTCGTTCCTCGCGGCGAGCTCCATCGAGGGACGCGAGAAGCAGGCCACGTAAGGCCGCAGCGGCTGCTGTAGCGGCTTGGGCCGCACCTCGACGTCCGTGAACTGGTAGAACTTGCCCTGGTGCGACCACTTGCCGGGTTCGGTCCAGGCGCGCCACACGACCTCAAGTCCTTCGGCGAACAGCTCGGCCGACTCCTCGAACGGCGCGCCGAACGGCTCGTACTCCTTGCGGTCGTAGCCGCGGCCGGCGGCGAAGTCGACGCGGCCGCCCGACAGGAGGTCGAGCGTCGCCCATTCCTCGGCGACGTGCAGCGGATGGTGCACCGGCAGCAAGGTCACGGCGGGGGCCAGCCGCAGCCGCCGCGTGGCGCCGGCGAGCTGCGCCAGGATCGCCAGCGGCGAGGCGTTGACGCCTAAAAGGTTGAAATGGTGCTCGCCGATCCAGGCCGAGTTCAAGCCGATCGTCTCGGCGTACAGCGCCTCGGCAAAGATGTCCTTGAGGAACTGCTCGGGCGTGCGCGGATTGTCGGGATAGCGGTTGTCGCTCAGCGTGAAGTAGCCGAAGTCCATGCGTCGCCTCCTTCTGCCTTGCCGCCAGGGTACAGAAATCGGTAATTATTTGCAAACGCAAATATATGGAGCGCAGACCTCCCGGTCCACGCACTGTCATCTCGAGGCCGCAGGCCGAGGGATCCTTCCTATTGCCTCAAAGATCCCTCGCTGCGCTCGGGATGACATTAGGCGGACTAGGTCGGGTAACCCCCGACCTGAGGAGGTCCGCGCTCCAAAGAAAGCTAAGCGGCGACGGCCTTGGGTTCGACCTCGGCCAGCGAGACCACCCAGTCGCGGAAGGCCTTGATCTTGCGCCGACGGATCGCTTCGGGCGGATAGACCAGGTAATAGGCGAAGTCGCTCGAGCGCTTGAACTCGAAGGGCATGACCAAACGGCCCGCCTTGAGGTCGGGGTCGACCAGCGGCTGGCGGCCGAGCGCGACGCCGAGCCCGTCCATCGCCGCCTGGTAGGCCGCGAGCGGAAAATCGAAGGATACGCCGCGCGTCCAATCGATCCCCTTGAGGCCGGCGGCGGTCAGCCAGACTTGCCAGTCGTCGCTGAAGCTGCCGATGTGCAACAGCGTGAAGCGCTTGAGATCGGCCGGCTTGCGCAGGCCGTTGGGGCCCTTGACCAGCGACGGCGCGCAAACCGGCATCACGTCCTCGCTGACCAGCCGCTCGGCGCTGAGCGCGCCCCATTGGCCGCGGCCGTAGCGGATGCCGATGTCGACGTCCTCGCGCGCGAAGTCGACCAGCGAGGTGCCGGTGCTGACGCGTACGTCGATCTCGGGATGGCTGCGCTGGAAGCCGCCAAGCCGCGGCACCAGCCATTTGACCGCGAACGAGGTGGTCGTGGTGACGGTGAGGCTGCCGCCGCGATCCTTCTGCAGAAGCTTCTCGGTCGCCTCGTTCAGCTGATCGAACGCGGCCCGTACCGACGGCAGATAGGCCTGGCCCGCTTCGGAGAGCAGCAGCGAGCGATTGCGCCGCACGAACAATTTTAATCCGAGGCGCTGCTCCAGTCCGCGCACCTGGTGGCTGATCGCGGCCTGGGTCACATTTAGCTCATGCGCCGCATCAGTAAAGCTCATGTGGCGCGCCGCGGCTTCGAAGGCACGCAGGCCGTTGAGCGGGGGCAGGGTCCTTTTCATGCGTCTCCTTCACATGAGCGAAATTAATCAAAACAGGACAAAGGGTCGTTTGTAAAGCACTCCCTTGCCGACCATTTCGGCTCCAGACACCGAGTTACCCATCGGGGAGCCGTTCCATGGCCGACATCTCTCTGCACTTCACCTCCAAGGCGCCCCTGGCCGGCACCTACACCGCTTTGCGCCAGATCTTCTCCACCTGGGGCCGTCGGGCCCGTGAGCGCCGCGAGCTCGCCCATCTCGACAGCCGCACCATCCATGATCTGGGCCTCAGCACCAGCGAGATCCAGTTCGAGGCCAGCAAGCCTTTCTGGCGCTCCTAATCCCCTTCCGGAGCGAGCCCGTTTCCCTACCCTGCGCGGGCTCTTTTCCCCTCCGGATCCTGAGCCGGCGGTCGATCCTCAGCCTCCCTGTCGACCGCCGGCTTTTTCTTTCCAGCGAATACCCAGACGGCCGCGGATAGAGCCCCTGTCCGCGGCCATGTTTTTCTGCGGCCATGACTTGGCCCTCGGCTTGGTGGTCGCTCAAAGCCCTGCTGCGCGAATGGCATTTGCGGCACGTCAGCCGCCGGCAGATCGCCCAGCTCGACCGCCGCACCATTCGCGACCTCGGCCTCTGCGAAGCCAGCTGCATTTCGAGGCCGGCAAGCCGTTCTGGCGAGAATGAGCGTCCGCTGCTAGAGCCGATGCGTGCCGCTCTCCGATTCCCAGATCCAGTCGCTTGGCCGCGACGCCATGCAGTGCGCCGCATCAGGCGACTTCGTCAGCGCTGAGCGCGCCCTGATGCAAGTCGTGGAAGGCTGGCCGAATTCGGGCCAGGCGCTGCATCTTCTGGGGCAGGTGCGGCTGAAGCTCGGCCGCTTCGCCGAGGCCCGCGAGCCGCTCGAACGCGCCGCCAAGTTCCTGCCCAAGGATGCTGCCGCACAGATCAACTTCGCCGGCTGTCTCGGCATGCTGGGTGAGCACCAGGCCGCACTGGCGGCGCTTGAGCGGGCCGCGATGCTCAAGCCGGCCGATGCCACGATCGCTTACAACAAGGGTCGCGCCCTCGAGTCGCTCGGCCGCTTGGACGATGCGGAGCGCTGCTACGACGAAGCGCTGGCGCTCGACCATCGCCTGCTACCCTCGCTTTCGGCCCGCGCCGGCTTGCTCGCCCGCCGTGGCGACTGGATGGGCGCGCTCAACGACCTCGACGTCGCCCTGACACAAAGGCCGAACGATCCGCACCTGCGCCTGCGTCGCGGCGAGCTTCTGCTGCAGCAGGGCGACTGGCTGCGCGGTCTGCCCGACTATGAGGCGCGGCTGGAGCTGACCCCAAATGCTCAAGGGGGCGAGCGCTATGCGCCCGACCTGCCGCGCTGGCAGGGCGAGCCTTTGACGGGAAAGCTCCTGATTTATCCGGAGCAGGCCGACGTCGGGAGCGACGCTGCCATGCGCGACACGTTGCTGTTCGCCCGCGGGGTCGACGCAGTGGTGCAGTGCGCTCCAGGGCTGGCGCCGTGGCTTGCGATGCCGACGATCGGTCGCGACGCGTCGCTCGACGGGTTCGCAGCAGCGGCTCCGTTGCGGAGCCTACCGTTGCTGCTGGGCTGGATGCCAAACGCCGTGCCGCCGATACCGGTGCGGCAAGGCGAGCGAATGACATCGACCCTTGTCGGGTGGTTCACCGACCTCGATCCGCCGGCCGGCTTGGAGGTCGAGCGCGATGTCGAGCGCATTGCCGAGTGCGGGCTCGTGGTCGGAGACGATCGCACTGCCACGCATCTCGCGGCGCGGCGCGGGATCCGGACGATCCTGTTGCTCGGTAAAACTGCCGACTGGGTGTGGGCGACGTCGGCTTGGTACCCATACTTCGAGGTCCGGCGCGAGCATGAGCTCGACACGCTTGCCCAGCGCCTATGAGCTCTGCACCGCGACGCTGCGGAAACGCAGCAAGCCGAGGCCGAGGAACAGCGCGGCCATCGCTGCCACCGCCAAGTATTCTCTCCAGACGACATCGATGCCCGCGCCGCGATAGAGAATCGCCTGGGCGAACGACACGAAGTGGGTCGACGGCGAGGCCTGCATCACGGTGCGCAGCCAGGTCGGCATGCTTTCCAGGGGCGTGTTGCTGCCCGACAGCAGGTTGAGCGGCACGGCCACCAGGATGAACATCAAGCCGAGCTGCGGCATGGTCCGCGCGATGGTGGCGAGAAAGATTCCGATGGCGGTGGCGAAGAACAGGTAGAGCACGACGCCCACCATGAAGAGCGGCACCGATCCCGCGATCGGAACGGCAAGCAGCTGGCCCACCACGAGGTAGAGCGACAGCCCGACCGCCACGGTGATCACCAGCGCGTTGGCCAGGATCTTGGACATCGTGATCTCGAACGGCGTGACCGGCATGGCGAGCAGATGGTCCATGGTGCCGTGCTCGCGTTCGCGTACGACGGCAGCGCCCGCCAGGATGATGGCCAGCATGGTGACGCTGTTCATGATGCCCATGACGCTGGTGAACCACGCCGTGGTCACGTTGGGATTGAAGGCGATGCGGATCGCGAGGTTGACCGGCGGTGGCGGCGCGCCGGAGCGACGCCGGACGAAATCCTGCACCTCCGTCTGGACGATCTCCTGCGCGTAGCCCGCGCCGATGCCGGCCTGGACCATGGCCGTGGCGTCGACTGCGACCTGCAGGGTGGGCATGCGGCCGTTCAGGATGTCGCGCTCGAAGTGCGGCGGGATGTCGATCACGAAGGTGAACTGGCCCGTGTTCATCAGGTGGTCGACTTCGCCGAGCTCGACCGCAACCGGCGGCCTGAAGTAAGGAGGCAGGAAGGCGCGCACGATGCGGCGCGACAGCTCGGAGCGATCCTCGTCGACGTAGGCGATCGAGGCGTTGCTGAGTTCCTGGGTGTTGCTCTGCGCTTGGGCGATGATGGCGAGCGAGAAGGAGTAGATCACCAGCCCGAACAGCACCCAGTCCCGGAAGAAGCTGCGCAGCTCCTTGGTCGACAGCCAGAAGATGGTGGCGAGCGTGCGCAATGTCACCTCTCCTGGCTCGGCAGCAGGACCAGGCTGAGCACGGTCAGCGCCGGCACGAAAGCCAGCAGAGCCAAGAGGTTGCCGGAGAGATCGGCGAAGCCCAGACCCTTGGTGAAGGTGCCGACACTGATCGGCACAAAGTAGGTCATCGGGAACAGCCGGCCCATCAGTGCGCCGGCGCCCGTGGTCGATGACACCGGCACCATCATGCCGGCGAACATGGTGGCCGGCAGGACGGTCAGGATCGCGGTGCCGAACAGAGCGGCGATCTGGCTGCCGGTGAAGGTCGAGATGACGCGTCCGTAGGCGGTGGTCGCCATGACGTAGACCAGTGCGCCCAGCGCCAGCAGCGCAAAGCTGCCCTTGAGCGGCACCTGGAAGACGAACAGCGCCATCAGGAACATCATGACGAAGGCGATGAAGGCCACGACGACATAGGGAATCTGCTTGCCGAGCAGGAATTCCAGCCGCGTCACGGGCGTGACGTAGAGGTTGACGATCGAACCCAGCTCCTTTTCGCGCACGATCGAGAGCGCCATCAGGATTGCCGGGATCAGCGCCAGCAGCAGCGCGATCATGATCGGCACCATGGCGTAGACGCTGTCGAAGTGCTGGTTGTAGCGGAAGCGCACCGCGATGTCGGCGCCGCCGCTCGCCGCTGCCGACGGCACGTGGCCGTGGATGGCGCGGTCGGCGAGGTACTGAAGGTGCAGGCCTTCGAGGTAACCGCGGATGGTCTCGGCACGAAACGGCATGGCGCCGTCGATCCACACGCCGATCTCGGCCGGCCGTCCGCGCCTCAGGTCACGGCCGAAGCCCGGCGGCAGCTCGACGGTGACCATGGTCTTGCCCTGCTTCAGCCGGTCTTGCAGGTCGGCGGCGTCGGTGATGGGCGGCTGCTCGATGAAATAGGGCGAGCCGCGCAGCTCCTCGAGCCAGGCGCGGCTTTCGAAGCTGTTGTCGCGGTCGAGCACTGCGAAGGTGAGCGAGTTGACGTCGGTCGAGATGCCGAAGCCGAACACCAGCATCAGGAAGGCGGTGCCGAGCAGTGCGAAGGCGAGCCGGACCGGATCGCGCGCAAGCTCCAGCGCTTCCCGCAATGCATAGGCCAGCATGCGGCGGCCGCTGAACGAGGACGATGGCGACGGTTCGGGATGCGAGTCCGCCGGCGGCAGTACGACGACCAGGTCGCCGGCGCGCGGCGCACCGGCTTCTGCCGCCGCCTCCTCGAGAAACCCGACGAAAGCCTCCTCGAGGTCGCGAGCGCCGCGCTGTTCCATCAGGGCCGCGGGCGCACCGGTCGCCAGCACGCCGCCGGCGTGCATCAGCGAGATGCGGTCGCAGCGCGCGGCTTCGTTCATGAAGTGGGTCGACACGAAGATGGTGACGCCTTCGCGGCGCGACAGATCGACCAAAAGCTCCCAGAACCGATCCCGGGCGAGCGGGTCGACGCCCGAAGTCGGTTCGTCGAGGATCAGCAGATCGGGCCGATGCACGATCGCCACGGCAAGCGACAGGCGCTGGCGGATGCCGAGCGGCAGGCTCTCCGCCAGTTGGTCGACGTGCTCGCCGAGACCAAACTGCTCGATCAGTGCCGCGACGCGCAGCCGGGCGTCGCCGGCCGCCAGATGGAACAGCCGCGCGTGCAGGTCGAGATTCTGCCGGACCGTGAGCTCGGTGTAGAGCGAGAAGGATTGCGACATGTAGCCAACGCGCGCCCTGAGACTCATGTCCGAGGCATCGATCCGCTGGCCGAACAGCGTGGCGCTGCCGTCGCTGGCCGGCAGCAGCCCGGTCAGCATCTTCATGGTGGTGGTCTTGCCGCAGCCGTTGGAACCCAGGAAGCCGAAGATCTCGCCGCGCTCAATGTCGAAGTCGACATGGTCGACGGCGACGAAGTCGCCGAAGCGCCGCGTCAGCCCACGCGCCACGATCACGCTCTCGTGGTCGAACGCGGTGCGCGGCGGGATCTCGAGCTCATGGTGCTCTGCGCGCACCGATTCGGGCAGCAGGCGGATGAAGGCTTCCTCGACGGAAACGCCTCCGGTCTTGGCCTTGAGCTCGGCGGGTGCTCCGATCGCGAGCACCTTGCCGTCGTTCATGGCGATCAGGCTGTCGAAACGCTCGGCCTCCTCCATGTACGCCGTTGCGACCAGAATGCTTATGCCCGCTCGCCGCGCCCGCATGCGCTCGATCAGCTGCCAGAACTGGCGCCGCGACAATGGGTCGACGCCGGTCGTGGGCTCGTCGAGAATCAACAGATCGGGATCGTGGATCAGCGCGCAGCACAGGCCAAGCTTCTGGCGCATGCCGCCGGAGAGCTGGCGCGCCAACCGGTTGCCGAACGGCGCCAGGCCGGTACTGGCGAGCAATTCTTCGATCCGCGCGCCGCGCTCGCGCCGGGCGTGGCCGAACAGGCGGCCGAAGAAGTCGATGTTCTCGCGCACGCTGAGCTCGGGATAGAGGTTCTTGCCCAGACCTTGCGGCATGAAGGCGATGCGCGGGCAGATCGATTGACGATGGCGCGCGTCGGCCATGTCGCCATCCAAAACCTCGAGGCCGCCATCCTGCAGGCGCTTGGCGCCGGCGACCAGGCCAAGCAGCGTCGACTTGCCGACGCCGTCGGGCCCAATCAGCCCGGTGACGCGGCCGGCCGCAATGTCCAGGCTGATGCCGTTCAGCGCCAGCATGCGGCCGTAGCGATGGCTTACCTCGCGCAGGCGCGCTGCGGGGGTCATGTCTTCCAATGAGACTAAGACCGCCCTTGCAGGCGGTCCGGCCATTCGACAGCGGGGTCGAACTTCACGTAGGCCATACCCGGCACGCCGCTGCGCACGGCGTCGGCATGCGCCTGCGATAACCCCGGGTCGATGCGCACGCGGATGCGGAACATCAGCTTGTCGCGCTCGGTCTGGGTTTCGACCATTTTGGGCGTGAACTGCGCCTGCGCGGCGATGAACGTCACCTTCGCCGGGATCGGCCGATCCGGATAGGCGTCGAGCACGATGCGCGCGTCGTTGCCCACCTTGACATGGCCGGCAATGGCGGTCGGCAGGTAGATGTCCATGTAGACGTAGCCGACGTCGAGCATGGTGAACACCTTGCCGCCGGCCGGGAGGACTTCGCCGACATTGGCGATTCGGTACTCGATGCGGCCGTCCTTGGGCGCTACCAGAGTATTGTCGGCGATGTTGACCTTGTAGAGCTCGACGTCGTGCGTGGCGGCATTGAGGATCGCCTCGGCGGCACGCACATGCGCCTGAGCGGCGAGTTCCGATGCCTGCGCGCCCTCGAGCTGCTGGCGGCGCTGATCCATCACCTCGCGGGAGGTCCAGCCGTTCTTCAGGAGCTGCTGGGCGCGTTCGTACTGCTGCTGCGCCAGCACGACTTGAGTATGCCCTTGCGAGACGTTGGCGTTGGCCTCGGCGATCGCCTTGCTGGCCTGCTCGACTTGCGCCTCGGCCTTCTTGAGCAACGCTTCGAGGTCTCGGGTGTCCATCAACGCGACGACCTCGCCCGCTTTCACCATGCTGCCCTCGTCGACCTTGAGCTCGGCGATGCGGCCGGCGAACTTGGTGGCGATGTCGATGGGATCCGCCTCGAGCCGGCCATTGCCGAAAGCGATGCCGGCCGGCAGGGGAGGCACGCGGTGCAGCCACCACCAGCCACCGCCAGCGGCCGCGCCCGCGAGCACAACCAGCAGCAGCGCGAACCGCAGCCAGCGCCGGCGCGTCGGGCGTTCGTGATGGACGACGACGGGGAGCTGCGCGGCCGCCGGAACCGGTGGCTGAGCGAAAGGCGCAATATTGGCTCGGGCAGCGGGCGCCGTGTTGCCGGCGTCGCGTGGACCGTCGCTGGTATCGTCGTCGGCTATTGGCATGAGAACGATGAATATTGCGGTGCGGCACCGCCGAGGTTGAGGCAAATCAATAGCGGTTCCATAGTCGGCGGCCCAGTGGAGGAAGCACATGGCCAGGACCCTGTTCGACAAGATCTGGGACAGCCACGTCATCAAGGATCTCGGCAACGGCTTCGTGTTGCTGCACATCGATCGCCTGCTGTTGCACGACCTCAGTGGTGCGCGCGCCCTGCAGGAATCGGTCGAGAAGGGCTACCGGCCGGCCGAGCCACGACTGATGTTCGCCACGCCGGATCACGCCATCTCGACGGCGCCTGGCCGCACCGAAAGGACCTTCCCGCCGGGCGAGCCTTTGATCCGCAACATGCGCGCGGCCACGGCGCAGTTCGGCATCAAGCTCTTCGATCTCGGCCAGGACGGCAATGGCATCGTGCACGTCGTGGGACCGGAACTGGGACTGACGCTCCCCGGCACGACTTTGTGCTGCGGCGACAGCCACACCTGCACGCACGGCGGCATGGGCTCGCTGGCGTTCGGCATCGGCTCGTCGGAGCTCAGCCACGTGCTGGCGACGCAGACCATGGTGCAGCGGCGACCCCGGCGCATGCGCGTGCGGTTCGACGGCACGCTGTCCGCAGGCGTAACGGCCAAGGACATGATCCTGCATTTGATCGGCGAACTGGGCACCGCCGCCGGCACCGGCTATGCCGTCGAGTACGCCGGCTCGGCGGTGCGGAGCCTGCCGGTCGAGGCGCGGCTCACCTTGTGCAATCTCACGAT
>JAFAKN010000711.1 GCA_019235415.1 Alphaproteobacteria bacterium
GCAAGTGGGGCCGCGTCGTCAACGTGCTGAACATCGGCGCCAAGGCGCCCGGTGCCGATTCCACGCCGACCAGCGTCAGCCGCGCCGCCGGCCTCGCCCTCACCAAGGCGCTCAGCAAGGAGAACGCGTCGCACAACGTGCTGGTGAATGCCATGCTGGTCGGACTGATCGAGAGCGACCAGTGGGCGCGCCGCCACAAGTCGAGCGGCGGCGCCAAGAGCTATCAGGAGTTCCTCGACGGCATGGCCAAGGGCCGCATTCCGATCGGCCGCATGGGCCGCGCCGAGGAGTTCGCCCGCATGGCTTGCTTCCTGTGCTCGGATGCCGGCTCGTTCATCACCGGCGTGGCGATCAACGTCGACGGGGGCGCAAGCCCCGTCGTGTAGTCTCAGCGCTTAGCGCAGCGGCTCGAGGATGCTGACGTAATTCGCGACTGCCGCGCCACCCATGTTGAATACGCCGCCGAGCTTGGCCTTGGGCAGCTGCATGCCCGCCGGGGCCGTGCCGGAAAGCTGCATGGCCGACAGCACGTGCATGCTGACGCCGGTGGCGCCGACCGGATGGCCTTTGGCCTTCAATCCGCCGGACACGTTGATCGGCAGCTTGCCGTCGCGCTCGACCCAGCCTTCGTGGATCGCGCGTTCGCCGTCGCCGGGCCCGGTCAGCCCCATCGCCTCGTACTCGATCAGCTCGGCCGAGGTGAAGCAGTCGTGGGTCTCGACGAAGGAGAGATCGAGCAGGTCGAGGTGCGCCGACGCCAGCGCCCGCTTCCAGGCAAGTTGTGGACCCTCGAACTTGATGATGTCGCGCTTGCTCATGGGCAGGAAGTCGTTGACCTGTTCGGCAGCGCGAAAGGCGATCGCCTGCTTGAGGCCGAGCGCGGTGCCGACGTCGGCCAGCACCACCGCCGCTGCGCCGTCGGTGACCGGCGAGCAGTCGGTGCGCTTCAATGGCCCGGCCACGAACGGGTTTTTGTCCGAGGGATTGCGGCAGAACTCGTAGGCGAACTCCTTCTGGAAGTGGGCGTACGGGTTCTTTGCACCGTTCTTGTGCGCCTTGACCGCGATCTTGGCCAAGGCATCGGACTTGTCGCCGTAGCGCTGGAAATAGGCCGAGGTGATCTTGCCGAAAATGCCGGCGAAACCCGCCTCGATGTTGGCCTCCTCGGCGACATACGAGGCCTTGATCAGCACTTCGCCGGCCTGCGCCGAGTTGAGCTCGGTCATCTTCTCGACGCCGACCACCAGCACGAAGCGAGCCCTACCCACCGCCAGCGTATTCAGCCCCATGTGGATCGCTGCTGAGCCGGTGGCGCAAGCGTTCTCGACGCGCGTGCTCGGCTTGAAGCGCAGATCGGGGTGCGCCTGCAGCGGCAGGGAGGAGTGGAACTCCTGGCGCACGAAGCCGCCATTCATGTTGCCGACATAAATGACGTCGATGTCCTTGGGCTCGACGCCGGCGTGGGCGATGGCTTCGCTCGCCGCCTTCACGATCAGCGATTCGCTGGTCTCGGCGTCGAGCTTGCCGAACTTGCCGTGCGACCATCCGACGATGCAGGCGGTCATGGACTTCTCCTGGGTTAAAAGCTCGCGGCGAAGCGTAGACGGTAGGCGCCTCGCGGTCGAGCCGAGGTGAGTGCATATACACTTATAGGCCGAGAACGCACTTGCAAGCCCCGAACGGCGCCGCAATTCCGCCGCTCGGCCGGTATTGACTGCGACCTCACGCCAAGCCCAATAGCATTCAATGGCCGAGAACGAGCCTTCTCCCGACCGTCCCCGCTATCGCTGGCCCTGGATCCTCGGTGCCCTGGTCGGCAGCTTCCTGCTGCTCGCGGCGGGACTCGGGTTGGGCTGGTATCTGTTCTACCGGCCGATCGTGAACGTGGCCGTGCAGCTACCTGCGCCACCGCCGCCGCCCGCTCCGCCGGGGCCCGATGCCGCGCAGGTGAAGGCGCTGGAAGACCAGATCGACAAGCAGAAGGCGGCCAACAAGCAGATCGAGGAACAGATCGCGCTCCTCAAGGAGCGCCTGAAGCAGGACGTCTGCACGATCAAGGATCCGCTGGGAAAGACGGCCCCAGGGTCGTCGGGCGCCGCACCGGAGCGCAAGAGCTAGTCAGTCTCATCGTCGCACCGGGCAAAAAGAATCATTGCTCCCTCCGAGGTGCCGCTTCAAGGTAGGTCCGCGTGCTCAACAGGCGGGATGAGCGGGGGAGTGACACGGTTCTGTAAGAGCTGGCACCGCTGGGCGATGGTCGCGTCGGTCGCTTTGCTGGCCGCGGGCTGCGATCGGGCGGTCATCCTCAATCCCAAGGGCCCGATTGCGGATGCCGAGCGCGGGCTGCTGATCGATGCGTTCTCGGTCATGATGGTGGTGATCGTGCCGGTCATCGCCATGGCCTTCGTGTTTGCTTGGCGGTACCGTGCGTCCAATCGCCGTGCCGCTTATGCCCCGACCTGGGACTATTCCGCCAAGGTCGATGCCGTCGTCTGGCTGATTCCGGCCCTGATCGTCATCGCCGTCGGCGTCCTGGTCTGGCGCAGCACCCACAAGCTCGATCCCTATCGCGAGATTGCCTCCGACAAGCCGCCGCTCGATGTCGAGGTCGTGGCCGAGGACTGGAAGTGGCTGTTCATCTACCCCGACCAGGGCATCGCCGTGGTCAACCAGCTGGCGATCCCGGCCGGTCGGCCGATCAGCCTTCGCATCACGTCGGACACGGTGATGAACTCGTTCTACGTGCCGGCGCTCGCCGGGCAGATCTATGCCATGGCCGGCATGCAGACCCGCCTGCAGATGCTTGCCGACGCGCCCGGTCGTTTCGTCGGACGCAACACCCAGTATTCAGGCGGCGGCTTCTCCGACCAATACTTCGAGGTGCTGGCCCTGTCGGAAGGCGATTTCAACGACTGGGTGGCCAAGGCCAAGCAGTCGCCCGACAAGCTCGACGTGCCGACCTACGCCAAGCTCGCCGAGAAGAGCCGGCGGAACCCCGTCGGCTACTATTCGGGCATCGAGCCGCGGCTCTTCGATTCGATCATCGAAAAGTACAATCACGAGCACCACGCGCACGCCACCAGCGCGCCGGGGAGATAGAACGAATGTTCGGCAAGCTCACCATCGACGCCCTGCCGCTCTACAGCGCCATCGCCGCCGGCGGTGCGGCGGTCACGGTGGGCGGGGCGCTGCTGGTGATGATCGTGATCACCTGGCTCAGGGGCTGGAAGTATCTGTGGACCGAGTGGCTGACCAGCGTCGACCACAAGCGCATCGGCGTGATGTACATCGTGCTGGCGCTGATCATGTTGCTGCGCGGCTTCGTCGATGCCGGCATGATGCGCGCACAGCAAGCCATCGCGCTGAATTCCGACGGCTATCTGCCGCCCGAGCATTTCGACCAGATCTTCAGCTCGCACGGCACCATCATGATCATCTTCATGGCGATGCCGTTCATGACCGGGCTGATGAACATCGCCGTGCCGCTGCAGATCGGCACGCGCGACGTGGCCTTCCCCTTCCTCAACTCGCTCAGCCTGTGGTTCAGCGCCTCAGGTGCCGCGCTCGTGATGGTCTCGCTGGTCATCGGCAAGTTCTCGACCGCCGGCTGGACGGGGTATCCGCCGTTCTCGGGCATCGAGTACAATCCCGGCGTCGGCGTCGACTACTGGATCTGGGCGCTGCTGATCAGCGGCGTCGGCTCGACGCTGACCGGCATCAACTTCGTCGTCACGATCATCAAGCGCCGCGCGCCCGGCATGACGTTGATGCGCATGACG
>JAFAKN010000745.1 GCA_019235415.1 Alphaproteobacteria bacterium
GAGCTCCGGCATCAGGATGTCGAGGATCGCCAGCGCCGGCAGTTCACGGGCCGCGACGTTCAGCGCCGTCGACCCGTCGGCGACCGGCAGAGGCTGGTAGCCGGCGCGCCGCAAGGCGAAGCAAACGACGTCGCGGATATGCGCGTCGTCGTCGGCGACCAGGACCTTCTGCATATCCGCGAGTCTAGCGTCGGCGCGTCGGCTGTCGACCGCACGCCGCGGATTTGCACCAAATCTCCACAATTCCTGCGCCGCTCCTGCACCTCCCGTCGTCAGGGTTGTGCCGCTTGCCGCGAGGAGCCTTGCATGACCGACGCCGACCCCGCCTCCGCCGGTTCCGCGCCTCCCTCCTCCGCGCCGCCCTCTTCCGCGCCGAGTGGCCCCGGACCATTGCGCCTGCTGGTGGGTTTCGTGACCGGCGAGAGCCTGATTGCACGTGCCACTGTGCTCGCCATCTTGGCCCTCGCTCTGAAAATCCCCTTGGGTATGGTCGGCGGCGTGGTTGCCGACCGCCAGAACTACGAGAGCGAGGCAGTCAGGAGCGTCACGATGGCGTGGGGCGGCAACCAGACCTTCAGCGGACCGATGATCGTCCTGCCTTACCAGCGCTCGGTCGACGGTAAATTCTTGACGCAGACGCTGACGCTCTTGCCCGAGAAGCTCGCGATCGACGGCAAGGTGCAACCCGAGCAGCGGCGACGCGGCCTTTTCTCCATCACCGTCTATACGGCAACCCTCGATGTCGTGGCGGACTTCCAGGCCAAAGCGGTGCGCGATCTGCTCGCCGACGGTCGCTGGATGGATTGGCCGTCCGCCCATCTCGATCTTGGCATCACGGACGCGAGGTCGATCGAAAGCACCACGATCGAGGTCGACGGACAGCAACTCGAATGGACCGCAGGCTCGGGCCCGCCGCTCGCCTCGCTTCAGGTGTCCCTCAAATCGATCGGACTGGCCGAACGTGAGACCATCACCGTGCGCTTCCACATTGCATTCGCCGGCAGCGGCTGGCTGGGATTCGCGCCGTTCGGCAAGCGCACCGAGGTCTCTCTTGTCTCGGCCTGGCCGTCGCCCGGATTCGCCGGCCGCTACCTGCCGGTCAGCCAGTCGATCGACAAGAACGGGTTCCAGGCCAAATGGTCGATCTCCAACCTTAGCCGGCGCTATGGCCAGCTGTGGGACAGCGGCACGAGCAGCGAGCCGTCGGTGAACGGCGTGATGGAGTCCGCCTTCGGGTTCAACTTGTTCGAGCCGGTCAATGCCTATCGCGAGACCGATCGCGCCATCAAGTACGCCATCCTGTTCATCAGCCTGACCTTCGGCGCCTGCATCCTTTTCGAGATGGCGACCGGCACGCGGCCTCATCCCGCACAATACGGCCTGATCGGCCTGTCGCTGTGCATATTCTACCTGCTGCTGCTGTCGTTCAGCGAGCAGGTCGGCTTTGCCATGGCCTATCTCGCCAGCGCGGCTGCTGTCGTGGTCCAGGCGACAGTCTACAATTGGGCCTGGCGGCGTCGCCTGGGTTCGGCATTGGTGTTCGGTGGCGTCCTGGCCGGGCTGTATGCCGGTCTGTACGGCCTGCTGCAGCTCGAGGACGTGGCGCTGATGGCTGGCTCGTTGCTGCTCTTCGCCGTCCTGTCACTCGCCATGTGGTTCACCCGCAACCTGCATCGACGGCAGCCGGCATAGCCGCTTGCCTTTCACAAGGCCCGCCGGAATGATGCCACTCGCTCGTTCCGGAGCCCTTGATGCGCCTTTATGTGTTAGTCTCCCTCCTCTCCCTTGCTGCCGGTCCAGCGCTCGGCCAAGGCAAGGTCAACGTCTACAACTGGTCCGACTATATCGCACCCAAGGAGGTCGAGCGGTTCGAGAAGGACAGCGGCGTCAAGGTCAACTACACGACCTACGATTCCAACGAGATCCTCGATGCCAAGCTGAAGACCGGCTACTCCGGCTACGACGTGGTCGTGCCGACCGCCTCGCCGTTCTTCGTGCGCCAGCTCGCCGCCAACCTCTACCAGCCGCTCGACAAGTCGAAGCTCAAAAACCTCAAGAACCTCGATCCCGAGATCATGACGGCGCTGGCCAAGTACGATCCCGGCAACGCGCACGCCATCCCGTGGATGTGGGGGACGACCGGCATCGGCTACAACGTCGTCGAGATCAAGAAGCGCATGCCCGACGCGCCGGTCGATTCGCTCCGGATGGTGTTCGATCCCGCCGTCGTGTCGAAGTTCAAGGATTGCGGCGTGATGATCCTCGACAGCCCGACCGACGTCCTGCCGGCGGCGCTGAATTATCTCGGCCTCGATCCCGATTCGAAGAAGCCCGAAGATCTCGCCAAGGCCGCCGCCGTGGTGAAGGCGGTGCGGCCCTACATCCGCAAGTTCCATTCTTCGGAGTACATCAACGCGCTGGCGGGCGGCGACATCTGCCTCGCCTTCGGCTACTCGGGCGACATCTTCCAGGCGCGCGACCGCGCCGCCAAGGCCAAGGACAAGCGCGACATTGCCTATGCCATCCCCAAGGAAGGTTCGCTGCTGTGGATCGACGTCGCGGCGATCCCCAAGGACGCGCCCGACGGCGACGAGGCGCTGAGATTTCTCGACTTCATGATGGATCCCAAGGTCGCCGCCGCGTCGAGCGCGCTCACCGGCTATGCCAACGCCAACAAGGCGGCGCTGCCGCTGATGCCCAAGAGCATCACGGGCAATCCGCTGATCTACCCGCCAACCGACGTGCGGGAGCGCTTCTACACCGTGACCGCCGGCACCGCCGAACAGGTGCGCGACCGCACGCGGCTGTGGACGCTGATCAAAGTCGGCCGATGAGCGACCAGACCAAAGGTCGACCCAAATCCGGCTGGCTGCGCACGCTGTGGGCCGCGCTCCTGTCGCTGGTGATCCCGGGCCTCGGCCACATCTATGCCGGAGCCTGGCGGCTGGGCCTTGTTTTCTTTCTCGTTGCCATCGCCTTCGAATCCGCCTTGATCGCCGGGACGCGGATCGTGCCGCCGACGCCCGTCGCGCTGGCCATGGTGGTGGCGGGAGAGGCGTTGTTCCGGTTGGCCGTCGCCGCCGATGCTGGTCGCCGGGTCCGCTCGGGATCTATCGTGGCGGGAAGACCTTGGTACCGGTCGGCGTGGGTTGCCGTCGTCCCGATGATTGCCATCGGCGTGGCCTGGCAAAACGCCATCATAGACTACTATCGACCGGGCTGGCGAAGCTTCTACGTGCCGTCCAGCTCCAACGTGCCGACCCTGCTGACGATGGACTATGTCATGGCCGACACCCATCATGCCGGATCGATGCCCGACTACGGCGACATGGTGGTGTTCCGCCATCCCAAGGATCCCACCGTCGACTACATCAAGCGCGTCGTCGGGCTGCCCGGGGACCGCGTGCAGCTGCGCGATGCCATCCTCTATCTCAACGGCAAGGCCGTCCCGCGCGAGCCGCTGCAGGGCGACCAGTATCGTGAGACGCTACCCAACGGACACGCCTACACGATCCTCGAGGTGCCGCAGGGCGCGGGACGGAATACGCAGGAGTTCGTCGTGCCGGCGGGCTCGTTCTTCGCGCTAGGCGACAATCGCGGCAACAGCCTGGACAGCCGCTTCGAGGCCGTGGGCTATGTTCCGGCCGGCAACGTCATCGGCACCGCGCGCACGATCTACTGGTCGAGCGAGCCCGGCCGCGTGCTGTCGCGAGTCCAGTGAGGGCAGCCGGCGATAATAATGCCCATCGTCCAGATAGAAGGCGCGAGCAAGCGCTTCGGTCCGGTTACCGCGGTCGACAAGGTCGACCTCACGATCGAGCGCGGCGAGCTGTTCGCGCTTTTAGGCGGCTCGGGCTGCGGCAAGACCACGCTGCTTCGGCTGCTCGCCGGCTTCGAGACCCCGGACGGCGGGCGCATCCTGATCGACGGCCAGGACATGGCCGGCGTCCCGCCGCACCGCCGGCCGGTCAACATGATGTTCCAGTCCTACGCGCTCTTCCCGCACATGAGCGTGGCCGACAACGTGGCCTACGGACTGCGCCGCGAGGGCCTGCCCAAGGGCGCGATCGCCGAGCGCGTCGCCGCGGCGCTGGCGCAGGTCAAGCTCGCCGACCACGGCAGCCGCCGTCCCAGCCAGCTGTCGGGCGGCCAGCGCCAGCGCGTGGCGCTGGCCCGCGCGCTGGTCAAGCGGCCCAAGCTCCTGCTTCTCGACGAGCCGCTCGCCGCCCTCGACCGCAAGCTGCGCGAGGGCACGCGGTTCGAGCTGGTGCGCCTGCAAGAGGAGCTCGGGCTCACCTTCGTCATGGTGACGCACGACCAGGAGGAAGCGATGTCCATGTCGACGCGGCTCGCCGTGATGGACCTCGGCCGTATAAAGCAGGTCGGACCGCCGCACGAGGTCTACGAACGGCCGCGCTCGCGCTTCGTCGCCGACTTCATCGGCATCGCCAACATCCTGCCCGACGGCAACCGCTGGCTGGCGTTGCGGCCGGAGAAGATCGCGCTTGGCGTCGCCGAGCCCCCCTCGGCGCCCCTCCCCGCACACCGCATTGCCGGCGAAATCGTCGACATTGCCTACGAAGGCGACCGCTCGCTCTACCGCGTCGCGACCGAGAGGGGCGTGCTGCTGGTCTCCGCCGCCAACGTCGCCCGCGACGGCCGGAGCTTCCAACGCAACCAGCGGGTCTGGCTCGCCTGGGCCGCCGATGCGGCGCAGGTGCTGGATGAGTAGCCGCTGTCATCCCAAGCGAAGCCTATGTCATCCCGAGCGCAAGCGAGGGATCCTTCCCGGTGCCCTAAAGATCCCTCGCTACGCTCGGGATGACAGTTGGGCCGATCGGGATGACAGTCGTCGCTTCGCCACGAGCGTCCCGTGATGCGCTTCGTCATCGCGCTGCCCTTCCTCTGGCTCGCCGTCTTCTTCCTGCTGCCGTTCGCGCTGGTGCTGGCGATCGCGCTGGGCAGCAACGCGCCCGACCTCGCGCCGCCGGTCGAGCTCGGCTTCAGCCTGAAAAACTTCGCGCTGCTGTTCACCGACGACCTCTACGTCGCGGCCTGGCTCAGCTCGCTGCGCATCGCCGCCACGGCCACCGTCGTCACCCTGCTGCTGGGCTATCCCATGGCCTACGCCGTTGCCCGCACCTCGGCACGCTGGCGGCCAGTGCTGCTGATGCTGGTGATCCTGCCGTTCTGGACCTCGTTCCTGATCCGCGTCTACGCCTGGATCGGCCTTTTAGCCAACAACGGCCTCTTAGAGCAGTTCCTGCGCTGGACCGGGCTCGCCCAGAACCCCGAGACCATCCTCGGCACCGAATGGGCGGTCCAGCTCGGCATTGTCTACGCCTACCTGCCCTTCATGGTGCTGCCGCTCTATGCGGCGCTGGAGAAGCTCGACCTCGGCCTTCTGGAAGCGGCCGCCGATCTCGGTGCGCCGCCGGTCGCGGCCTTCCTCACCATCACCCTGCCCCTGTCCCTGCCCGGCGTCGTCGCCGGCTGCCTGCTGGTATTCATCCCGGCGGTCGGCGAGTTCGTCATCCCCGACCTTTTAGGCGGCACCGGCACTCTCATGATCGGCAAGGTGCTGTGGGACGAGTTCTTCACCAACGCCGACTGGCCGCTCGCCTCGGCGGTAGCGATCTGCCTGCTGGTGCTGCTGGTCGGGCCGATAGCGCTCTTCCAGCGCCAGCAGGCCAAAAGCCTGGAGCGTAAGTGATGGGACACGCGCGCCTGGCCCTCGCCGTGCTCGCCTTCGGCTACGCCTTCCTCTACCTGCCGATCGCGCTGGTGATCGTCTACTCGTTCAACGAATCCCGGCTGGTGACGGTGTGGGCCGGCTTCTCGACCAAATGGTGGACGGCTCTGCTGCACAACGAGGCCATGCTGTCGGCCGCGTGGCTGTCGCTGCGCATCGCCCTTTTGAGCGCCAGCGCCGCCGCCGTCATCGGCCTCGCCGCCGGCTACGTGCTGGCCCGCGTACCGGCCTTCTTCGGCCGCACCCTGTTCGGCAGCCTGGTGATCGCGCCCATGGTGATGCCGGAGGTCGTGATGGGCATCTCCATGCTGCTGCTCTTCGTCGGCAGCGAGCGGCTGTTGGGCTGGCCGCCGCGCGGATTTTTAACCATCGCGATCGCCCACATCACCTTCTCGATCGCCTTCGTCGCGGTCGTCGTGCAGGCCCGCCTGGTCGACTTCGACCGCTCGCTCGAGGAGGCGGCAATGGACCTCGGCGCCACGCCGTGGACCACCTTCCTCACGGTCACCCTGCCGCTGATCGCGCCGGCGGTCGGCTCGGGCTGGCTCCTCGCCTTCACGCTCAGCCTCGACGACCTGATCCTGACCCAGTTCGTATCGGGCGCGCAGTCGCAGACCCTGCCCATGCTGGTCTATTCCAGCGTCCGGCTGGGCGTCGACCCGCAGATCAACGTGCTCGCCACCGTCATCGTCGCGCTCGCCGCCTCGGCGCTGATCCTGTCCGGCTGGCTCACGCGCCGGCGCGCCTAGCCGGCGGCAAGCGCCTTCGCCCATTTCTCCGACCAGTGGTGCAGCGGCAGGAGCAGCCGCAGCAGCTCGCGTCCGAGCGGCGTCAGGCGATAGCCCGACTCGGCGTCGAGCTCGACCAGCCGCGCCTCGCGCAGCTCGGCCAGGCGCGCGTTGACGATGGTCGGGCTGGCGCCGATCAGGTCCTGCAACTCGCGAAAACGGCGCGGCTCCTCGCGCAGCTCCCACACGATGCGCAAAGTCCAGCGGCGGCCGAGCAGATCGAGCAGCGCCATGATCGGCCGCCCCGTCCGCGAGCCGCGCGCCGGCTTTCCCGGCAGGACCGACTTCACCATCTATTTCACTCCGTTACTACATTTTATGTAGCGTAGTTGCTACGGAAAGTGTAGCACACGTCCCACTCTGTCATCCCGAGCAAAGCGAGGGACCTTTGAGGCCCAAGGAAAGGTCCCTCGCTGCGCTCGGGATGACAGGGGTCGCTGTCTTACAAAGGAGCCCCCCATGACCCGTGTCGCCCCCGCCGAGCCGCCGTACGAGCCCGCCATCGCCGACGCGCTTGCGCGCGTCATGCCGCCAGGCGTGCCGCCGCTCGTCCTGTTCCGCGCCATGGCCAAGAGCCCGCGCGTGTTCGCCAAGCTGTTCGCCGGCGGCCTCTTGGACAAGAGCCCGCTCGACCTGCGCCAGCGCGAGATCGTGATCGACCGCACCACGGCGCGGCTCGGTTGCGAATACGAATGGGGCGTGCACATCGCTTTCTTCGCCGACAAGGCCGGCTTCACGCCCGAGCAGGTCGCCGCGACCGTCGGCTCGGAGAGCGACGCCGCCTGCTGGTCCGCCGACGAGCAGGCGCTCATCGCCCTGGTCGACGACCTCGTCGACCGGCGCAGCATCGGCGACGCGACATGGGCAAAGCTCGCGGCGCATTTCGAGGAGCCCGCGCTCCTCGAGGCGATCGCGCTGGTCGGCTACTATCATACGATCAGCTTCCTCTGCCGCGGCCTCGACCTGCCCCTGGAAAGCTACGCCGCCCGCTTTCCGGCCGCCGCGCCCGGTTAGGCCTCGATAAGGCCTGCTTGGGGAAACGCCTCTACCTATGCTAGCATAAGGCGCGGCACCAACCCGATGGGCCTGTATGGACCTCAGCGGTCGGTTCAACTTCTGGCACATGCTTTTGCACACCCGCGCGGTGATACCGCCGCGCCTGGCAGAGAGCCGTTGGCTGCGCTGGGCGATCGTGCTCGTGCTGGTCGGGGC
>JAFAKN010000004.1 GCA_019235415.1 Alphaproteobacteria bacterium
ACGTGCAACAAACGGCCGGCACAGGGCTGAGATGTGGCCCCTTCCATAAGACCAAAAAGCTAGACGCGTACCAATTCCAGCTTTTTCCGCCATCCCGACAACTGTCTACGGATCAGAAGGTGAGGAGTTCGAGCTCTCTCAGACGCATCCGTTTCAAGCTGGCCAGCGTTTTAAGGCAGCTCTGCTGTGAGCACAGTGACGACGAACCGGCGAAATTCGTCGCACGCCCAGTCGCACACATTGAGACCAAACGTGCAAGACAATTGCTGTTCCGCAAGGAAATGGAAGCGCAATTCTCTACATGATTTCTTTAAGCGGCACGGTGAGAGGAGCCGCCGCGCTTGTAGTGTCCGGCCAGTGTGCAGTCCTCTGCGCTGATAGCAATGCCAGGAGACATAGCCCTGCGCGAGCGATTAAGCGGCGAGCTTGGCGCGGTCCTTGTTGAGCAGGGTCATCACAAACGCGTTCCACGTTTCCATGCCCCGACGCTTCTCTGGCATGTATTGCCAACGATCATAGTGCTTCGAGCTTACGTCCTGCAGTGTATGATTTTGCAGGCGGTCGCGGATCTCCTTCGGCAGGCCGGCCTTCCCGGCGAGCGTCTTCCATGTCCGGCGCAAATCGCGATTGGTGACGACAGGAATGACGCCGCGCCCGCGCTGCCGCCACATGAAGGCATAGAGCGTGCCGGCGGAGACGGGCTTGCTTGGCTCCATCATCGATGGAAAGAACCAGCCGTGATCGTTCGGCTTGATAGATTCCAGCAGCTCGACGGCCAAATCGGGGAGGGGTATCGCATGCGGCTTCCCGTTCTTGGTCTTCGACCAGTCGAGGATGCGCTCCTGTGCGTCCCACTGACTAACATGCAGCCGCGCCATTTCCTCGACTCGCTGGCCAGTGAGCATAAGGATCCGGACGGCACGGAGGTACGGCGGATGAACCGGCACATCCGGACACTCCAGCCACTTGTAGAGCTGTAGGAACTCGTCTTCGTCAAGCCAGCGCGTGCCGTGCACTTTCGGCTCGGTCGGAATACCGGCGGCTGGATTGTAGGCAATGCGAAAGCGCCGCAGTGAGGTGGCGCGATAGTCGTGCTCGGATTTCATGCCCCAGCTGTAGGCCGCATGGATGTATCCGCGCACGTGATCGGCCATAGCGCGCTTGCCGCGTTCGTAGATCGGGCGGATCAGCTCTACGATCTCGTCGGGTTCAATCTCGCGAGCCGTCCGATGGCGGCCGAGCGTATCGGCGATCTTGTTGAGGCCCTTCTCCGTTTCCCTCCACGACATTTTCCCGGCGTCTTTGAGCGCCTTGACATAGGCCTCAAAGAGGTCGCCAACGCTGCCTGGCCGCGTATCACCAGCGATCCTTATGCTACGTCCCTTCTGGATAACGTTGGCGTAGTCGCGCTGAAACACCGCTCGGGCCTGGGCAAGGGATATGGACGGGTACGACCCGAGTTTCTTCTTGCTTCGCTTGCCGTCGCGCCATTGCTGCGCCATCCAATCGGCCGTGACGCGCGTTGGCATCGGCTTGAGCACGAGCACGAGCCGGCCCGTGCCGCGACCCTCGCCGTCGATCAGGCTCTCTTGCTTGGCGTCCAACTCGACCCGCTTGAGAGCTTGCCGGATCGCTGCATCGGAGAGATTTGCCATCCTTCTCACCACCCTTCCCAGACGGGGAGCGGTTACGCAGGTGCTGGGGTCGGCGATTGGGGGCGGCAGGCCCTCGTATCCCACGCAAAACCGCTCCCTTTTATGCCGCCAACAGATCCCACTGGGCAAGGGAAGTGCCCGTGATTCAGCGGTGTTCAGCGTGTTTGAGCGTGATCAGCAAAGATGAGTCGGATGGTTGTGCACCAGGATCAGCGCCGCGGCATTGAGCACCAGCGCCCGCTTGACCACCTCGCGCGGATAGACCGGGGTGTGGTCGATGGTGCCGCGCTGCTGCACCTCGTCGGCGATCAGCACGTTCTTGCGGTCGAGGAACAGGATGCGGAACTGCTCGGTCTTCTCGTGCGCCAGCGCGGTGTGGCAGTAGTCGATCAGCTGCTGCCAGTTGGTGAGCACGGGCATGTTCTTGACCTTGCGTTCCGCCAGCCGGCGTGCCGTCTCGCGCAACACTCGGAACAGCACCAGGGTGCGCTGGTCGACGGCGAAGTCGGCAAGCTCGGCGGCGTCGGCGGCGAAAATGTCGCCCAGGGTGCCGAAGCGGTCGATCAGCTTCCTGGCCAGCGGCTTGGTGTCGACGCGCGGCAGGCAGTAGAAGAGCAGCAGCTCGAGCACCTCGTAGTCGGCCAAGGGTTCGACCCCGGTGCGCAGCACGCGCTCGCGCACCCGCGCGCGATGGCCGTGATAGTGCGCTTTGTCGGCGCTGCGCTCGACGCTGTTGTGGCCTTTCAGCGGAGCCGCCCCCAGCGCGGCCGCGAGCTTGCCGGTCGGGTCCTCACCGGAAAACTCCCAGCATTGCTCCAGCTTGTTCCAGTTGCCGCCGCTGTCGCGCATCAGCTGGCGGTGGGGCAGGGTGTTGCCGCTGACGCGCCAGCTGACGCCGCCATTCTGCAGGCGGAGGCCGGCCGACACCAAGGTCAGCAGCGCATCGTCGTCGGACTTGGAAACGGCGTCCGAGCCGCGGCGCTTTCGGGTTTCGGCATGATTGTCCACCGTTCGGTGGACGAAGCGTGCGGGCTGACCGTTACAGTCGCCGGCCGTCAGACCGCAGCGGCCTGGCGCGCCTCGGCGGGCTTTTCTTCGCCAAGCTCGTAGGGCGGCTTAGCCAGCCCCGTGGGCGACAGCGTGAAGAACTCGACGCCGGTCTCGGTGACGCCCACCGAGTGCTCGAACTGGGCCGACAGCTGCTTGTCGCGGGTCACCGCAGTCCAGCCGTCGCTCAGGATCTTCACCTGCCAGGTGCCGGCATTCACCATCGGTTCGACGGTGAAGAACATGCCGGGCTTCAGCACCGGGCCGGTGCCGGGCTTGCCGTAGTGCAGGATGTTCGGCGCATCGTGGAAGATGCGGCCAAGCCCGTGACCCGAGAAGTCGCGCACCACTGAAAAGCGCTGGGCCTCGACGAAGGTCTGGATGGCGTGGCCGATGTCGCCGACATGGCCGCCCGGCTTCGCCGCCGCGATGCCGCGCATCATGGCCTCGTAGGTGACGTCGCACAGCCGCCGGGCTTTCACGCCCACGTTGCCGGCGAAGTACATGCGGCTCGTGTCGCCGTACCAGCCGTCGAGGATCACGGTCACGTCGATGTTGACGATGTCGCCGTCCTGCAGGCGCTTGTCGGACGGGATACCGTGGCAGACGACGTGGTTGATCGAGGTGCAGATCGACTTCGGATAGCCGCGATAGCCGAGCGGCGCAGGGATCGCGCTGTGGTCGCGGATGAAGTCGTGGCAGAGCTTGTCGAGCTCGCCCGTCGTGACGCCGGGCAGCACGTGGGGCGTGATGAAGTCGAGCGTTTCGGCCGCCAGGCGGCCGGCGCGGCGCATGCCCTCGAAACCTTCCGGTCCGTGCAGCTTGATCGTCCGTTCGTCGCGCCGCCAGTAGTCGGCGCTGTCGTCGATGAAATCGCGGGGACTGCTCATGGCGTATATTTGGCATGCGATATGGCGGCTCACAAGGGTGCGTGGTTCCCTTGGCCGGCCGTGGGCCCTCCGCTAGTGTCCTGAAAGCAAAGGAAAAAGAACGCCGCATGTCCGCTTCGGCAAAAATCGTGACCGCCTGCATCGTCGTCATCGGCAACGAGATCCTGAGCGGCCGCACACGCGATTCCAACATCCAGTACCTCGCCACCGAGCTCGGCCTGCTCGGCGTGCAGGTGAGGGAATGCCGCATCATCCCCGACATCGAGGAGACCATCGTCGCCACCATCAACGAGGTGCGCGGGAAGTTCGACTACGTGTTCACGACCGGCGGCATCGGGCCGACGCACGACGACATCACCGCCGATTCGATCGCCAAGGCGTTCGGCGTCGGCATCTCGGAGCACCCCGAGGCGCTGGCGCGCATGACCCGCCACTACGGCGATCCGGCGCTGTTCACCCCGGCTCGGCGGCGTATGGCTCGCGTGCCGCACGGCGGCAGCCTGGTCGACAATCCGGTCTCGGTGGCGCCTGGCTTCCAGATGGAGAACGTCTTCACCTTCGCCGGCATCCCCAAGGTCGCCGAGGCGATGTTCCAGTCGATGAAGCATCGCCTGGTGGGGGGCGATCCGGTGCTGTCGCGCACGGTGCGCACCAACCTGCCGGAGGGCATCATCGCCGAGCCGCTGGGCGCCCTGCAGAAGCGCTACGGGGACCTCGACATCGGCAGCTATCCTGCGTTCCGCAACGGCAGGCCCAGCGTCTCGCTGGTGCTGCGTGGCACGGATGATGCACGCCTCAGGGCGGCCGTTGTCGAGCTGATGGATTCCATCCGCGGCATGAACGGTGAGGCCGAGGAGTTCGCCCAATAGGCTCGACGTGCAGGCGCAAGGTCCAATTCAATATCTCCCTCGATGACCTGGCTCGCCCCGGCGCGACAATGGGCGCTCCTCATCGCCCTGTCGGCGGCGGTTGCCGCTTTGCTGCTGGGGCTGCACGCACCAGCCGCGCTGATGCTGGGACCGCTCGGCTCCGCCATGCTGCTGGCGTCGGGCGGCCTCAGGGTGCGCTTTCCCTTGCCGCTGTTCGTCGTGTCGCAGGGCGTGATCGGCTGCCTGATCGCCAAGATGGTTCCGCTCACGATCGTGGGCGACATCCTGCAACACTGGTTGCTGTTCACCGCCGGCGTGCTGTTCGTCGTCGCGGCCAGCAGCCTGCTCGGCTGGCTGATGACGCGGCTGGAGATCCTGCCCGGCACCACGGCGCTTTGGGGCACCAGCGCCGGCGCCGCCTCGATCATGACCATCATGGCCGAGTCCTATGGCGCCGACATCCGGCTGGTGGCGGTGATGCAGTACCTGCGCGTCGTGCTGGTGGCCGGCGTCGCGGCTCTGGTCGCCCGCCTGTTCGGCGTCAGCACCGTGCAGGCCGCCGCCCCGCTGGTGTGGTTTCCACATGTGCATTGGCTGCCGTTCCTGGAGACGATGGCGCTGGCCATCGCCGGTCCGTTGCTGGCGCGCAGCTTGCGGATCCCCGCCGGCGCCTTCCTCGTTCCCATGATCGCCGGCATCGTGCTGACGCACTTCGGCCTGATGACCATTGAGCTGCCGACCTGGCTGCTGGCCGGCTGCTATGCGCTGGTCGGCTGGAACGTCGGCTTGCGCTTCACGCGCCCGCTGCTGGTGCACGCCGCCCGCGCCTTGCCGAAGATCCTGGGTTGCACCGTGCTGCTGATCGCCCTGTGCGGCCTGGTCGCGGTGATGCTCGTGCACGGCGCCGGCGTCGACCCGCTCACCGCCTATCTCGCCACCAGCCCCGGCGGCTCCGATTCGATCGCCATCATCGCCGCCTCGACAAATGTCGACGTCTCGTTCGTGATGGCGATGCAAACCGTGCGCATGATCGCCGTTCTGTTCCTCGCCCCGATCCTGACCAAATTCATCGCCGAACGTTTAAGGCCCTCCGATGACCTCCCTTCATGATCTCAGCGCCGTCGAGCTGCTGGCACACTACAAGACGAAAAAGCTCTCCCCCGTCGAGGTGATCGGTGCCGTCATCGGCCGGATCGAAGCCTGGGAGCCAAGCCTCAAGGCGCTCTACGCACCGGACTTCGAGGGTGCGCGACGCGTGGCCAAGGAGTCTGAGAAGCGTTGGCACGCGGGCAGGCCGCAGGGCGCGCTGGATGGTGTGCCGATCACGATCAAGGAGAACATCGCCACCAAGGGCGTGCCGGTGCCGCTCGGAACGGCGGCGACCGAGTTGGTGCCGGCCAGCGAGGACGCACCGGCCGCGGCGCGGGTGCTCGAAGCGGGCGCCGTCATCCTGGCCAAGACCACCATGCCCGATTACGGCATGCTGTCCTCGGGCCGCAGCTCGTTCCATCCGCTAACGCGCAACCCCTGGAACCTTGCCTGGAATCCCGGCGGTTCCAGCGCCGGTGCGGGCGCTGCTGCCGCGGCGGGGTACGGTCCGCTGCATCTCGGCACCGACATCGGCGGCTCGGTGCGCCTGCCGGCCAGCTGGAACGGCATCTTCGGGCTAAAGCCTAGCCTCGGCCGCGTGCCGGTCGATCCGCCGTACTTCGGGCGCGTGGTCGGTCCGATGACCCGCAGCGTGGCCGATGCCGCGCTCTTGATGGCCGAGCTCTCCAGGCCGGACTGGCGCGACCATATGAGCCTGCCGCCGGCGGCCATCGACTGGAGCTTGGGTCCGCTCGAGCCGAAGGGGCTCAGGATCGGCCTGCACC
>JAFAKN010000102.1 GCA_019235415.1 Alphaproteobacteria bacterium
TGTTCACCGGCGAGCCGGTCAGCGCCGAGACCGCGCTGCGCGACGGACTGGTGAGCCGCGTCGTGCCGCCTGCGGAACTCGACAAGGCAACGATGGACTTGGCGAACACCATCGCCTCGAAGTCCCCGCTGGTGCTGGCCCAAGGCAAGGCGCTGTTCCACAAGCACATGGAGATGGACCTCGAGCAGGCCTACGCCTACGCGACCGCCTACATGGCGGGCGCCGTGAGCCGCGAGGACGCCAAGCTCGGCATCGACGCCTTCGTGAACAAGCGCGGCCTGCCGGAGTGGACCGGGCGGTAGGCGCTCTTCCTCTGTCATCCCGAGCGTAGCGAGGGATCTTTTCTGGTGCCGTAAGGATCCCTCGCTTCGCTCGGGATGACAGGGGCGCGCGGCACGACAGAAACCGCATGGCTCGATCGCGATTAGATGATTTGCCATCTATTGATGCGCCATCTAATGACAAGCATGTCCCGTCCCACCTCCAGCCGTGCCGCCTTCGGTTCGCTGCTGTCGCGGGCCGCCCGCCAGTGGCGGCGGTCGGCCGACCTACGACTGCGGCCCTTCGAGCTCACCGAGGCGACGTGGCTGCCCCTGGTGCACATCGCCCGCGCACCGGCGCCGCCCCGGCAGAAGGATCTGGCGGCGTCGATGACGCTCGACAGTTCCTCCGTCGTGCGCCTGCTCGACAATCTCGAAACGGCCGGACTGATCCAGCGTAAGGAGGGCGAGGATCGGCGCGCGAAGCTCGTCTTCCTCACCAACCGCGGGCGGGCGATCGCCGAGCAAGTCGAGACGGTGGCACGACGTGTGCGTAGCGATGCCCTGGCCGGACTTTCCGACAAGGACATCGAGACCACCGTGCGCGTTCTCACCCAGGTCTGCCGGGCGCTCGAAGGGCAGCAAGAGGTCGCAGTGTGAGCCCTCCCCTTTGGCTGCTCACACTGATCACCTTCAGCGGCACGCTGGCCATGCACATCTTCGTGCCGGCGCTCCCCGAGGCGGCGCACGATCTCGGCTCGAGCATCGGCGGCATGCAGATGACGATGAGCGTCTACATCCTGGGCCTCGCCTTCGGGCAGCTGGTCTACGGCCCGATGTCCGATCGCTTCGGCCGCCGCCCCGTGCTGATCGGCGGGTTGGTGCTCTACTCGATCGCGGGCCTCGCCGCGGCTTTCGTGCCCGACGTGCAAAGCCTGATCGTCGCGCGCCTGCTGCAGGCGCTGGGCGGCTGCGCCGGCATGGTGATCGGCCGTGCGATCCTGCGCGACACCGCCCTGCCCCAGGAAGCGGCGCGGCGGCTCGCGGTCATGAACCTGATGGTGGCGATCGGCCCGGGTGCCGCGCCATTGCTGGGCAGCGCGCTGGCCTCGAGCTTGGGATGGCGATCGATCTTCTTCGGGCTCGCCGCGCTCGGCATCCTGAACCTGCTGTTTGCCTTGCGGCTGCTGCCCGAAACCAGAGCAGCCGAGACCAAGCCGGCCAGCGGCAACCTCGCGCGCAACTACGGCCGGCTCCTGGTGTCGCCCGCCTTCCTCGGCTACGCCATCGGCGGCGGCTGCGCCACCACCTCGATGTACGCCTTCATCAGTGCCTCGCCGTTCATCTTCGTGCACCAATTGCACCGGCCCGACTACGAGGTCGGCGTCTACCCGGCGATCGTCATGATCGGCCTATGGCTCGGCACGGTGGCTGCGACGCGCCTGATCCCGCGCCTGCCGATCGACCGCCTCGCCGTGTGGGCCAATGTTCTCAGCGTGACGGCTTCGTTCGTCCTGCTGGGCGTGGCGCTCTCTGGACAGCTCTCCGTCCTCGCGGTGATCGCCCCGATGTTCTTCTTCGCCATGGGCGCGGGCGTGGCATCGCCGGCCGCCCTCACCCAGGCGATTGGCGTCAACCCGCAAGTGATCGGCTCGGCCTCGGGTCTCTACGGCTTTTCGCAGATGGGCGTCGGCGCGATCTGCACCGCCCTGGTCGGCACCGGCAGCGATCCGGCGCTCACCGTGGCGCTCGTGCTGGTCGGCGCCGGCGTGATCGGCCAGGCCGCCTTCTGGATGGCGTTGCCTCGCCGCAAGGCGGCATGATCCACGCACCGGTGCTCACGAATCAGACCCGCGTCCTTGACGCGGCGCCTGGCGGCCCTACTGGCGCCAGTCCGTTCCCTTGCCTTCGACCAGCCGCACCGCCGCCTTCCAGTCGGAAACGCCGAACTCGGGTGAAGCGCGCTGCTGTTTGGCGCGCTCGCCGTACATGCGCACGACTTCCGGATCGATCGGCGCCGGCTCCTCGTCCAGGCCGCGGGCGATGATCTCGACCTCGCAGGCGCGCTCCAGCATGTAGAGCCGACGCAGCGCCCCCGGAATCGTCTCGCCGACCGACAAGAGCCCATGGTTGCGCAGCACGACCGACATGCCGCCCTGGCAGGTGACGCCGAGCGCCTCGCATTCCTCGTCGGTCGAGGGCAGGCCGTACTCGTGATAGACGACGTCATCGAGGACGGCGAGCGCATCCTGGCTGATCGGCCGCAAGCCCTTCTTCAGGGTGGAGAGCCCGGTGCCGGCCCGGGTGTGGGTGTGCATCACGCAATTGGCGTCGGCCCGCGCCTTGTAGATGCCGCTGTGGATGGTGAAGCCGGCCAAATTGAAGCTGCCGTTGGTGCTGTAGACCTTGCCGTCGAGGTCCATTTTCACCAGGCTCGACGCGGTGATCTCGTGGAACAGGTCGCCGTAATTGTTGATCAGAAAGCACTTGGGATCGTC
>JAFAKN010000145.1 GCA_019235415.1 Alphaproteobacteria bacterium
GCCGATCGGCCAATTCGACCTGAGCCAGCGCCTCCTTGAACAGGCGATGCTCGGTGTCGCCGGTCCAGGGGCGCGGCAGCTGATGCTCGTACAGAAGCCCGAAACGCATGACTCTCTCCCGGTGAGCGGTGCCTAATGGGCAGTCCAGCCGCCGTCGACCACGAGGCCGGCGCCGGTCATGAAGCCTGAATCGTCCGACGCCAGGAACACGATGCCCTTGGCGATGTCGTCGGCGACTCCCAGTCGGCCGATGGGATGCAGGCCGAGCGTAGCCTGGCGGGCCTTCTCGGTGTCGTTGGTGCCCTGCTGACGGGCGCGCATGACGAACGTCTGCTGGCCCATGTCGGTCTCGATGAGGCCGGGATGGATGGAATTCACGCGGATCTTGTAGCCCTTGCGGCCGAACTCGAGCGCCGTGGACTTGGTGAACAGCGTCACGCCGCCCTTGGTCAGCGAATAGAGCGGGTCGAGCTGCGAGCCGACCAGGCCGGCGATCGAGGCAAGGTTGACGATGGCGGCACCGTGGTCGCTCGCCTGGCCGCTCTCCTTGAGATGCGGCAGCGCGGCGCGCGTGCCCAGCACGACGCCGGTGAGGTTGACCGCAACAAGCCGGTTCCATTCGTCGAGCGAGGCTTCCTCGACGCCCTTGCCGTTGAAGATGCCGGCATTGTTTACCAGCACGTCGAGCTTGCCGAACTTCTTCACCGTGGCGTCGATCGCGTCGGCCCAGCTCGCTTCGTGGGTGACGTCGAGCGGGACGTAGAGCGCCTGCCCGCCGGCCGCTTCGATCTCCTTGGCGGTCTGCTTGCCGCGCTCCTCGAGCACGTCGCCGATCGCGACCGTGGCGCCGGCCGAGGCCATGAGCTTCGCCGTCGCCCCACCGATGCCGCGGGCGGCGCCCGAAAGAAAGGCGACCTTGCCGTCCAACCTATTCATCGATCCGCGTCTCCTCTGTCATCCCGAGCGTAGCGAGGGATCTTTCCTGTGGCCTTAAGGATCCCTCGGGCTGTGCCCGCGGGATGACATTCGTCACTTCAGCTTGTTGAACGGGACGTCCTTGTCGACGCGGACGTCCTGCGGCAGGCCGAGGACGCGCTCGGCGACGATGTTGCGCAGGATCTCGTCGGTGCCGCCGGCGATGCGGAAGCCCGCAGCGGCGATCCATTGCGCCTGGAAGCCGGCGGCGTTGGGCACCTCTTCTTTCATGATGCCGGCGGGGCCCATCAGCTCCATGGCGAGCGCACCCATGTCCTGCATCTTGGAGGCGGCCACGATCTTGATGATCGACGACTCGGGTCCTGGCGTCTGGCCCTTCGAGAGCGCGGTCAGCGTGCGGTAACGGGTGAACCGCAGCCCCTGCTGCTGGACGTACCATTCGGCGAGCTTGCCGCGCACCTGCTGGTTGCGGATGGCCGGTCCGTCCTCGAGCTCGGTGTCGCGGGCAAGCTCCATCAGCTCGTCGACGTCGAGGCCGCCCGACGGCAGGCCGACCGCCAGCCGTTCGTTCATCAAGGTGGTGAGCGCCGCCTTCCAGCCTTCGCCAACCTTGCCCAGGCGCTGGCTGTCGGGGATGCGCACGTTGGTGAAGAACACCTCGTTGAAGTTGGCGCCGCCCGACATCTGCTTGATCGGCCGCACCTCGACCCCCGGTGTCTTCATCGACAGGAAGAACATCGTGAGGCCCTGGTGCTTGGGGACCGAGGGATCGGTGCGGGTGATGATGATGCCGTAGTCGCTGTAATGCGCGCCCGAGGTCCATACCTTCTGGCCGTTGATCACCCAATCGTTGCCGTCGCGCTCGGCGCGGGTGCGGATGCCGGCGACGTCGGAGCCGGCGGCCGGCTCGGAGAACAGCTGGCACCAGACCTCCTCGCCGTAGAGCGCCGGCTTGACATAGCGCGTGAGCTGCTCGGGCGTGGCGTAGGCCATCATGGTCGGGATGCACATGCCGAGCCCGATGTCGAAGAAGCCCAGCGGCACCAGGTAGCTCGATTCCTCCTGCTGGTAGATCACTTGCAGGATCGGCGTGCCGCCGCGACCGCCATATTCCTTCGGCCAGGTGATGCGAGCGTAGCCGGCGGCGGCCTTCTTGGCCTGCCATGCCTTGGCTTTCTCGAGCAGGTTGGGATCGTCGTTGCGGGCGCGAAAGCTCTGCTTGTCGTCGCTCTTGCGCGTGGCGTTGGCCTCGAGCCAGGCGCGCACTTCCTTGCGGAACGCGGCCTCTTCCGGGGTGTCGTTGAAGTCCATGTGGAGTCTCCTGCTTCATACCCTCCCCTTGGCGGAACCCGCCAAGGGGAGGTGTCGGCGTCTCACGCCGACGGAGGGGTCATGGGAGCGAAGAGGTCTGTTGCCTTGACCCCTCCGCCCGCGGTTACGCGGGCACCTCCCCTTCGCGGGCTCCGCGAAGGGGAGGAAAGCTAAGTCACGTTCTTCTGCTCCAGCCGGGTCACCAGCTTGTCCTTCCAGGCCATCGGGCCGCCCAGGCCGAGCGCCAGGACGCGCGAGCGGCGGTAGTGGAACTGGGTGTCGGCCTCCCAGGTGAAGCCGATGCCGCCGTGGGTCTGGATGTTCTCCTTGGCGGCGAAGTCGTAGGCGTCGGTGGCGGCGATGCGCGCCGCCGCGGCGGCCAGCGGCAGGTCGGCGCCATCGTCGGTCAGCATCATGGCGCCGTAGTAGGCATTGGAGCGGGCCAGCTCGAGCTTGACGTAGCAGTCGGCGAGCTTGTGCTTGATCGCCTGGTAGGAACCGATCTGCCGGCCGAACGCCTGGCGTTGTAGCGCATAGTCGCGCGCCATCCACATCGCGGCCTCGGCGCCGCCGACCTGCGCGAAGGCGAGATACACCGCGGCGGTGTCGTACAGCCGCTCCAGGGTGCGCCAGCCCTCGCCCTCGGCGCCCAAAAGCTCGGCCGCCGCGTCATTGAAGACCAGCTCGGCATGCTTTCGCGCCGGATCGACCGTCTCGACCCGCCGGCGGCTCACGCCGGCCTGCTCGAGATCGACCAGCACGAGCGACACCGCTCGCTCGCCCTGACCTCCCGTGTTTGCGAGCACGATCGCGAAGCTCGCGGCTTCGCCGTCGATCACCGGCACCTTCTTGCCGTTGAGCCGGCCGCCGCCGAACGTCGTCCGGGTATTGCGCGGCCGCGGCGGCTCGGGGCCTTCGGCGACCGCGACGGTGCCGGTCGCCTCGCCCGACGCCAGCAGCGGCAGCCACTTCACTTTTTGCGCCTCGGTGCCGGCGAGCTTCAGCGCCTCGGTGGCCAGCACGACCGACGAGTCGAACGGCACGGGGGCGGCGGCGCGGCCGACCTCCTCGGCAATCACGCAAAGCTCGAGCGGCGAGAGGCCAAGGCCGCCATAGGCTTCGGGGATGGTGGTGGCCGGCACGCCGAGCTCGACCAGGCCTTTCCACACTTCGTCGGCATGCGTCTCGTTGCCGTCGAGCACGCGGCGCACGACTTTGGTCGGGCACTTGTCGGCCAGGAATTTTCGGACCTGCTCCTTGAGGAGCTTTTGATCGTCGGAGAAATCGAAGTTCATGCGGCAAGCCTAGCAAGGCCCGTCGCACCGGGGAACGAGAGACGGTTCCGACATGCGGCCCGTTTCGACCACCCTACGCTGCGGAGCAGCTTCGGGTGGCACCGCTGATCTCCCGAACTCTGCAAGAGCGACGGGAGATGATAGGCTGTCGTCATGGACACTCCACAGATCAAAGACTGGCACGCCCACGTCTACTTCGATCCGGCGTCGCGCGATGCCGCCTGGGCGTTGCGCGAGCGCATCGAGAAGAGCTTCGACATCGAGATGGGCCGCTTTCACGAGAAGCCGGTCGGTCCGCATCCGCGCTTCAGCTACCAGGTGCATTTCAAGAACGAGCAGCTGGCACCATTGCTGTCGTGGCTGACGCTGAACCGCGGCGACCTCACGGTGTTCGTGCATCCCAACACCGGCCAGGATCTGGAAGACCATCGCGACCGTGCCGTCTGGCTCGGCGAATCGGTGCCGCTCAATCTCGGCATCTTCACGAAGAAGGACTGATCGATGGACTCCTTGTTGCCGCTCGCCCGCCAGATCGCCGAGAAGCTGAAGGCGCGCAAGGAAACGGTCGGCGTTTCCGAATCGTCGGCCGGTGGTCTGCTGTCGGCCGTGCTGCTCGCGGTGCCGGGCGCCTCGGCGTACTTCATGGGCGGCGCGGTGGTCTACACGCGGCCGGCCGGCGAGGCGTTCCTGACGGCAACGCCGTCGAAGCGCGCCGGCATCCGCTCCTCCTCCGAGCCGTGGGCGCTGCTCGCCGCCCAACTGGTGCGCGAGCGCCTCGACACGACGTGGGGCGTGGCGGAAACCGGCGCCTCGGGCCCGACCGGCAACTCCTACGGCGATCCGGCCGGACACACCTGCGTGGCGGTGGTCGGCCCCAAGGGCAAGACCGCGC
>JAFAKN010000149.1 GCA_019235415.1 Alphaproteobacteria bacterium
CAGCGCGAGTTCGCTGAACCAGCCGACCACCAGATAGCTCAGCGTGTCGCGAGCCGGATCGAAGTCCGCAAGGTCGTCGACGCTGTCGTGAAAGCCGAACACGTTGCGGCAGTTGGGATAGTAGGCGGCAAAGGTCGGCTCCCCGTAGCCGACCGCGGTGAGCGGCGTGCCGTAGAGGCCGCGGAAACCCTGGGTCGGGGCACCTGTCTCGCGCCATTGCTCAAGCTCTGTCGCGCGCCCCAGGAAGCGGAAGAACTGCTTGGCTTCCGCGCTGCCGGCCGGAATCGAGATGCTTCCTTCGCCGACCTCCATGCCGAGATAGTCGCTCTCCACCACCCAGGCGCGGGCGCTCGGCCGGGCATCGGTGTCGCGTGGTCGGCGCAGGCGCGCCACCAGCCAACGGTTCGGAACGGCCGGGAACTTCATCCGGCCGTCCTCCCCCGTCTCGCCCCGGGTCAGGGCGTCGGGCAAGGCCCAGTGGAGGTGAACTCCGTGCTCGGGACTCGGGTTGGGGAAATTGACCACGCTGTCGGCAATGAAGGGTTTGCCGCGCCACAAGCCCACCCGGTCGTCCCAAATCGGCAGGCTGGAAAAATCTGCGGTCGGTCCCAGGAACCCGGGCAGCGTCGGCGTCGCCCGTCCAACGCACAGGGCTTCGACGCTGATCGGAACGACGAGACCTCGACTCATGTTTCCCCTCTCCGCCGCTCAGGCCCGCCGCTCAGGCCCATCTCTCAGGCCCATCTCTCAGGCATGCCCACCGCGGGCAACGAACGTGACGCGGCCGACCCCTTCCACCATCTCCATGGCGAACTCGGCGGCAGTGAACAGCGGCGCGCCGAGGCTCGCCTTCATCGATCCGGCGAGCGTCGCGATCTGAACGACCAGCCGCTCGGCGTCGCGCATGGGGACCGGCACTTCGGGCGGCCGACCCGGGTCGCGGCGGTCGAGCCTGCGCAGGCGCTTGATCAGGCGGCTCTGGACCAGCTGCTTTTGATCGAGCGGTTCATCGAGGCCGAAGTGCACGGTTTCCGGCGAATGGGAGAGCACAACCTTGGCCACCACGCCCTCGCAGAGGGCGAGCAGCAGGTCCGGAGCCAACGTCTCGAAGCGCAGGAGCCGAAGCGGCATGCCGTCCGATCCGAAGGCCTCGATCTCCGTGCCCGGCCACCATCCCACCGCCTTCGAGTGCAGCAGCATCCCGGTGACCGCCTCGGTGGCCGGTGCATCGGCCGGGGCTCCGCTGCGCAGCCCCGCCGCCATCTCGGCCCCGGCCGCGTGCACGTCGGGCGCCTGCGACTGGTCGCGTTCGAGATCGCCCGTGGTGAACCGACCGAGGCTGAAGGCGCCGTCGACCAGGGCGTCGATCCAATTGAAGTCCAAATGGAAAAAGCGGATCGACTCGGCCGGCAGCAATGCCTCGTCGGCCACCAGGTTGGCGAAGGGAACGCCCTTCAGCAGCCGCAGCCGAGCCAGCGACTCGATCACCCTGGCTGGCGGAGCGGCGGAGCTGGCGGGGGTCTCCGCCTCTTCCGCCGCGGCCGACGGCTGCGCGGGCGCGGCAGCGGCTGGTGTCGCCGGCAGGACGTCGGTGCCGACCGCCGCCGCGATCTTCGCCGTCAACGACTGCGCCGCCGCGCGGCCGAGATCGGTAAGGCCGCTGCGATCACCCAGCTTGTCGGCAAGGATGGCGCGTTCGGCTGCGGCGACCGCGTCTTGTCGCGCGCTCAGCTTCCAGCGGAACAGCTGGCTTGCGAACACCCGATCCTGCAACGCAAGCAGCCGCCCGATCTGCCAGGCAACGGCGTGGGAGACGTCGAACATGCCGATTGCCGGGTCGAAGACGACAGCCGCGTCGGCGCTGGCAATGGGCGTCACCAGCGTGCGGCGCACCGCGTAAGGCGACAATGGCCCCCGATACCATGACACCGTACGCCCGCCGTCGCGGGTTTCGTGGTCCAGGGCGACATAGCCGCCGCACAGGGCGTCATAGACCATCTTCTCGGCCTCGGATGCGCCATCGGCCGGCGCGTTGCCGGCGGCCAGCGCCAGCGGACCGGCGTCGAGTGCTTCGAGGCAGGCGCTGAAGCTCTGAACCTCGTGCACGCTCTCGAAGCTCCAGCTCTTCAGGGAAGCAAGCCGGATCGTGTGCGCTCCGGGCGGCAGATCGGGGCCACCGGGCAGGTAGTCGGCCATGCCCTCCAGCGACACCAAGTGGACGGTCGCCTCGCTGCCCATCACCGGCAGGCGGTTCGCGACGATGACGGCATAGTCGCTGGCGGGCGCCGGCAGGGTATCGAGCGAACCGGGCTTGCGGCTGTTCGAACGCTGCCGGGCGTGCGCAAGCCAGCGCAGGTCCTCGAGGTTGGGCGCAATGGCCCGGAACAAGTCGAGCGGCACGTCGACGATCTGGCAGGGATCGTCAAACGCCTGACCGGGGTCGAGCTGGCCGGCGTCGCGATAGGTCACGATGCCGCTCGCCGCCATCCGCCCTGTCGAGTCGGTCGGCACAAGGTCGCGGACGGTCGCCGATCTTGCCTTGGGAACCGGATCGGCGTGGTCGAACACCAACAGGGCGAGCCATGTCGCGACACCGTCGCGTCCCGAAGCGGGAGTCGGTTGGGCACCGCGCATGGGCGAGCGTTCCCAGGGCAAAGTGCGCCGCTTCAGCACCACATGGGCCAGCACGTTGTAGTATTCGCCGCTGGCGTTCATCGGCGGATAGACCGAGTGGATTTCGCTCGGGTCGATCGCGAAGCGCTCGCCGACGACGGCGAGCTCCGCCTGGGTCACGAAGGCCTCGTGGCCGCCGTCCACCTCGACTTCTTGCGTGAGTGTCAGGCGGTATTCGCCGGCTTGAATCGGCGGAACGTGATGCTGGATGAAGACGACGCTGGCGTCCGGGTCGGGCGCAAGATCCGGATCGCCCGGCACTGATTGAGGCGCCGGGCTCATGTCGTCCTTCCCAGGGCACCGACCCGCGGCCAATCGGTCAAAGCGGTGCGGCTGGCCATCGCGACGACATCCACTTCGCCCCGCGTCCGCCCGCCGCGCGCCGTGAGCGCCGCGATCACGGCGGCGCGGCGGGCCGCGATGTCGGCATCGCCAAGGGCCTTTAGGATGTAGTTCTCATTGACGATGGCCGAGCCGCCGGCGCGCACGATCGTCAACCGGCCGGCCGCCTCCCCGGCGGGCGGCGGTGGCGGCGCGAGGTCGGTCCGCCCCGGCTCGAGCCAGTCGAACGTCTTGTCAGGCAGATCCTCGAACAGCAGCTCGTCGAGTGTCGTCGGTCGGCTGACGTCGGGCGGAATGACGGCGGGGCGCAGCGAAAAGCCCAGCAGCGTCCCCTCCACCAGACGTTGGCCACCCAGGTCGGGTCCCGTGGCGTCGGCCGACCGCGAACCGTCACTGCCCAACCAGAGCGCCGCGGGGACTGAACCGATGACCGGGGAAATGCCGGTGGTAAACGCGATCCAGCCATCCTTGCCGACGCGCTCTTCGAAGCGCAGGTGATGGGTGGAACGGATCGCGCTTTCGGCCACGCCCATGGGGGTGACGCCGAAATGGCTCGTCCACGAGCCGTCGACGGCCGTGCCGTTGAATCGCGCGGTCTTGGAGGGGATCAGGCTGGAGCTGGCGGCGGCAAAGCGCTCCGGGTTGACCAGGTAGCGCGGCGGACCGATGTAGCCGGGGTCGCCGGTGAGCTCGCGGGTCAGGCCGTCGATGATCCTCAAGCTGCAAATCGTCTGGGTGGGAAGCGCCGTGACGCCGTCGGCGTCGCCGATGGGCCGCTGCAGGCCGCGGCAGGCGCCTGGCGCGGGCAGGAAGGCCTGCTTGAACTCTGCCCAGCTGAGCGGCGGTGCATGCGGCGCGCTGTCGCCGAACGGAATGGTGAAAGAGATGATCGAGAGGTCGACCCAGGCTTCGCCGCCGAACGGTGGCCCGTGCAGATGCAGCGCGGCGCCGACATGCACGGTCAAGGTGTAGGACGTGAACAAAAGGTTTATGCGCAGCGAGGCGCCGACGCTGATGGCAATGTCGACGAAGTAGCGGAAGGGCTTCCAATAGATCAGGAAGTCGTAGTCGGCGCTGAACCAGGCGCTGAGGTCGCCGCTTGCCCACACGACCTCGATGCCGCCGCCCGCCATGACGGCATTGGGCGTGAGCGCGAAATAGGAGGTCCCCTTGATCTGCAGGTTGCTCGACAGCCGCCACAGGATCTGCATCCGCGGGACGCGCGGATAGTGGGCCGGAACCTCGAAGCGCGGATGGTAGCCGCCCACCGTCAGGACGAAGTCGCCCTCATGCGGTCCTGCGAACCACGAATAGAAGGCGAAGCCTCCGGTCGGGCGGCAGGCGTGGGCAAGCACGAAGGAATTGCGGGTGATTTCACCTTCGACCGCGAGCAGGCCGGCCGCGGGGTCGACCTGGGCGACCAGGCCCAGCTCGATATAGGCGATCGGGTCCGATGACATCGGCGGCATGCTGGCGCGCGAGAGGCCGACCAGGCCGATCCTCGGCGCGCCGTCGAGAACGACGGCAAGCAGCGCGACCGAGCTCACGATCTCGAACGAGGTGAATCGAATGCCCGCCGCCAACCATTGGGCGCCCGCCTTCGGCTTCACGTCCTCGCCCATGGCGGCGAGGATGTCGATCAGGCTCGGCGTCCCAAAACCTTCCGCCCCCTGCGCCGCGCGCACGAGGGAGAAGTCGCCGACCGTCTCCGTCGTCGGCATGCGCAGCGCACTGTTGAAGCCCATGCCGGCGGCCACACCGCGCACGAAGCAATAGGGCGGCCCGCCGATCGGCGCATCGATCGCCCCGAATACGAACAGCGAAGCGCTGCGGCCCGGCGGCTTCATGTAGCTGCCAAGCGCCGTGAGGCCGAAACCTTCGAGGCTCAGCCGCACCATGCCCTGGAACGCCCCGTCCGGTGTGTGCATCAGCCCGCCGCCGACGCTGACCGGCCCGCCCTGGAACTCGATGCTCACGCCTTCGATCGCGAAAACCGGATCGAAGTGGTTGACCGACGAGCCCAGGCCAAGGCCCGCCAGGCCGAGCTTCAGGCTCTGCAAGTTGAGGCTGGCGTCGAACAGGACGGTCAGTATGCCGTCCTGGAAACGCATGCCGAGCCGCTCCAGCCGGACCGGACCGGCGCTCTTGTGCAGCGGCAGCCATTTGGTCAGGCCGGTCGAACGCCGGTTCACCCGCGCGCGGCCGCCGGCGGCCACCGGCACACCCGCCTGGTCAGCGCCCGGCTGGTCCGAGCCCGTCTGGTCCAGGTCCGTCTGGTCCAGGTCCGGCCCCTGTGGCTCCCCGCCCAGCCTCGCCGGGAACAGCACCGTCTCGCCAGGGAAGCTCGCCTGCATGGACAGGTTGGCGCCCTCCTGCAACGGCCCATCCGGCGGGCGCGGCGCGTTCCACGCCAAACGCTTGCGGAAGCTCGCCACCTCCTCGGCGGTGTGCTGGCGCGAGGCCATGGTCAGCTGCAGCGTCTTCAGCTGCATGCCGGCCACTTCGTCGAGCTGACGGCCAACCATCGGCAGATCCGAAAGGCTGATGTCCATCTCGGCCTGCAGGGTGAC
>JAFAKN010000222.1 GCA_019235415.1 Alphaproteobacteria bacterium
TCGGCCACGCGCTGGTAGGCGGCATTGTTGATCAGGATGGCGCCGAGCAGCGCCTGCTCGGCCTCGAAATTGTGCGGCGGCTCGCGCAGCCGCGGGTCTTCGGCGCCCGGCAGGCGCGTGACGTTGGTGGTTTCTTTGAGGGGCTCCATTGGGAGAGCCTTGTTATGTGCCAGAGGGGTCGTTCACCACCGCCAATAACGGCAGTTTCCAGAGAATACCCTGAAAGCCGGGGACAAGCACATTTTGTCATCCCGAGCGCAGCGAGGGATCTTTCCTGTTGCCTCAAAGATCCCTCGCTACGCTCGGGATGACAGACCGCTCGTGGCACTCTGCATTGCACTAGTGCCCCGCCATCGCGCGGCCGATGGCGCCGACGTCGGGGTGGGCGGCGTCGGTCTGCAGGGCGAGCTTGCCGTCGAACATCACGACGATGCGGTCCGACAGCTGCAGGATCTCGTCGAGGTCCTCGCTCACCAGCAGCACCGCGGCGCCGCGATTGCGCGCCTGTACGATGCGGGCGCGGATCTCGGCGACGGCAGCGAAGTCCAGCCCGAAGCAGGGGTTCGCCACGATCAAGAGATCGCCTTCACTGGAAAGCTCGCGAGCCAACACGGCGCGCTGTACGTTGCCACCGGACAGCGCCCTGATCGGGGCGTCGGGACCGGGGGTCTTGACGCGGTAGGTCTCGATCAAGCGGCGCGCCACTTCGCGCATCGGCCGACGCTCCAGCCGCACGCCGTCGGGCGAGGCGGGCGGCTGGTCGAACGAGCGCAGCGCCATGTTCTCCGCCACCGACATCTCGGGCACGCAGGCGTTGCGCAGGGGCTCCTCGGGCAGGCAGGCGATCTTGTGCCGCATCATCTGGGCGCGCGTGGCGGCGTAAGGTTCGCCGTGGACCAGGATGCGGCCGGCCTCGGCGTGGCGCTGGCCGGCCAGGGTCTCGACCAGCTCGCGCTGGCCGTTGCCCGAGACTCCCGCGACGCCGACGATCTCGCCGGCGCGGATCTCGAGCGACAAGTCTTCCACCGCGAGCTGGCCGACCTGATCGGCGACGCTCAAGCCCGCGATGCGCAACACCGGCTCGCCCAACGCATGCGCCTCGCGCTCGACGACGACGCGGTTCTCGCGCCGGCCGATCATCATCTCCGCCATGATCTCGTTGTCGAGCTCGCGCGTCGGTCGCGTGCCGATCAGCTTGCCGCGCCGCAGCACCGTTACTGTGTCGCAGAAAGCGTTCACCTCGCGGAACTTGTGGGTGATGGTGACGATGGTGAGCTGCTTGGCCTCGGTGAGCTTCTTCAGGGTCGACAGCACTTCGTCGGCTTCGTCGGGCGTCAGCACCGAAGTTGGCTCGTCGAGGATCAGCAGGTTCCGCTTGAGGTAGAGCTGGCGCAGGATCTCGGCCTTCTGCTTCTGGCCGGCGGCGAGATCGGCGACCGGCGTGTCGAGCGGCACGGCGAACGGCGTGGTCGAGAAATAGTCGTGCAGGAGCTGCCGTTCGCTCGCCCAGTCGACGACCGCCGGCATCTTCTCGCGCGACAGCACGAAGTTCTCCAGCACGGTCATGTTGGGCACCAGCGTGAAGTGCTGGTAGACCATGCCGAGCCCCAACTCGTGCGCCTGGCGGGGATGCGTGATCTCGACCTCCCGGCCGTTCAGCAGGATCTGGCCCTGGTCGGCGGCGTAGTAGCCCATGGCGCACTTGACCAGCGTGCTCTTGCCGGCGCCGTTCTCGCCCAGGAGCGCGTGGAAGGCGCCAGCGCCGACCTTGACCGAAACATCGTCGAGCGCGGCAAGCGTGCCGAAGCGCTTGGAGAATCCCAAAAGCTCCAGCGTCGGTGCGCCCTCGTGCGGCGGAATGTGCGCGGCGCCGATCAGGGTCACAGGGCGGACCTCACGCGATGGCCTCGATCACGTGGTGCGAGCTGGCTACGGCGCCGAACACGCCGCCCTGCATCTCGACCATTTTTAGCGCCGCGAGATGGTTGCCCCTGTCGGTGGCGCCGGTGCAATCCTCGAGGATCAGGCATTCGAAGCCGCGGTCGTTCGCTTCGCGCATGGTGGTGTGCACGCAGACGTCGGTCGTGATGCCGGTCAGCACCAGGTTGTCGACGCCGCGCGTGCGCAACATCAGCTCGAGATCGGTGGCACAGAACGAGCCCTTGCCCGGCTTGTCGATCACCGGTTCGCCCGGGGCGGGCGCCAGCTCCGGGATGATCTCCCAACCCGGCTCGCCCCGCACCAGGATGCGGCCGCAGGGACCGGGATCGCCGATGCCGGCGCCAATCTGTTGCGAGCGCCAGCGCTTGTTGGACGGCAGGTCCGACAGGTCGGGGCGATGGCCCTCGCGGGTGTGGAACACCTGCCAGCCTGCCTCGCGCACGGCGGCCAGCAGCTTCTTTAGCGGCTCGATCGGCGCGCGCGTCAGCGACAGGTCGTAGCCCATCTTGTCGACATACCCGCCGACGCCGCAAAAATCGGTCTGCATGTCGATCACGATCAGGGCCGTGTTGTCGGGCCGCAAATCGCCGTTCCACGGCCAAGGATAGGGATGCGACTTCACGTGCTTGGCCATCGTGGTCTCCTCATCCAGTCATTTCACGGCGCCGAGCTCCCCGGGCGCACCGCGCAGGCTGCGCTCGGGCGAGCAGGTGGCGACCATCAAAGCGAGCGTCAGCACGTAGGGCGCCGCGCTGAAGAGATAGTAGCCTTGGGTGACGCCGATCGATTGCAGCGCCGGGCTGAGGGCGCCGGCCGCGCCGAACAGCAGCGATGCCCACAGGCAGCGCACGGGATCCCAACGCGCGAAAATCACCAGCGCCACGGCCATCAAGCCCTGGCCGCTCGACAGGCCCTCGTTCCAGCTGCCGGGATAGTACAGCGACAGGAAGGCTCCGCCGATGCCGGCAAAGGCGCCACCGATCGACGTGGCGATCAGCCGCACGCGTCCGACCGAGACGCCCATGGCAAGTGCCGCGTCGATGTTTTCGCCGGCCAGCCGCACGATCAGGCCCCAGCGCGTGTTGCGCAGGGCCCACGCGAGCGCGAAGGCGAGCGCAATGCCCAGGACGAACAGCCAGTTGACCTGTAGCGCCTGGCGCACCTGCGGGATGCTGCTCCACCAGCCGAGCTCGATGGCGCCGAGGTTGGGTGCCTTAGGCTGGATGAACGGCTTGCCGAGGAAGAAGGCGAGGCCGGTGGCGAACAGCATCAGGCCGATGCCGGTGGCGATGTCGTTGACCCGTGGCAGCTGGCAGATGCCGGCATGCAGGGCGCCCAGCAGCAGGCCGACGCCGGCCGCAACCAGGACGCCGAGCCATGGCCACTCGGTGCCGAGTGCCACGCCGTAGGCGCTCATTGCGCCCATCACCAGGGTGCCTTCGAGACCGAGATTGATGCGGCCGGACCGCTCGGTGAGGCATTCGCCGACGCTCACGAAAATGAACGGCGTGCTGACGCGGATCGCTCCCGCCAGCATGGCGAGCGGCACGCTCCAGATGCCGAGGGGGCTTTCGGCCATCGTCAGCTTTCCTGCTTGCGCGGCAACAGCCGGCCGTACAGCGTTTCGCTCGCCAGGATCGCCACGAAGATGATGCCCTGCAGGACGACGACAGCGGCGTCGGGCAGGTCGAGGCGGCGCTGCAGCAGGCCGCCGCTGGCGCTGATGCCGCCCAGCAGGATGGCGACCGGCACGATGGCTAGCGGATGATGGCGGGCGAGGAAGGCCACCAGGATGCCAGCATAGCCGTAGCCGACGGCAAGCGAGGCGTTGGCGCGCCCCAGCACGGCGGCCACCTCGACGGTGCCGGCGAGTCCTGCGGCGGCCCCGCCCGCGGCGCACGCCAGGATCACATAGCGGCCGACGTCGAGGCCCATCATGCGCGCGGTCTTGGGGTTGCCGCCGATCACCTGCATGGCGAAGCCCCAGGTGGTGAAGCGCTGGAGAAGATAGACCAGCAGGCACGCGACGACGCCGAAGGCCAGGCCCCAGTGCACGTCCATGCCCGGAATGGTGCCGATCGTGTTGGCGTCGCCGATCGCCGCCGTGGACGGCTTGTTGAGGCTTTCGGGATCGCGCAGCGGACCCTCGACGAAGTGGTTCATAAGCGCGATCGCGATGTAAGTCAGGAGCAGGCTTGAGATCGTCTCGTTGACGCCGCGCCATTGCCTGAGTGCGCCGGCGAGGGCGATCCACAACCCGCCCAGCAACATGCCCGAGAGGCACATGGCCACCTGCACGAGGAGAGGCGGCGCACGGCCCATCGCCACGCCGGCCGCTGCAGCGGCGAGACCGCCCAGCACCAATGCGCCTTCATTGCCGATGATGACCAGGCCGAGCCGCGCCGGCAGAGCGGTGCACAGCGAGGCGAGAATCAGGGGGGCAGCGCGGGTGAGGGTGTTCTGCCAGGAGAACCACGAGCCGAAGGCGCCCTCATACATCAGCTCGAAAGCCTCGAATGGGTCGACCTGGGCATAGGCCGCGAGCAGCAGCGCAAACAGCAGCGCCGACGCCAGCAAAGCCAGCGCCGGAACCGCGATTCGCTCGAAAGCCTGCCGCATGGCCGGCCGGTACTCGGGGGCGGGGGACGCTTACGACGTCGAGCCGACGACGCCCTCCACGAGGTAGTTCATGCTCTCCAGCACCGGGTCGGTCTGCGCGTGGCTGGTGCCGGCGGCGATGACGCTATTGCCCTTGTTGTCCTTGAGCGGCCCCTTGAAGATCACGTAGCTGCCGCCGAGCATCTGCTGCTTGACGGCCTCGGCCTTGGCACGCGCCTCGGCCGGCACCGCGGGCCCATAGGCCGACGTTTTGACGAAGCCTTCCTTGAGGCCGCCGCGGACGAAGTTGCCCGGCGCCTCGCCCTTTTTCATGGAATCTACAAACGACGTGTAGACCTTTTCCCAGTTCCACTCGGCGCCGGTGAGATAGCCCTTCGGCGCGAGCTTGGCTTGGTTGCAGTGATAGCCGCAGGTGAAGATCCCGGCACGCTCGGCGGTCTCGATCACGACCTTGGGCGAATCGACGTGGCAGGTCACGACGTCGACGCCCTGGGCGATCATGCTGTTGGTTGCCTCGGCTTCCTTGACCGGCATCGACCAATCGCCGGTGAAGATCACCTGCGTGCTGATCTTGGGATTGACCGAGTGCGCACCCATCGTGAAGGCGTTGATGTTGCGCAGCACTTGGGGGATCGGCTTGGCGGCGACGAAGCCCAGCTTGCCGCTCTTGCTGACCGAGCCGGCCGCCATGCCGTTGAGATACTGGCACTCGTCGATATAGCCGAAGTAGCTGCCGGTGTTCTTCGGATGCTTGCCCTCCTGCCACAGGCCGCCGCAATGACGGAACTGGATCTTGGAATTCTTGGCCGCTTCCTTCAGCATGTGCGGGTCGAAGTAGCCGAACGAGGTCGGGAACAGGAGCGTGGCACCGTCGAGGTTGATCATGCTCTCCATCGATTTCTCGACGGCTACGGTCTCGGGCACCTTTTCTTCCTCGACGACTTTCAACCCCGCCATCTTCTTCAGGACAGCGGCCGCTTCGGCGTGCGCCTGGTTGTACCCGTAGTCGTCACGCGGGCCGACATAGATGAAGCCCACCACAAGAGGCTTCTGCGCCAATGCGAGGCCGCTCAACCCGAACGCTGCGGTGCCGGCGGCGGCGCCCAGAAGGCCGCGGCGGCCAATCCTCAAGTTATCGCTCATTGCTCACCCCCTGCTGCAGTGCCCGGCCGGTCATGGCCTCGGCAAGCCGAGGAGCAACCAATGTGCCATCCGAAATTCAGCCTTTTGGGCGTCTGCGCGTGCGGCTGTGCCTACAGAACCGGCCAGATTGTATGCAATTTCGTCAATTTGCACTCTTTTTGAGCATCAAAGATGCAGTGGAGCCGTTGGCACCAAAATTGTATGCAGGCAAAGCAGAATGCAGTCCGTGAACCCTACGCTTGCCGAGAAGCTGGCGGCGGCCATTGCAGACGGGATCCTGAACGGCAATCTCAAGCCCGGGGTGCGGCTGGATGAGATCACCCTGGCGCGTCAGCACGGCGTGTCCCGCACTCCCGTGCGCGAGGCGCTTCGCCAGCTGATGCAGAGCGGTCTCATAGACATGCGGCCGCGCAAGGGGGCGGTCGTCTCGAAGGCGACGCCCGAGCAGATCGAAAGCCTTTTCGTGGCGATGGCCGAGATGGAGGCGACCTGCGCGCGCCTCGCCGCCATGAGCATGACGCCGTTGGAGCGCCGCCGGCTGCAGGCCCGACAGGAAGCCATGACGGTGCTGGCCGCGTCAGGTGATCGTGAGGCCTACTCCGATGCCAATGTTGCCTTCCACTCGGCGATCTACACCGGGGCGCACAATGCGCCTGTTGCCGAGTTCGCGCTTGCCCTGCGCCGCCGCGTCGGGCCGTTCCGGCGAGCCCAGTTCCAGGTCGAAGGCCGCCTGCAGCGTTCCAACCAAGAGCACGACGCCGTGGTGCGCGCGATCGTGAGCGGCGACGCAGCCGGTGCCCACGCGGCGATGCTGCATCACGTGGGTCTGGTGGAAGACGCCTTCGAGCTGTTCGCCTCGGTCAACGCCGCCTGACCAATCACTCCGCTGCAATCGACCGCTGCACGGCGCAGCCATTCTCCGCATCGAGCACGTAGTCGCGAGTGAGCGGCACGGCCTCCTGATGGCGGGCGATCTGGATCTGAAACACCATCTGGTTCATGAACCGGAAGGCGGCCTCGCAGCCGGCGAGATAGAACTCCCACATGCGGCAGAAGCGGTCGTCGTAGCCTGCCATGCGCTTGATCTGGTCGCGGTTGGCGAGGAAGCGCTGGCGCCAGTGACGCAAGGTCTCGGCGTAGTGCAGCCGCAGGATCTCGATGTCGGTGACCCATAAGCCCACTTTCTCAATGGCCGACAGCACCTCCGATAAGGCAGGCGTATAGCCGCCGGGGAAGATGTACTTCTGCAGCCAGGTGTTGGTAGCGCCAGGCGGCTCCATGCGACCGATGGCGTGCAGCAGCATGACGCCGTCGTCGGTGAGCAGGTCTTTCACCTTGTTGAAGTACTCGACGTAGTGGCTCACGCCGACATGCTCGAACATGCCGACCGACACGATGCGATCGTAGTGGCCGGTCTCATGGCGGTAGTCGAGCAGCTTGAAACGCACGCCGTCGGCGAGGCCACCTTCCAGCGCCCGGCGGCTCGACACCGCGTGTTGCTCCTTGGACAGGGTGACGCCGGTGACATCGACGCCGAACTGCTGGCGCAGGAACAACGCCATGCCGCCCCAGCCCGAACCGATATCGAGCACCCGTTGGCCGGGCTTCAGCAGCATCTTGGCGGCGATATGGCGTTTCTTGTCGAACTGCGCCTGCTCGAGGGATTCGTCGCCTTGGCGGAAGTAGGCACACGAGTACTGCCGGTCGCGATCGAGGAAGAAATCGTACAACTGGTCCTTGAGGTCGTAATGGTGCGCCACGTTGCGCTCGGCGGTGCCGACCGGATTGTGCTGCTCGATGGTCCGCAGCCAGCGCTGCAGGCGGTACGACCAGCGCAGCAGCGGAGACGCTTCGAGAGCGCCCATGTTGCGGCCCAAGAGCTCGAGCAGGTCGTAGATGTTGCCGCCATTTTCGATGGTCAGCGTGCCGTCCATATAGGCCTCGCCGACCGCCAGCCGGGGCCGGAGCGCAAGCCGGATCCCCGCCCACCGGCTATGGACACGGACCGTGACGTTGGGGCCGGGACGCTGGCCCTGGATTCGATGGGTGCGTCCGGTCCCGTCAATGACCACCAACTGGCCTTCGCCCAATACGCGGGCAAGAAGCCGCACTAGCAGCATCGGCTAACCCCACAAGCAACAGGTTGCGGGCAAGACATCATCGACTCCCGTAACGCCGCGGCGTATCCGCCCGAAACTTTAGTACAAATGGCAATTTCAAGGCAAAGGGGTGTGCGCGCCGGCGGCTCGCCAAACAAAAAAGGGCATGTCGCTGGCAGCGACATGCCCTTTTTTGTCTTAGGGACCGCGGGCGTCCCGCCCGCTCATGATCATGAGGAGGGCGGCTCGCCGCCGGTCCGGAAGGTGCTTACTTTTGCGCGTCTTCCGCCTGCTCGCCCTCTTGCGGCGCCGCAGCTGCCTCCTCGGCTGGCTTGGCCTCGAACAGGGCGGCCGCCTGCTCGGCGGCGCGCTGGGCGGCTTCGGCTGCTTCCATGGCCGCGCGCTCGGTTTCCGCAACGAGGGTCCCGCCCTTGGCCAGGAAGTCGGCCTCGTCGGGCGAACGCGCCACCAAGGCGGTGATCTCGACCATCACCTCGGGATGAAGATGGACCTTGATCTTATGCGCCCCCAGGCTCTTGATGGGCTTGTCAAGCTCGACTTGGCTGCGCTCGATCCTAACGCCGGACGCGGCCGCCGCCTCGGCGATGTCGCGCGAGGTGACTGAACCGTAGAGCTGCAGTGCTTCGGAAGCCTGGCGGACAAGCGTGACCTTTAGGTCGGCCATCCGGGCCGCCACAGCCTCGGCGTCCTTGCGACGCTCGAGGTTCTGGGCCTCAAGCGTCTTACGCTGCGATTCGAAGTAGGTGATGTTGTCCTTGGTGGCGCGCAACGCCTTCTTCTGCGGCAGCAGGTAGTTGCGGGCGAAGCCAGGCTTGACCTTCACCACGTCGCCCATCTGGCCGAGCTTAGGCACGCGCTCGAGCAGGATGACATTCATCGGCATGTCAGTCTCCTCGCTCAGGCGATCAGGTAGGGCAGGAGCGCCAGGAAGCGGGCGCGCTTGATCGCCTGGGCGAGCTCGCGCTGCTTCTTGGACGAAACGGCGGAGATCCGGCTGGGCACGATCTTGCCGCGCTCCGACACGAAGCGCTGAAGCAGCCGCACGTCCTTGTAGTCGATCTTGGGTGCATTGGCGCCCGAGAAGGGGCAGCTCTTGCGCCGGCGCGTAAAAGGACGACGTTGCGCGCTCATTCTTCTTCTCCTATCGCAGTACCATCCTCACCGAAGCGGGGACGCTCCCGGCGGGGCGGACGGTCACCCCAGCGATCGCCCCGGTCGCGGTCCGACTTCTCGCCACTGCGCTGCATGATGGCGGAGGGGCCTTCGTCCAACGTGTCGACGCGGATGGTGAGGAAGCGAATGATGTCCTCGTTGATCGACATGGTGCGCTCCAGCTCCTTCACGGCGGCTGCCGGTGCGTCGATGTTGAGCAGGGTGTAATGCCCCTTGCGGTTCTTCTTGATGCGGTAGGTGAGCGAGCGCAGACCCCAATATTCCTTCTTGGAAACCGTGCCGCCCAGACCGGTGACCAGCTCGGAGAACTGGTTGGTGAGCGCCTCCACTTGCGTCGTCGGGACGTCCTGACGCGCAATGAAGACGTTTTCGTAGAGTGCCATCGACCAAAAGCTCCTTATGGCTGTTAGCGACCCGGAGTTCGTCGCGCCCCTCTCGCGTGCATTGCACGGAAGGTGGAGGTCGACCGGCAACCGCCCGGATCTAGCCGGCCCTTTGCGGAAAGGCAGGGACCGGCAAGGAGATCGGGGCCGATTTAGGCCCCGAGGAGCGGCGGTTATACAGGCAAGCTCGCCGAAATCAAGGCGTTCCGAGGATCGGCCGAGTGAGGTAAGAGGACCCGCTTTCGGGCCAAGATAGGGGGAAATAACCAATGGCGCGCGCTTTCGTCTTTCCGGGACAGGGGTCCCAGGCTGTCGGCATGGGGGCCGACCTCGCCGCCGCCTTCGCGACTGCGCGGGAAGTCCTCCAGGAGGTCGACGAGGCGCTGAAGCAGAACCTGTCCAAGCTCATGCGGGAAGGTCCCGAGTCGGAGCTGGTTCTGACCGAGAACGCCCAGCCCGCCCTGATGGCGGTCAGCATGGCGGTCGTCCGGGTCATCGAGCGCGACGGCGGCAAGCCGATCGACAGCCTGACCACTCATGTCGCGGGCCATTCGCTCGGGGAGTATTCGGCCCTGGCGGCGGCTGGCGCGCTGCAGCTTGCCGACGCAGCGCGCCTGCTCAAGTTGCGCGGGCAGTCCATGCAGAAGGCGGTGCCGGTCGGCGTGGGCGCCATGGCGGCACTGCTCGGCATCGAACTGGAGCCGGCGCAGGAGGCCTGCAAGGAAGCGGCGCAAGGGCAGGTGGTCGCGGTCGCCAACGACAATGGCGGCGGGCAGGTGGTGGTGAGCGGCCACAAGGAGGCCGTCGAGCGCGCCATCGAGGCTGCGAAGGGTAGAGGCTGCAAGCGCGGGATGATGCTGCCGGTCAGCGCGCCGTTCCATTGCCCGCTGATGCAGCCCGCGGCCGATACCATGGCCGAGGCGCTGGAAAAGGTGGCGCTTGCGACGCCGCGCGTCCCGCTGGTGGCCAACGTGCTTGCCGCCGAGGTCACCTGGCCGTCGGCCGTCAAGCAGCGCCTAGTCGAGCAGGTGACCGGCCTGGTGCGCTGGCGCGAGAGCGTGCTCTACATGAAGTCGCAGGACGTCGATACACTGGTCGAATGCGGTTCGGGCAAGGTGCTGTCCGGGTTGGTCAAACGCATCGACAAGGATATGACCGGCCTTGCGGTCAACGGTCCTGCCGACATCGAAGCGTTCTTGAAGACCGCATAGCGAGGCCGCAATGTTCGATCTTTCAGGTAAGGCGGCGCTGGTCACCGGCGCCTCCGGCGGTATCGGCGGTGCGATCGCACGAGGGTTGCATACACAAGGCGCGGCGGTGACGCTGTCGGGGACGCGTGTCGAGGCGTTGGACGCGCTGAAGGCGGCGCTCGGCGAGCGGACCCATGTGGTGGCCGCCCGCATGGACGATGCCGCCGACATCGATCGTTTGGCCAAGGAGGCCGAGGCGGCGATGGGCAAGCTCGACATCCTGGTCAACAACGCCGGCATTACCCGCGACAACATCTCCATGCGCATGAAGGACGAGGAGTGGGACAAGGTGCTGCAGGTGAACCTCAGCGGCACGTTCCGGCTCACGCGTGCGGCCATGCGCGGCATGATGCGACGCCGCTTCGGCCGGGTCATCACCATCACCTCGATCGTGGGCGTCACCGGCAACCCCGGTCAGGCCAACTACGCGGCCGCCAAGGCCGGTCTGATCGGCATGTCCAAGTCGCTCGCCCAGGAGCTTGCCTCGCGCGGCATCACGGTGAACTGCGTGGCACCGGGCTTCATCGCCACGCCGATGACCGACGTGCTGAGCGAGGACCAAAAGAAGGTGATCCTGGCGCGTGTCCCGGCGGACCGCTTGGGAATGCCGGAGGAGATCGCCGCCGGCGTCGTGTATCTCGCCAGCAGCGAGGCCGCTTACGTCACCGGCCAGACCCTGCACATCAACGGCGGGATGGCGATGATCTAAGCGGAATTCATCACAGGAATGGCTTCAAGTGCCTGATTCTGTGGGCTTTCCGCCGCTAGCCAATGGCGGGGCGCCTATGTATAAGAGCCCGATCCGCCGACCCCCCAGGCGACATGCGAGACCCCTGAAGTTACGGGAAGGACAAAAGAATGAGCGATATTGCCGAGCGCGTTAAGAAGATCGTCGTCGAGCATCTGGGCGTCGAGGCGGCGCAAGTGAAGGATGAAGCCAAGTTCATCGACGATCTCGGCGCGGACAGTCTCGATACCGTCGAGCTGGTCATGGCGTTCGAGGAGGAATTCGGCATCGAGATTCCGGACGACGCGGCGGAGAAGATCCAGACCGTCGGCGACGCGATCGGCTTCATCAAGAGCAACGCCAAGTCCTGACCGTCGTCCGCTCCTCCGCCAAGGCAAGCAGTCGATGAGGCGAGTCGTGATTACCGGGATGGGCATGGTGACGCCGTTGGGGGACGGCGTCGACACCAACTGGCGCCGCCTGATGGCGGCACAGTCCGGCATCCGCTCCATCCAATCGTTCGACACCTCCGATCTCGCGACCAAGATCGCGGGCGAGGTGCCGGTGGGTGACCGCGCACACGGCCATTTCAACGCCGACGTCTATCTCGCGGCCAAGGATCAGCGCAAGCTCGACAAGTTCCTGATCTTCGGCATAGCCGCCGCAGAACAAGCGGTCGAGGATGCCGGGTGGAAACCGCAGGACGATGAGAGCCGCAATCGGACTGGCGTGATGATCGGCGCTGGCATCGGTGGGCTGCAGACGATCTACGAGACGTCGCTGGTCTTGAAGGAGCGAGGCCCACGGCGGGTGAGCCCCTTCTTCATTCCGTCGGCGCTGATCAATCTCGCCTCGGGCCAAGTGTCGATCAAGTATGGCTTCAAGGGCCCCAACCATTCCGTCGTCACCGCCTGCGCCACGGGCGCGCATGCGCTGGGTGACGCGGCGCGGCTGATCCAGCTCGAGGACGCCGACGTCATGGTGGCAGGCGGTGCCGAGGCCGCGATCTGCCGCATCGGCATCGCCGGCTTCAACGCCTGCAAGGCATTGTCGACCGACTTCAACGATTCGCCGACCGAGGCGTCGCGCCCGTGGGACAAGCGTCGCGACGGTTTCGTGATGGGCGAGGGCGCGGGCTGCGTCGTGCTCGAGGAGTACGAGCACGCCAAGAAGCGCGGCGCCAAGATCTACGCCGAGATCATCGGCTACGGCCTGTCGGGTGACGCCTATCACATCACGGCGCCCTCCGAGGACGGCGACGGTGCCGCGCGCGCCATGCGGGCGGCGCTGAAGCGTGCCAAGCTCAATCCCGACGACATCGACTACATCAACGCCCACGGTACCTCGACCATGGCCGACATGATCGAGCTCGGCGCCGTTAGACGGACCTTCGGCGAGGCCGTCTACGGGCTCTCGATGTCGTCGACCAAATCGGCCACCGGCCATCTGCTCGGCGCAGCCGGCGCCATAGAGGCGATTTATACCGTGAAGTCGATCAACGAGCAGGCGGTGCCGCCCACCCTCAACCTCGACGATCCGGAAGAAGGCTGCGACATCGACCTGGTGCCCAAGCAGGCCAAGCAGCGCAAGGTGCGCCGCGCGCTCAGCAATTCGTTCGGCTTCGGCGGGACCAACGCCTGCCTGATCTTCGGCGCGGTTTGATCGACCGGAGCTGAGGCCGTGCTCAGCTACTTCCGATGGGTCCTGTTCTTCGTCGCGCTGCTCGTGACGGTGATGGCGGGTGGACTCTATCTCGGCAACGTCCTGCTGAGCGAGTCCGGTCCGCTCGACAAGACCAAGACCGTTGTCATCCCGCGTGGCGCGGGTCCGGCGACCATGGCCAAGCTCTTGCAGGACGAAGGCGTCATCGAGCATGCCAAGCTTTTCCGTGTGGCGCTGCTGATCGATCCGTCACCCAAGCCGATCAAGGCCGGCGAATACGAGGTTCCGGCGCACATTTCCATGCAGTCGCTGGTCGAGCTGTTGCAATCGGGCAAGGTGGTGCAGCGGCGGTTGACCGTGCCGGAAGGGGCGACCACCGCAGAAATCCTCGAGTTGGTGCGCAAGACGGACGCGCTGTCGGGCGAGATCACGCTCGACGTCAAGGAGGGCGATCTCCTGCCCGAGACGTATTTCTATTCGCGCGAGGATACGCGCGATGGGCTGCTGTCGCGCATGAAGGAGGCGATGGACAAGACGCTCGATCAGGCGTGGCGCAGCCGCGCGCCGGGACTGCCGCTGGTGACGCGCCGTGAGGCGTTGATCCTCGCCTCGATGATCGAGAAGGAGACGGCGATCGCCTCGGAGCGAGCCAAGGTCGCGTCGGTGTTCATCAACCGCCTGCGCCGGCACATGCGGCTCGACAGCGATCCCACCGTGATCTACGGCCTGACGGGCGGCAAGAGTCCCTTGAACCGCGAGCTGACGCGGGCCGATCTGCAATCGAACACGCCTTACAATACCTACATGTTCGTCGGCCTGCCGCCGGGACCGATCTGCAGTCCCGGCCGCGCCTCGATCGTCGCGGCGACCAATCCGGCGCGCGAGCGCTTGTACTTCTTCGTGTCCGATGGCCAGGGCGGTCACGTCTTCTCGGCCAACATGATGGAGCACAATCGCAACGTCGAGCGCTGGCGACAGATCGTGCGCGAGCGTGGCGAACTGCCGACGCCTGCACCATCGCCGGGCGCACCGATTTCCCCGCCATCGCCTCTGCCCCCGCCACCAGCCAGTCCGGCACCGTCCCGGTAGCTGGCGATGCCGATCGTCCTGGCCCTCGTCGTCTTGGCGATCCTGGCCTTGACGATCGCCTGGTTTCTGCGTGCCAGGCCATCGGCCGTCGCTCGCGCCCTGCGGCCCGTCCTGGTCGTGCTGGGGGGCATCGGCATCGGCGCGCTGTTGATCTTCGGTCTGCGATTTCTGCCGGGGCTGCTGCCGGAATTGATGGGGCTTGCCGGCGTGGTGATCACCGCGCTGATCGCGCGTGCGGTTCGACAGCGTCCGTCCGGTGGATTCAGCACGCCGGGAGGCGGCGCCCAGCGTACGGAAGTGCGCACGACGTTCCTCCAGGCTTGGCTGGACCATGGCAGCGGTGATGTCGGTGGGACGGTGCTCGCCGGCACCTTCGCCGGCCGCGCGCTCGACGCGCTGGACGACAGCGAACTGCTCGATCTGCGCACGCAATGCGCAGGTGACGCCGATTCGCTGAAGATCCTCGAGGTCTATCTCGATCGCCGACTGGGGCCGGACTGGCGCAAGGCGCATCAACCGCCGCGCGGACCGCGAACCGACATGACGCGCGAGGAAGCGCTTGCGGTCCTAGGGCTCGCCGGAGGGGCAAGTGACGAGGACGTGCGTTCCGCCCACCGCCGGCTCATTCAGCGAGTGCATCCCGACGTCGGCGGCAGCGCCGATCTCGCTGCCCGCATCAATCGCGCGAAAGACGTTCTGTTGGGGACCTGACTTGCCGCTCGGGTCCCGTCGTGGCATCAACCGGCCCCCGGATTGTCATCGGTGAATCCTTGGCCAATTGCCGATATTTTTGGGACGATCCGCCCCTTGAGCGAGGTTCACGACATGGCTCTCAGCGTCCGAAAGGCAGTCTTGCCGGTGGCGGGATTAGGGACCCGATTTCTGCCGGCCACCAAAGCGATGCCGAAGGAGATGCTGACCGTCGTCGACCGCCCGTTGATCCAGTATGCCGTCGAGGAGTGCCTGGCGGCCGGCGTCGAAGAATTCGTGTTCGTCACCGGCCGCAACAAAGGCGCGCTCGAGGATCATTTCGACACCGCCTACGAGCTCGAGGCCACGCTCCACGAGCGCGGCAAGAACCATGAGCTCAAGCTGACCCAGCAGGCAACTATCAAGGCCGGCAACGCCATCTTCACGCGCCAGCAGCAGCCACTTGGCCTCGGCCATGCCATCTGGTGCGCCCGCGACTGGGTCGGCCGCGAGCCGTTCGCGGTGCTGCTGCCTGACGAACTCACCATCGATTCGCCGAGCTGCACGGGGCAGCTGGTCGCGGCGCACGAGCGCACCGGGGGCAACGTCGTTGCCGTGATGGAAGTGCCGCGCGAGCAGACCAAGAGCTACGGCATCGCCGCGGTCAAGGATGAGAAGGATAGCCTGGCCGAGGTCACCGGCCTGGTGGAAAAGCCTAACCCCGAGGAATCGCCGTCGACATTGGCCATCATCGGCCGCTACATCCTGCAGCCCGAGGTGTTCGATCACCTCGATCGCCACGAGAAGGGCGCCGGCGGCGAAATACAGCTGACCGATGCCATGGCCAAGATGGTCGGGCACTGCCCGTTCCACGCCCTGCGCTATCGGGGTCTGCGCTACGACTGCGGCAGCCGCATCGGCTTCCTCGAGGCCAACGTCGCGGTGGCGCTGCACCGCGCCGATACGACTGGTGAAACGCGCGCCCTCTTGGAACGCGTATTGAAGGCCTGAGCCATGCGCATCGCACTGATCGGGTCGGGTTACGTCGGACTGGTGTCCGGCGCCTGCTTCGCGCAGTTCGGCCACGACGTCGTGTGCGTGGACAACGACGCCGATAAGATCGCAGGGCTGAACCGCGGCGAGCTGCCGATCTACGAACCGGGGCTCGACCGGCTGGTCGCCGACAACGAGCGGGCCGGGCGGCTGTCGTTCACCACCAACCTGGCTGACGCGGTGGGCGGCGCCGACGTGGTGTTCATCGCCGTTGGCACGCCGACCCGGCGCGGCGACGGGCATGCCGATCTCAGCTATGTGTACGCCGCCGCCAAGCAGATCGCGGCCGCACTCGCGGGCTACACGGTGGTGGTCACCAAATCGACGGTGCCGGTGGGGACGGGCCGCGAGGTGGCGCGCATCATCCGCCAGGCGCGGCCCGAGGCCGAGTTCGACGTGGCCTCCAATCCGGAGTTCCTGCGCGAGGGGGCGGCGATCGAGGATTTCATGAGGCCGGACCGTGTGGTGATCGGCGTCGAGAGCGAGCGCGCGCGCGCTGTCATGGCAGGGATCTACCGCCCGCTCAACCTGATCCAGACGCCGATGGTGTTCACCAACATCGAGACGGCGGAGGTCACCAAGTACGCCGGCAACGCATTCCTCGCGACCAAGATCACCTTCATCAACGAGATCGCCGACCTGTGCGAGAAGGTTGGCGCTGACGTGCACGACGTGGCGCGCGGCATCGGGCTCGATGGCCGCATCGGGCGCAAGTTCCTGCATCCAGGGCCCGGTTTCGGCGGCTCGTGCTTTCCAAAGGACACGCTCGCCCTGGCACGCACTGCCCGGCAGGCCGGCGCGCCACAGACCATCGTCGAGCAGGTGGTCGAGGTGAACGACGCGCGCAAGAAGCGCATGGCGGGCAAAGTGATCGCCTTCTGCGGCGGCTCCCTGTCCGGCCAGACGGTCGGCGTCCTGGGGCTCACCTTCAAGCCCAACACCGATGACATGCGCGACGCGCCGGCGCTCGAGATCGTACCGGCTCTGCAGGCCGCCGGCGCCGCGGTCATGGCGTTCGACCCCGAGGGCATGACCGAGGCCGCCCGACTGCTGCCCGGCACGATGTTCGCCAAGACCGCCTACGACGCGGTGACCGGTGCCGACGTGCTGGTGGTGATCACCGAATGGCCGGAGTTCCGTGGTCTGGATCCGCGGCGGCTCAAGCAGCTGATGCGCCAGCCGCGCATCGTCGACCTACGCAACATCTTCAATCCCCAGGAGATGCGTGGGCTGGGCTTCGCCTACGAGGGAGTGGGTCGGCCGCAGCCGGAGACGCTGACCGCCTGACCCGATGGGAGAACTCCATGGCCAAGACTACCCACCAGTTCGACCCAACTGTCCTGCGCGAGTACGACATTCGCGGCGTCGTCGGCCGCACCATCCATGTCGCCGACGCGCGCGCCATCGGTCGCACCTTCGGGACCCTGGTACGCCGCAAAGGCGGCAAGCGGGTGGCGCTGGGCTATGATGGCCGGCTCAGCTCGCCGGAACTCGCGGCCGCCTGCATCGAGGGCCTGACGTCAGCGGGGGTCGATGTTGCCAACATCGGGTTGGCCGCCACGCCGATGCTCTATTTCGCCGTCTATAACCTGGACACCGACGGCGGCATCCAGATCACCGGATCGCACAATCCGCCCGACTACAACGGCTTCAAGATGATGATGGGCAAGAGGCCGTTCTTCGGCACCGACATCCAGACTCTGGGCGCGATGTCGGCCAGGGGCGATTGGGAGAGCGGGCAGGGCCGGACCGAGAGCCATAACGTGCTGGCCGACTACGCGGCACGGCTCCTGAAGGACGTGAAGCCGGGCCGCAATCTGAAGGTCGCGTGGGATACCGGCAACGGCGCCGTCGGCGTATCGATCCGCGCTGTGGTCGACAAGTTGCCGGGCGAGCACATCGTCCTGAACGAAAAGGTCGACGGCACCTTCCCGGCACATCATCCCGATCCGACCGTGCCAGCCAACCTCGAGCAGCTGATGGCCGAGGTGAAGCGGCGCGGCTGCGATCTCGGCATCGCCTTCGACGGCGACGGCGATCGCATCGGCGCGATCGACGGCAAGGGCCGTGTCCTGTGGGGCGACCAGCTGATGGTGCTGTGGGCGCGCGACGTGCTGAAGCAGCGCCCGGGCGCCACCATCATCGCCGACGTCAAGGCAAGCGAGGTGCTGTTCGACGAGATCGCCCGCGCTGGCGGCAAGCCGTTGATGTTCAAGACAGGCCATTCGTTGATCAAGAACAAGATGGCCGAGATCGGTGCTCCGCTCGCTGGCGAAATGAGCGGCCACGTGTTCTTTGCCGACACCTTCTTCGGCTTCGACGATGCGCTCTACTGCGCGCTCAGGCTCCTGAACATCGTCGCCAACGCCAAGCAAAGCCTAGCCGACATGCGCGATGGCCTGCCGCAGCCCGTCAACACCCCGGAGCTGCGCTTCGACTGCCCCGACGAGCGCAAGTTCGCCGTGGTCGACGAGGTCAAGGGCCGCCTGCAGAAGCAGAGTGCTCAATTTTCCGACATCGACGGCGTGCGCGTCAGCACCAAGGACGGCTGGTGGCTCCTGCGCGCCTCCAACACCCAGCCGGTTCTGGTGGCGCGCTGCGAGGCTGCCGATCAGGCGGGCCTGGAGCGCCTGATGGCCGACCTGAAGGGCGCACTCGGCGCCAGCGGCATAACGCTCCCGGACGAGCCGTCGGCCGGCCATCATTGATGGACCAACGTCGTTGTCATCCCGAGCGTCGCGAGGGATCTTTCCCGTTGTTCTGACTAAAGATCGCTCGCTGCGCTCGGGATGACAGGCGCTGCTCCACCTTGCGAGTCCACTGGCATGCGCTTCTTCTTCTACGGCACGCTGCTCGATCCGGACGTGATGGCCCTGGTGATCGGGCGTCGGCTGCCGCCTTGCCGCTACGCCCTCGCGACATTGCCGGGCTTCGTGCGCCGGCGTGCCAAGGGGGCGAGCTACCCGATCGTGCTCAGCGATCGGCGTGCCGCCGTCGAGGGCGCCGTGGTGGGCGCGCTGAGCGCTCGGGATGTCGGGCGGCTGGCGGCCTACGAAGGGCCACGCTATCGCATCGCATCGCGCAAGGTCAGGATGAACAAGCGGCTCGTCTCGGTGTCGGTGTTCGAGCCCGTCGAGCGGCGGTTCGAGCCGGTGGAAGGGCGCTGGGACCTCGCGGTCTGGCAGCGCCGCGACAAGCGGCAGTTCGTCGAGCGGCTGCGGCTGGCCTTCAGCGCGCGCCCGGCGTATTCCAGGCCGTGACCTGCAGCGCGGAGCAGTAGATCCGGCGCTTCTCCAAGGCCTTGCAGCCCTCGACCGCCTGGGGTTGCGACAGGTTGGTGAGACGCGCGCGGTGGAAGGTCTTGGTCGCCATCTGCACTTCTTCGATCGAAGCGGCCGCTGCCGACCGCGTCGAGCTC
>JAFAKN010000265.1 GCA_019235415.1 Alphaproteobacteria bacterium
GCATCACCGCGCCATGGTTCGCAGCGCTCGCGGCCGACAAGCAGGCCGCGGCGGCCAAAAGGATGGCCGATCTGCTCGAGGGCGAGAAGGCGGGCTATGACGTCGGCGCCTACCGCGATGCGCCGCCCGGCTTGCGCATCTGGTGCGGCGCCACCGTCGAAAGGAGCGACCTGCAGGTCCTGCTCCCCTGGCTCGACTGGGCCTACGCCGAGATCGAGCGCGAATTCGGACAGAAGGCGGCTTAGGGCTCTTCCGGACCGCGCGCGTCCCGCGCGCTCATGAAGCGCGCGAGACGCGCGCGGTCCGCATGAATTTGAGGAGTGACGTGTCATGGCCAAACCCAAGGTGCTCATCTCCGATGAGCTTTCGCCGCGCGCGGTGGAGATCTTCTCCGAGCGCGGCTGCGACGTCGACTTCAAGCCGGGCCTCAAGCCCGCCGAGCTGCGCGCCGTGATCGGCGGCTACGAGGGGCTGGCGATCCGTTCGGCGACCAAGGTGACCGCCGAGGTGCTGGCCGAGGCGAAGAAGCTGAAGGTCGTGGGGCGCGCCGGCATCGGCGTCGACAACGTCGATCTCAAGTCGGCGACCGCGCACGGCGTCGTCGTGATGAACACGCCCTACGGCAACGCCATCACTACGGCCGAGCACGCCATCGCGCTGATGTTTGCGCTGGCCCGCCAGATCCCCGACGCCAACGTCTCGACGCAGGCCGGCAAGTGGGAGAAGAACCGGTTCATGGGTACCGAGCTCAGCTTCAAGACCCTGGGGCTGATCGGCTGCGGCAACATCGGCTCGATCGTCGCCGAGCGCGCCATTGGCCTCAAGATGCGCGTCATCGCCTACGACCCGTTCCTGTCCGACCAGCGCGCGCAGGAGCTGGGCGTCGAGAAGGCGACGCTCGACCAGGTGCTGGCGCGCGCCGACATCATCACCGTGCATACGCCGCTCACTGACCAGACGCGCAACATCCTGAGTCGCGCCAACCTGATGAAGACCAAGAAGGGTGTGCGCCTCATCAACTGCGCGCGCGGCGGGCTGATCGACGAGTTGGCGGTGCGCGATCTCTTGGTCTCGGGCCACATCGCCGGCGCCGCGTTCGACGTCTTCACTGAGGAGCCGGCCAAGCAGAACGTGCTGTTCGGCGCGCCCAATCTGGTCTGCACGCCGCATCTCGGCGCCGCGACCGTCGAGGCGCAGGAGAACGTGGCCCTGCAGGTTGCCGAGCAGATGTCGGACTACCTGCTGAACGGCGCTATCGTGAACTCGCTCAACATGCCCAACGTCACCGCCGAGGAGGCGCCGCGGCTGGCGCCCTATCTCGAGCTTGCCGAGAAGCTGGGCTCGTTCGCCGGACAGCTCACCGACACCGACATCAAGGCGGTCGCGATCGAATACGAAGGCGACGTCGCGGCGCTCAACGTCAAGCCGCTTTCCCAGGTGGCGCTGATGGGCGTGCTGCGCCCGCAGCTCACCTCGGTGAACATGGTGAATGCGCCGGTGATCGCCCGCGAGCGGGGCGTCGAGGTCGCCGAGGTCAAGCACGAGCGGGCCAGCGACTACCATTCGATGGTTCGGCTCACGGTCACCGCCGAAAAGTACACGCGCGCCGTCACCGGCACGCTGTTCGGCGGCAAGCATCCGCGCATCGTCGACATCAAGGGCATCGAGATCGAGGCCGAGTTCGCCCCGCACATGCTCTACATCACCAACGACGACAAGCCGGGCTTCATCGGCCGCCTCGGTACGCTTTTGGGCGAAAGCAAGGTCAACATCGCGACCTTCCACCTCGGCCGCGACAAGCCGGGCGGCTCGGCCATCGCGCTCGTCCAGGTCGACCAGCCGATCTCGCCGGACCTCCTGAAGAAGATCGCGGCGCTCGAGGGCGTGGTGCAGGCAAAGGTGTTGGGGTTTTAGTCTTCGTCGCCTCGACCGGAGACTCGCGCCGCGAGGCGTAGCGCGCTCTTGTCATTCTTCTCCCCAACGAAGTTGGGGAGGTGTCCGCGTCATCGCGGACGGAGGGGTCATGAGTTATGAGCTCCATGACCCCTCCGTCGCCGCAAGACGGCGACACCTCCCCAACGAAGTTGCAACGAAGTTGGGGAGGCAAATGACCGTCCACAGCGCAGCAGATGTGCTGCACCGTTGGTCTCGATTTGGTCACAGCTGTGACAACTTCGATGTCATCGCCGGAGCCTTAGCTCGCCCTCCGCCACGACCACAGGAGGAGCGGGATGATTTCTGTCGGACCTGTCAATCGGTTTGCACAGGCGCCGAACGGCGCGAGCGCACCGGACTCCATCACCACCGAGCATGGCACCTTCTTCGTGGAGTACGGCAACGGCGTGCCTTCCGATGGCTCGGGCGGCCCGAGCACCATCGTCCAGTACGACAAGAACGGGGACATCCTGCACGCCTATTCGATTCCCGGATCGGTCGACGGCTTGAAGTACAATCCCGAGACCGGCCAGATCTGGGCGCTGCAGAATCAGGACGGCAACTCCACCATCACCCTGATCGATCCCGTGTCGCACAAGGTGACCGGTCCCTTGAGTTATGCGGTGCCGTCCGCCACGCGCGGCTACGACGACGTCGTCTTCCAGGGCGACAAGGTGTTCCTGAGCTACACCAACCCGGCCGCGCCGGGCGATCCCATCCTGGTCGAGCTGCTCAACGGCGACCGGCCGAGCGGCGCGCTGCTCACCTCCACGATCCTCACCGAAGGCACGATGGGCTTCGACACGGTCACCGGGAACATGGAGGTCGTGCCGGCGGCCGATCCCGATTCGCTGAAGGTCGCACCCAACGGCGACCTGCTCCTGACCAGCGGCGACGATGGCACGATCATCGACATCCAGAACGCCGGAAAGCCCAACCAGGCCGTGGCTTTCACCAAGGTCCAGGGCGTCCCGGCCGGCGCCGGGCTCGATGACGTCATCAAGCCGAGCGCTTCGGCGGGCACGTTCTACCTCACCGACACCGCATCAAACGCGGTGTACTCGTTCCACGTCTCGGGCCTCAATCCCAACGACTACTACGCCTCGGTCGGCAGCCTGAAGGCGTTTGGCCAGATCGATCCGACGACCGGCGCCTTCACGCCGCTCGTGACGGCGGCCAACGCCGGCAACATGAGCTTCGCGGCCCCCCATGGCGTCGTCTTCGTCCCCGACAAGAATGCCCCGCCGGTCGCCGAGGTCGATTCGATCAAGGTCTTTGCCAATGCGCCCAACGGCGTCAGCGGCCTCGATTCGATCACGCAAGCCGGCAAGTTCATCTTCGTCGAGTATGGCAACGGCGTCGATCCGACGGGCGCGGTTCCCGGCACCAGCACGATCATCCAGTACGACACCGCCGGTCACGTGGTGCACGTTTATTCGATCGAAGGCTCGGTCGACGGGCTGAAATTCAACCCGGACACCGGGATGGTGTGGGCGCTGCAGAACCAGGACGGCCGCTCGTCGCTGTCGGTGATCGATCCCAAGACGTTCGACGTGACGCACTTCACCTACGCCAACACCTCGACGACGCGCGGCTACGACGACGTCGTGTTCAAGGGCGACGAGGTGTTCCTGAGCTACACCAATCCGACCGGCAACGGCGATCCGACCATCGTCAAGCTGCTCAACGGTCCCGACCTCCACCCGGGCGAGACGCTCGAGACCCAGCCGGTCCTCCTCGACGGGACGATGGGTTTCGACACCGTCACCGGCAAGACGGAGGTCGTTCCCCAGGCCGATCCCGACTCCTTGAAGCTCGCGCCCAACGGCGATCTGATCCTTTCGAGCGGCGATGATGGCGCGATCATCGACATCCAGAACCCGGGCACGGCGAAACAGGCCGTCGCCTTCACGCCGATCCAGGGCATTCCGATGGCTTCCGTCGGCAGCGCCGGCCTCGACGACGTCATTGTCCCAACGGCGACCGCGGGGACCTTCCTGATCAGCGACGCCAAGGACGGCCATGTGATCTCTGTGCACGTGACCGGCCTCAACCTCGACGACTACTATGGCTCGGTCGGCGCGTTCGGCGCGTTCGGCCAGATCGACAAGACCACCGGCGCCTTCACGCCGCTGGTCTCGGCGGACAATGCGCCGGGCTTCACCTTCGGCTCGCCGCATGGCGTCCTCTTCATCCCCGACAAGACCGCCCCGCCCGCGCCGCAGATCGGCGCGATCAGGACCTTCCAGGCCCCGACCGACGGGTCGAGCGCGCCCGACTCGGTCACCACGGCCGACGGCTCGACCTTCGTCGAATATGGCAACGGCGCCGATTCGACCGGTGCCGGCGGCTCGAGCACGATCGTGCAGTACGACAAGAAGGGCCACATCGAGTTCACCTATTCGCTGCCGGGATCGGTCGACGGCCTGAAGATCAATCCCGTCACAGGCGAGCTTTGGGCGCTGCAGAATCAGGACGGCAACCCTACCCTGACCCTGATCGATCCCAAGACGCACACCGTCTCGGCACCGCTCACCTATGCAGATACCCTGGCGACCCGCGGCTACGACGACGTGGTCTTCAAGGGCGACAAGGTGTTCCTGAGCTACACCAACCCGGTCAATCCCGGCGACGCGACCGTCGTCGAGCTTTTAAACGGCGATCATCCGACCGGAACGCTCACGACCAAGGCCATTCTCGCCTTTGGCGCGACGGGCCTCGATACCGTCACCGGCAAGCAGGAAGTCGTGCCGCAGAACGACCCCGACTCGCTGAAGCTGGCGCCGAACGGCGACCTGCTCCTGTCGAGCGGCGATGATGGGACGATCATCGACATCAAGAATCCCGGCACGGCGCAGCAATCCGTGTCGTTCACGCCGATCGCCGGGGTCACGGCCGGCCACGCCGGCCTGGACGACGTCATCAAGCCCGGCGCCACGTCAGGGACCTTCATCTTGACCGATACGGCGACCAACGAGGTCCTCTCGTTCCACGCCACCGGCCTCAATACCAACGACTACTATGCCTCGGTCGGCAGCCTGCATGCGTTCGGCCAGGTCGATCCGACGACGGGCGCCTTCACGCCGCTGGTGACGGCCGACAATGCTCCGGGCTTCACCTTCAGCTCGCCGCACGGTCTCAGCTTCACACCCGACCCGGGACAGTCGGACGACGCGGCACTGGCCAACCGGGTGGATCAGTTCAGCAGCCACATGGCCGCGGCCTTCGCGAAGGATGCAGGCGACGCCGGGGGAAGTGCGGTCGCCGATGCGCATATCGACAATCTCGTGCTCAGCCATCCCCACGGCTGACCCGGGCTGATCCATCGGGCGACAGATGCAAGGTCCGTCGCTCCTTGTGCGAGCATGAGAAAAGATCTTTGGCTCGCGCACCGGCGTGCATCCTACGTTGCTCCAAACCAATGGAGGACCTGCGATGCCCCGCGTGCGCGAGATCGAGGAGGACGGCGGCGATCCCACCCTGGCCGCCGTGTTCGAGAAGGAGCGCGAGCTCTTCGGCGGCCTGCTCAATCCCACCAAGGTGATGGCGCACTGCCCGCCGATCCTGCGCGCCGCCAAGCTTTTGGGCGCCTCGATCGCCCAGTCGGGCCTGCTGCCGCAGGACCTGCTGGCGCTGGTCTACGTTCGGGTCTCCACCATCAACGGCTGCCCGTTTTGAATTGACATCAATTCCGTCCGTGTGACGGAAAGCGCAGGCGGCGCGGAGAAGCTCGGCGAGGTTTTGAGCTGGCGCGACAGCAAGCTGTTCAGCCCGATGGAGCGCGTGGCGCTGGAATACGCCGAGCGTATCACCACGACTGGCCAGAAGGTCGACGATGCCTTTTTCGCCGAGCTGAGAAAGCATTTCACCGAGGCCGAGATCGTCGAGCTCACGGCGGGCATCGCCATGGAGAACTTCCGCAGCAAGTTCAATCCCGCGCTCGGCGTCGAAGCGCAGGGCTTCTGCATGGTGCCGAGCAAGCCCAAGGCGGCGTGAGTTCAGTCTCCTCCCCAACGAAGTTGGGGAGGTGTCCGCGTCATCGCGGACGGAGGGGTCATGATTCATGAAGTTCATGACCCCTCCGTCGCCGTAAGACGACGACACCTCCCCAGCGAGGCTGGGGAGGAGAATGAGGGTGACGCTTACCTAGCTGCGTGGCTCGAAGACCACGATCGAGGCGAGGTCGCGGCGGATGCGCGAAGCGAGCTTCATGAGCTCGACCGACTGCTCGGGCTGGCAGACCTGGCCTTGGGGATGCGCCTCGAATTCCCGCCGGACGGTGAGCACGCCGCCTTCGAACGCGTAGCTCGACCGATACTCGGCGATCGCCGTCTCCCAGTGCCGATCCGACGGCAGTCGTGAGGGGCGCAGGCCGTCCGGCAGCCGGACCTCGATGGTCTCGATCTGTCGGCCGGCGTGGCAGGGGAATGGATGCTGGTGGGGCGTGTCTTGGACGTCGAGCAGGAAGGCGCCCGGCCGCACCATGAAGCGCAGGCCGGCCGGCGGATGCAGCGGCTCGCCGGCCTCGAGATCGGCGGCATCGGCGAGCTCGAACTCGCCGGTCAGCATCGCCTCCGGGGCCGTCGGCGACAGCGCCGTCTTGACCCAGTGTCCGCTTCCCGGCGACCCGAAATGGCGCAGCTGCGCGCCCGCTTTCGCGGCATTGAGGTGGTTGGCGAGGCCACGCAAGTCCATGGCCATCGCGCCGCGGGCCACTTCCCGGGTCGTGCCGCGCACGTGGCCGTCGGCGCCGATCGTCACGACCGTGTGGGTTTCGGCGACATTGTCGTCGGCCTTCTCGGCCGGCAGCCGCCCCGTGTAGGACCGGCCCGGCACCGCGTGGAGGACCGGCTTGTCGTATTCGCCCCACGGCAGGACACCGAAGGACGTGCGGTTCGCCGTCGAATCGAGGTAGAGGCCGAGCGCCGCGACGTGCAGGATCACGTGGTTGAACGCCGGGACCGGCGGCTCGATCAGCGCGTAGCGGGCGGCGCCGACGTCGATCAGCACTGCTTCGCTGTCGATACCGCGCGCCGCGAGCAGGCCAGCCAGCAGCGCGACGTGTGCCTTGCAGTCGCCGTAGCGGTTGCTGGCGGTCTCCGACGCCGCGACCGGCGTCAGCTTGGCCTGGCCGATCGCCACGCCGACATAGCGGATGTTGCCCGCCACCCAGTCGTACAATAGCCGCGCGGCCTCGCGCGGATCGCTCACGTCGCCCACGATCGTGCCGGCCAGCGCCTCGATGTCCGGCGTCACGCGGGCGGCGTCGCGATGCAGGCGCGCGTAGTGCTCGCCGATCTCGGCGTAGCTCGAATAGGTGGACAGCACTGCGTGCGGCCCCCAGTCGAGGGAGGAGGTGGTGCCAGGCTCGGGATCGACAGGCGTGCTGTTGGACCAGCTCAACACGTGCCTGACCCGATCGCCGTAGGTCTCGATGCGATGCGCGGTCCGGTCGGCCTCGACCGCGACGTGAAGCGCCGCCGGATGGTCGAGGATGCGTTCGGCCTGCTCGACCCGCAGGCCCGGCTGCCAAGCGAATTCCCAGTAGAAGCCAGGCCAGATGTGATCGAAGCGGGTGAGCCGATAGACGTAGCGGATGGCGTCGCCCGCCTCCACGTCGGGGAAGACGAGGCTGCGGGTCCGCAGGTCGGTGTAGAGCGCCACGTCGCGCGAGGCATGCGGGGCGATGTCGATGATCTTGTCGCGCGCCACCGGCAGGCGTCGGCCGTCCGCCTTGAGCGTCTCGGCCTCGACGATGTCGAGCGTCTGCAGGCTGGCGTGATACGAGATGTCGATGCGGCCGCCGTTGCGGGCCGCTTCCGCGTCGTTGGCCCGCCGCTCGTTCTCGAACAGGCCGACCCAGTGCCCATCGCCTTCGAGCGTATAACTCTGCCGGTCGAGCACCAGCGTAAAGCCCTTGTCCTCGGCCAGCGCCGGCACGCTCACAGCCAGCGCCGCAAGCCCCATGGCAAGGGCGAGTTTTGATCGCATCCCAGCAGAGCTCCCTGTCGCCGATTGCTTGTCGGCTTTCAAAAAGCTTACGCCAGCCGGGCGCCCAGCGCCATGCTTGGAATCACTCCATCTCGATCTTCAGCTCTTTCAGCTTCCTGCCCCAGAAGGCGTGCTCGTCGGCCACGAACCTGGCGAAATGGGCGCGGCTGCGGTCGGTTGGCGGCTCGAGGCCGTCCTTGGCAAGGGCGGCCTCCCATTTGGCGTCCTTCATCGCCTGCTTGACCGCCGCCTCGACCTTGTCGAGCACCTCGGCCGGCGTCTTGGCCGGGGCGAACAGGCCGTGCCAGCCGGTCACCACGACGTCGATGCCTTGCTCCTTGAGCGTCGGCACGTCGGGCAGCGCGCTCACCCGCTTCTCGCCGGTGACGGCCAGCGCCTTGAGGTTGCCCGCCTTGATCTGGCCGACCGCCGGTGGCAGGGAGGAGAAGTTCATGGTGATCTGGCCCGCGATCACGTCGGCCAGCGCCGGACCGGTGCCCTTGTAGGGCACGTGGGTGATCTGGATGCCGGTCGCCTGGGCGAACAGCGCGCCGGCGAGATGGTTGTTGCCGCCCACGCCCGACGACGAGAAGGTGAGCTTGTCCGGCTCCTTCTTGGCCAGGGCGACCAGCTCGGCCGCGGTGTTGGCCGGCACCTTGGGGTTAACCGCCAGCACGTACTGGTACGATGTGGTCTGGCAGATCGGCGCCAGCGCGGCGATGGTGTCGATCATGCCCTTCTGGACATGCGGGTTGATCACGACGTTGGTGCCGACGGCATAGAACAGCGTCTGCCCGTCGGGCTTGGCCGAGGCCACGGTCCGCACCCCGAGGCTGCCCGCGGCGCCGCCCTTGTTGTCGACGATCGCCTGCTGGCCGATCAGCGGCGAGAGGATCTGGGCCAGCTCGCGGGCATTGATGTCGGAGCCGCCGCCGGCGGCGTAGCCTACCACCAAGGTTACGGGCCCGCTCGGCCAGGCTTGGGCGCGGGCAACGGAAGGCAGCAGCAGGGCGCTCGCGCCCGCAGCCAGCGCGCGGCGTCTCGCGATCGATGGCATGTCTTGTCTCCGGATGGACCTAGAGGAGGGATCCCTGGGCAGGCGGATAGGTGACGGTCGTGCCGTGGACCACCGCGAAAGGCGTCAGCGTGTGCAGGCGATGCTTACCGGCCGACAGGATCTCGATCGCCGGGATGCCGTGGGCGTTGAGCGCATCGGCGACCAGCGAGCGATGGCAGCGCCACGGCACGGCCTCGGCGCACATGATGGCCACCCGCTTGCGCCGGCTCATGTCGATCAGCGCCTGCAGGGCCGCCTCGAAGGCCGGTGTCTGCATGTAGTCGGCGTAGCCGCGGAAACTCTCGTTGCGCCAGGCGCCGTTGGGCGAGTCCTTGCGCGGCCGGCGCAGTCCTCCCAGTCCCGCCAGCGCGACGTACTCGATGCCGCCCTCACGCAGCGACGCCGCCAGCGCTTCGCTGTTGAACTGCGGATTGTGCCGCGAACGCGGCACGCTGCGAACGTCGGCCAAGGTCTCGATGCCGTAGCCGCGCAGCAGGTCGACGAACGCGTCGATCGGCAGCGTCGAATGCCCGACGGTAAACACCGCACCTTCGGGCCAATCCGGCATGATCAGTTCTTGCCCTTCACGTAGCGACCGGCGCCATCGCCGGCGAGCTTGCCCAGCACAGCGCCCGACACCAGGCCGGTGCCGCCGGGATAGTTGTGATAGAACAGCCCGCCCACCAGCTCGCCGGCCGCGAACAGGCCGGGGATGGTGCCGCCGTCGGTGCTCTCGACCTCGCCGTTGGTCGTGATCTTCAGGCCGCCGAACGTGAACGTGAGGCCGCAGGTCACGGCGTAGGCCTCGAACGGCGGCGTGTCGATGGTGTTGGCCCAGTTGCTCTTGGGCACCGCGAGACCGCGCACGCCGCGGCCGTCCTTGATCGCCGGGTTGAACGGCACCTCGGTCATGACTGATGCGTTCCATTCCTTAATGGTCTTGAGGAACTGCTGCTCGTCGACGCCTTCGAGCTTCTTGGCCAGCTCCTCGATCGTGTCGGCGCGCACCTTGGTCATGCGCTTGATGCGATACTCGTCGCGCAGCTTGTCCAAAACCTTGGCATCGAAGATCTGCCACGCGAATTGCTGCGGCTGGGCCAGGATCACCGCGCCGTACTTGGCGTAGGTGTAGTTGCGGAAATCGGCGCCCTCGTCGACGAAGCGCACGCCGTTGGC
>JAFAKN010000016.1 GCA_019235415.1 Alphaproteobacteria bacterium
CGGCGATGCACGGGTCAGCTTCATGGAAGGCCGCGCGGACATCGTCCAGGTCGACGGCCGGCTGTCCGGCGGCACGCTCACGACCCTCGGCGCCCATGCCTGGGAGCTCAGCTGGAATACCGGCGAGCAGCTGTGGGTCGGCGAGCAAGGCGGCTTCTTCGACTGGTCGGTCGTGCTCGGACCGAACGACGATCCCGGCTCGGTGCAAGGCCTGCTCGGCAGCAAGACCGGCCGGGCCAACGATTTCCAACGGCCCGACGGCAGCGTGCTGAACGGCTCGGCGAGCGACAGCGCGATGCTCGGCGACCTGGCCGACGCCTGGCGCGTGACGCCGGGCACCTCGCTGCTGGTCCAGGCGATGGCGGCCACCCTCGTTGCAAGCGAGGGCAATCCGAGTGCGTCAAATCTCGGTTCGACTTCTTCGACTGCCAGCGACTTCCTGGCCCCGAGCCACCACTGATCTACGGCTGCCCCTTGCGCTTGGCCGGCGACAACGAAACGGTCAGCCAGGCGTTCCAGCCTTCGGGCCGGTTCTGTGAAGCGAACTCCTTGTAGCCGCGCAGGTTGACGTCGAGGGCGACCGGGCCGGCGGCGAACGACCAGCCGACCTGCGGACCCGCGCCGGCAACGCGCGAATAGAAGCCGCCCAGCTCCAGGGGGCCGCCGGTGTCCGGGCTGAGCTGGTCGAAGAAATAGCCGACGGCGCCGACATAGGCCGAGGGCGTGAGCGCGTACGACGTGCCGAAATCGAGATGGCCGTCCATGCCGCTTTGGTATTGCGTGCTCGGATTGACGAAGTTGTAGGTTGTGCCGGCGGTCAGGGAGAACTCGTACTTGCCAGAGAGAAAGGTGTAGGCCGTGCCCCAGTCGATGGCCCAATGGCCGGCGCCGACCCCGGCCAGCCGGTTGGGATCGTAGGCGCCGGTCGGTACGCTGCCCATCAGGTAGGCCATGACGTTGTGGCGGCCGACGGTCCATTTGAGGGAGGCCGAGGGGTAGAGGTCGCTCACGCCCGTGACGCTGTCGGCACCGCTCGTGCCGCGGGCGCGGCCGTCGCGGCTGGTGAACACGTTGCTCACGAACACATCGTCGCCGCCCAATGAAAAGGTGACCCCGACCGCCAGCTGCCCGGCGAGAACGGGGTCCTCGAACGTCCAGGTCGGCGTCGTGTATGCGTACCACTGGTTGTCGCTGGTTCCCGACAGGAGGCGACCGCCGCGCGGAAACGTCGTGCCTTGCGAAGCCGAGCCGTTGCCCACGAAGAAGACGGTCTCGAGCGAGAAACCGGGATCGCCGGGAACGGCGGCGAAGCTCGCATACTGTCCGGGAATCCAGATGCTCGAGCCGCCCTCGTCGGCCGTGGCAGGCATGGCGGAGGCGACAAGCAGGACGGCGCCCGTCGGGATCCGTCTCATCAAGATTCGGGTGCCGCTTGCCTCATCGTCGTCGATTGTGCGCGCTCGCCTCGGCGATCGCTACTCTCCCCTGGGCACGCCAGGAGAATTGCTAGTTGTTCAACAGCTGGTCCACCAGCGCCTCGCACTCGCGGGTGATGCCGCTCCTGAACCAGCGCTGGGCGTTGATCTCGGGATCGCCCGAGTACAGCCGCTCGTAGAGGCCGGCGCGCGAGCCGAACTCGGTGCCGGTCATGTCCCAGGCGAGCTTCATCAGCTGCAGGCGACGCTTCGCGTCGATGCCAGGGCCGACCAGCCACCTGTCCATCAGCGGGCCGACGTCGGGACGAGCGTAGTCGGCGACGGACATGGCGAGCACGCCCGAGCCGGCGGCGATGCGCAGCACGTCGGCCGCCTTGGTGTTGGCGTAGGGGAAGTAGAAGTTGATCGCCGCGCCGCCGCACACGCCGATCGTCTTGGGCCCGGTCAGGCCATCGCCTTCGATCCGGACATCGCCACGCGCGAAGGCTTCGGCGCGAGCCAGGCCCTCGGCGATGGCGCCGGCGCGAATGCCTTCGGCGACGCTGATCAGGGCGATCAGCTCGCCGATCGCCGCCTGGAAGCGCGGCAGCTTGTCCCGCCCGTTGGCCCGCGCAATCGCGGTCGCGAGCCCGGACAGGAACCGCAGCTTCATCGTCGAGCGGATGGTGGCCTGCAACGGCGTGTAGCCGGGCCGCGCCTGCAGCATGCCGTTGTAGGCCGCGATGTCGCCGTCGACGATCATGCGCTCGTGCGGCACCAGCACGCGATCGAACATCAGGATGGCGTCGCCCTCGTCGAAGCGGCTCGAGAGCGGGCGGTCGACCGGGTCCTGGCCACGGTGGAAGCTCTCGCGGCAGAGGGTCGAGAGGCCGGGCGCGTTCATCGGCACCACGAAAGCCAGCATGAACTTCTCCTCGCCTCGCCGGCGCGGATAGTAGGGACCGACGTAGCATTCGTTGGCGACCGGTGCGAGCGTCGACAGCAGACGGCAGCCGCTGACGACGACGCCGTCGGGCCGCCGCTCGACCACCTGCACGGCCTCGGACGGCGCGTCGAGGGTCGAGCGGTCGGACTGCGGGTCGATCAGCGCGTGCGTGACCTGCAAGTCGTTCTCGCGGCAGAGCTCGACCATGCCCGCTGCGCGCGCCGCCGCGTCGTGCTTGCCGAGCGCGCGCAGGGCGGCGGCCGTGTCGACCAGGAAAGCCGACATGAAGTCGGTGAGCCGGCCCATCAGCCCGAAGGTGCGCCGGGCCCGGAGGTGAAAGCAGCCGGCGAGATGGTGGAACTCCGCTTCGGTGCGCGCCGCGAGGTAGGTGGCACTCACCGGCGCACCGGAACTGGGC
>JAFAKN010000306.1 GCA_019235415.1 Alphaproteobacteria bacterium
TGCGAGTCCTGGTCGTCCTCGTCCTGCAGGTCGGCGCTCTCGTCGCCGAGCTTGAGGTCGCGGATCAGCTGGCGGGCGGCGCGCGCGAACGCCTCCTGGTTGGAGAGCGCCTCGCGCAGCTTCTGGAAGTCGCGGCCGGCCGCAGACTCGACGTCGGCCCGCCACATGTCGACCATCGCCTTGGCCGAGGCCGGCGGCGAGGCGCCCAGCAGCTGCTCGCGGGCGATCAGGCCGATGACGTCGGCGAGCGGCGCGTCGTCCTTGGCCTTGACCCGCGCGTGCCCGCGCTGGTCGGAGCGTTGGCGCCACAGGGCGGCGAGATTGTCGGCGACGCCGGCCATGCGGCGGGCGCCCAGCGCCTCGACGCGGACCTGCTCGACGGCCTCGAAGATCGCCCGCGCGGTCTCGCCGCGCGGCACGCGCCGCAGATGGGTGCGGCGGTCGTGATGGCGCAGCTTCAGGGCCATCGAATCGGCCTCGCCGCGGACCCGGCTGACGTCCTCGACCGGCAGGTCGCGCGCCGGCACGGTGATGCGCGCCTCGTTGCCCAGCAGCGAGCCGCCGTCGGGCACGAACGAGACGTTGACCTCCTTGTGCGACACCGCGCGCATGGTGGTCGCGGTGACCCGCCGGAACTCCTCGAGCGGCGTGGTGTCCTTGCCGGCCATCGTGGGACCCGTCAGTGCAGCTTGCCGCCCTTGCCGCTCGACGGCGGCAACTCCTTGCCGAAGCAGCGCTGGTAGTACTCGGCGAGCGTGCTGCGCTCGACCTCGTCGCATTTGTTCAGGAAGGTCAGCCGGAAGGCAAAGCCGATGTCGCCGCTGAAGATCTTGGCGTTCTCGGCCCAGGTGATCACCGTACGCGGCGACATCACGGTCGAGATGTCGCCGGCGATGAAGCCCGCCCGCGTGAGGTCGGCCAGCGCGACCATGGCCGAGATCATCTTGCGGCCCTCGTCGGTGTCGTACTGCGGCGTCTTGGAGACGACGATGTTCACCTCAGCGTCGTGCGGCAGGTAGTTCAGCGTGGTGACGATCGACCAGCGGTCCATCTGGCCCTGGTTGATCTGCTGGGTGCCGTGATAGAGACCGGTCGTGTCGCCCAAGCCGACCGTGTTGGCGGTCGAGAACAGACGGAACGCCGGGTGAGGGCGGATCACCTTGTTCTGGTCGAGCAGGGTGAGCTTGCCTTCGACCTCGAGCACCCGCTGGATCACGAACATCACGTCGGCGCGGCCGGCGTCGTACTCGTCGAACACCAGCGCCGTCGGGTTCTGCAGCGCCCACGGCAGGATGCCCTCGCGGAACTCGGTCACCTGCTTGCCGTCGCGCAGCACGATGGCGTCCTTGCCGATGAGATCGATACGGCTGATGTGGCTGTCGAGGTTGACGCGCACGCACGGCCAGTTGAGCCGGGCCGCGACCTGCTCGATGTGCGTCGACTTGCCGGTGCCGTGATAGCCCTGGACCATGACCCTTCGGTTGTGGGCGAAGCCCGCGAGGATCGCCATCGTCGTGTCGTGGTCGAACAGGTAGGCGTCGTCGACCTCCGGGACGTGCTCGGTAGCCTGGCTGAAGGCCGGCACTTCCATGTCGGTATCGATGCCGAACAGCTGGCGGGCGGAAACCTTGATGTCCGGCATGCCCGAGGCATTCTGCCGGGCCGCGGTTGTCGTGGAAGCCATCACGTGTCCTACAAAACAAAGCCCGCCAAATTGCGGGTGTTGGTCATACTCGCAGGCCAAATTGTGCGCTGCAAGCGACCAATTGGCGGGTCTGCCCTGACGAGGGCTAAGACTACTCTTGGGTGCGGGCCTCAATTGCCCGCCGGCAGGTGCTCGCAGGCCCGCAAAGTGGAATAGGCGGCATTGATTTCCTTGAGTTTTTCCTCGGCATCCCGAGCGCCGCCATTGGCATCGGGGTGATGCAGCTTGACCAGTTCCTTGTAACGAGATTTCACGTCGGCCTTGGTCAATGGCCACGAAAGTTCAAGCACGCCCAAGGCGTTGCGCTCGGCCGGCGTCAGTTGCTCGCTGCCATCCATGCGCGGCACCGGCCGTTCACCGAGGCCTGCGTCGTCGGCCAGGTCGAACGGGTCGACGATCCGCGTGTAGTTGCCGCCGCCGCGGCGTGCGCCCAACGGCCACACCGGCCGTCGCCAGGTCGTGTCGGCACGGATGTGAGCCTCGATCTGGGTGGCATCCAGCCCGGCGAAGTAGTCCCAGTTCTTGTTGTACTCGCGGACGTGCTCGAGGCAGAACCAGCGGTAGTCGGTCAGCCGATCGCGGGCGCGCGGCGCGCGGTACTCGCCGCACAGCAAGCAACCCGGCGCCTCGCAAATCCTCTCGGCGGGCTTTGCGTCCCCGTTGGCGGTCAAAGGGTTCATGCGGCGTGGCGGCATCGCCGATAATATGTGTTCAACGAATTGGACGGGCAAGAGAGGCGAGCGATGGGCAAGGTCGCGATGGCGATTGACAACAAGCTTCGGGGCGAGTTTGCGCCGACGCGGCTGCTGATCGAGGACGAGTCGTCGCGTCATCTCGGTCACGCCGGCTATCGCGACGGCGGCGAGAGTCACTTCCGCGTCGAGATCGTGTCGGCGGCGTTCGACGGCAAGAGCCGCGTCGCGCGCCAGCGACTGGTCTACGCCGCGCTGAAGGACGAGTTCGACGCCGGGCTGCATGCGCTCGCGCTCACGACCCTGACGCCGGCGGAGGATGGGTACAGGTAGCGAGGCTACCAACACTCCTGTCATCCCGAGCGTAGCGCGGGATCCTTCCTGTTGCCTTAAGGATCCCTCGCTGACGCTCGGGATGACAGGTGCTGACGCTCGGGATGACAGCATTTGTGTCGCTGCCTCAGCCCTCCATCTCGATCTCTTTGCCGGCGGCTGCGGCGCGCACGGCTTCGCCGTCAGGGCCGGTGTAGTAGTCGGGGGCCCAGCGCTTGACGACGGGGCCGTCGGCGGCCCAGGCGTAGCAGTTGTCGATGACGTACGGCTTGCCCTTGCGCCTGGCGTTCGGGTCGACCTTGTGGCCCATCCTCTCGCGCCACGCGCGGTTGAGCTCGCGCGCCTTGCCGGATGACACGGTCTGAAAGGCGGTCGTGGCCACCGGCCCCAGCAGCTCGACGACGTGGGTGCAACCATGCACCCCGCCCAGCCGCGCGCGCACCTCGCGATGGAAGCCGGCGCCGATGCGAAGCCCGATCAGCTTCTTGAAGTCCGGCGCCACGTCGCCGCAGATCCTATAGGGTGACTTGTCCGTCACCGCCTCGACGTCGACGATCTTGAAGGTGTGGTCGAGCGTCAGCCGGATCGACATGTCGTGCACGAAGTCGCCGGG
>JAFAKN010000343.1 GCA_019235415.1 Alphaproteobacteria bacterium
GGCAGACACGACGATCGACGGAGCGACGAGGGCGACCCCGCCGTGTTGAAGTTGCCGCGAGTCTGGCTATCCTGAACAGGCGAGGACGAAGGCCAGCCGTAGCCGCGCCGCGCGATCGGCAAGGAGGCACCATGATCACCAAGTTCATGACCGTCTATCCCGGCCACATCGACATGCCGGACCTCGGCCAGGACGCCACGCCCGCCAACGAGCGGAATTATTCCAACGATCAGCTCGCCTCGGTGTTCGACAAGCTCGAGGCGATCGCCAAGCAAATGGACCGCTTCGGCTGGGACACGCTGTGGCTCGCCGAGCATCATTTTCAGCGCGAAGGCTACGAGGTGCTGCCCAACCTGCTCATGCTGGCGGTGCACCTCGCTCATATGACCAAGCGCCTTAAGGTGGGCTGCGGCTTCAACATCACGCCGATGTGGCATCCGCTCAGGCTGGCCGAAGACTATGCGGTCGCCGACATTCTGACCAAGGGCCGCACCGTGTTCGGTGTCGGGCGCGGCTACCACACGCGCGAGGTCGAGACCCTGGGCGGTCCGCTCCTGGACCAGAACGCCAACCGCGAGGTCTTCGAAGAGCAGGTCGAGATCCTGTTCAAGGCGTTCGAAAACGAGAGCTTTTCGCATCGCGGCAAGCATTACACGCTGCCGCCCAGCGTGCCCTACCGCGGCTACCAGCTCGAGGAGTTGACCTTGGTGCCGCGGCCGGTGAACCGGCCGGTCGAATGCTGGCAGCCGATCGTGTCGGCGACGCCCCGGGCCATGGACTTCATGGTCAAGCACGGCATCAAGGGCCTGGTCGGGGGCGGCGCCGCCACCATGGCGGAGGGGCCGATCGCGGCCTATCGCGATGCCGCGGCACGCGCCGGCAAGCAGTGGGCGCTGGGCGAGAACCTCGGCATCGGCATCTTTTTCCATCTTGCCAAGACGCGTGAGCAGGCGGTGCGCGAGATGACGCCGTGGTACGAGGAGCATGTAAAAATGTTCGCGCCGCTAGGTTTTGTTCCCGGCATCACGCCCGAGCAGGTGAGGGCCGTCGGGCAGCGCGGCGGCTGGGCCGCGGCGGGCGTGCCGGCCTTGGAGCATTTCATGAAGCTCGGTGCCTGGTTCGCCGGCACGCCGGCCGACCTCGTCGAGCACCTGAAGAAGCTGGAAGCCCGTTTCCCCGGCCTGCAGCACATCAACCTGTCGACCAGCATCTGCACGCCCCAGCGCGTGATGCTGGAGCAGGTCCAGTGGGTCGCCGAGGAGGTGATGCCGGCGTTCGAGGGCACGAAGTCGATGGCGGCGGAGTAGATCCGCGCGCGATCAGGCGACCGTCAGCTTGGCCTTGGTCTTGGCCCTGACCTCGTCGACCGTGACGCCGTCGGCAAGCTCGACCAGGGTGACGCCGCCCTCGCCCGTCTTGTCGATGCCGAACACACCGAGCTCGGTGATCACCATGTCGACCACCCGCTTGCCGGTGAGCGGCAGCGTGCATTCCTTCAGGAGCTTCGACGTGCCGTCCTTGGAGACGTGCTCCATGGTGACGATGACCTTGCGCACGCCCGCCACCAGGTCCATGGCGCCGCCCATGCCCTTCACCATCTTGCCCGGGATCATCCAATTGGCGAGGTCGCCGTTCTCGGCCACTTCCATCGCACCCAGGATGGAGAGGTCGATATGGCCGCCGCGGATCATGGCGAAGCTGTCGGCCGAGGAGAAATACGAGGTACCCTTGACCTCGGTCACGGTCTGCTTGCCGGCGTTGATGATGTCGGGATCGACCTCGTTGTCGAGCGGGAAGGGGCCGACGCCCAGCATGCCGTTCTCGCTCTGCAGCGTGATGTCGACCCCTTCCGGGATGAAGTTGGACACCAGCGTCGGGATGCCGATGCCGAGATTGACGTAAAAGCCGTCCTTCAATTCCTTGGCGGCGCGCGCCGCCATCTGCTCGCGGGTCCAGGCCATCGTCTACTCCTCAATCGTCGCTTAGGCTTTGCGAATGGTGCGCTGCTCGATCTTCTTGTCGTAGGGCGCGCCGCACAAGATGCGCTTCACGAAGAGGCCGGGCGTGTGGACATGGTCGGGATCGATGGCGCCCACCGGCAACAGCTCCTCGACCTCGGCGATGCACATCCTGGCCGCGGTCGCCATCATCGGGTTGAAGTTGCGCGCGGCCTTTCGGTAGACGAGGTTGCCCGCGGTATCGCCCTTCCACGCTTTGACCAGCGCGACGTCGCCGTAGAGACCGCGCTCCATGACGTACTCATGGCCGTCGAACACCTTGGTCTCCTTGCCTTTGGCGACTTCGGTGCCAACGCCGGTCTTGGTGTAGAAGGCGGGGATGCCCGCGCCGCCGGCGCGGCAGCGCTCGGCCAAGGTGCCCTGCGGGTTGAACTCGATCTCAAGCTTGCCCTCGAGATAGAGCTTGGCGAAGGTCTTGTTCTCGCCGACGTACGACGAGATCATCTTCTTGACCTGCCCGGCCTCCAGCAAGAGCCCCAGCCCCTCGCCGTCGATGCCGGCGTTGTTGCTGACGCAGACGAGGTCCTTGACGCCGGCATCACGCACCGCGCGAATCAGTTTGTCAGGAATGCCGACCAAGCCGAAGCCGCCACACATCAGCATCATGCCGTCGGCAAGCACCCCTTCGAGCGCCGACTTCGCATCCTGGTAGACCTTGTTCGCCATCCGCTCCGTCCTCTCTGCGAGCAGCTGTCATACGGCGGGGGGCGGGTCGTGATCAACCGCAGCGTCAGGCGAGGAGCATGAGTTGACGGGTCAGCTGACCGTGGGCATCGCGCAGCTCGTGCACAATCGTGAAATGATCGGCGCCGGCTATCGGGATCAGTGGTCCCGACAGGTGCTCCGCGGCGCGGCAAGCGTGCAGGTTGCGACTGTCGGCGACCAGCGGCGGAAGCTCGGCGGTGCCGTAGGTGATGGCAAGCGGCTTTCGCACCATCGGCAGGCGCAAGGGCGACAGGGCTTCGATCTCGGCGTCGCTCAGCCTGAGCTTTTCATTCAAATAGGTGTCACGAATCGGGCCGAGCTCGTAGATGCCGGAGATGGCCAGCCCCGCGCTCACTCTCGGATGGCCGAGGCAAGCCGCGGTGAGATGGCCGCCGGCCGACCAGCCCGACAGGACCACCTTGCCGTTGATGCCGTGCTCGGCGGCGTTCGCAGCAAACCAGTCGAGCGCTGCATTGATCTCGGCCACGATCTCGGTGAGCGACGCGTCGGGCGCCAAGGTGTAGCCCGGCAACGCCGCGGCCCAGCCGTGCTCAAAGGGTCCGGCGATCAGGTTGGCGAACTGCTCGCGGCTGTTGCGCTGCCAGTAGCCGCCGTGGACGAACACGATGCAGGGCGCGTTGGGATCGCGCGCCGGGAACAGGTCCCACATGTTGCGCTCGCGCGGCCCGTAGTGCAGGTCGAGATGCTCGGGATGCGCCTTGCGGAAGGCCATCGACTGAGCCTCGCGTGCGGCGTTCAGCTCGGGACTGTTCTTGACGGCGTTGCTGTTGTTGTAGGCCGCGTCCCGCTCGGCGCGGCTCATCTTGCCCCAATTCATTTGCCCCTCTCCAGGATCACGATCGCAATACCCGCGATCACCAGCAGAGTGCCGAGCGCCAGCGGCCACGTCACCGGCTCATTCACCAGGACCATCGACGACAGGATGGCAAGCAACGGCGTGCCCAGCATTCCGAGCGAGGCCACGACCGGCGGCAGGGCGCGCGCCAGCGACACCGAGGCCCAGGTTCCGGCCGGTCCCGCGAACACGCCGATATACGGCAGGGCGATCCAGAGGTTGGCGCGGGCGAAGTCGAGATATCCGTGCGGTTCGATCACGAGTGCCAGGAGCCACAGCAGGATCGTCGCCACCGACATCTGCCAGGGCAGGACGTCGAGCGGCGAGAGGCGCCAGCGATGCCGCCGCGCGTGCAGCAGCGCCAAGGCCCAGCTGAACCCTGCGAGCAGGAGCCAGACGTGTCCCTCAACGACTGCGCGGTTGCTCCAGTCGAAGCGCAGGGGCTCGATCAGAACGACGATGCCCAGCATGCCCATCAGCGCGCCCGCCAACCCACGCCAGCCGACGCGCTCGCCCAGGAGCAGCGAGAGCGGCACGAGCCACAGCATGGTCGAGTAGGCGAGCACGCCGGAGCGGCCGGCGGGGACGCTCTGCACGCCGAGATTGCTGAGCGCGAAGAAAAAGCTGAGTTGGAAGGCCCCGACCGACAGCACGATCGGCCAGTCGGCACGACTCGGCCATCGCAGGCGGCGCAGTGCGGCGAGAAGCGCGAAGGACGACAGCGCCGAGCAGGTGGCGCGGCCGGCCGCCAACCACACCGGCGTGCTGGCGGTGAGGCCGATCTTGATGATCGGCCAGGAGAGCCCGAACAGCACGACCGTCGCGGCGAGCTGCAGCCAGGCGGCATTCCACGCTGGGGGCGCGCGACTCCAGTCGCGCGTCATTGTGCGTGCGAAGATGATCGCGCCACTGGAGTGGCGCGCCCCCAGCTATGCACGCTTCTCTTCCACCGCCGACAATGGCATCGGCAGGCGCGACAGCATCTCCTTCGGGACCACTTGCCAGAAATGCGCGAGCTGGCGGTTCCAGTCGTTCAGCAGCCGGGCGCCCAGCGGCGACTTGGTCTCGGCGACATGCTGCTCGACCAGCGCCTTGAGCTCGGCCTCCCAATGCGGATGGTCGACCCGCTGCCACGTCACCGTCTCGCGATTGACCTTGAGCGCGAAGACGTCGTCGGGGTCGTAGACGAACGCCATGCCGCCGGTCATGCCGGCCGCGAAGTTGATGCCGATCGAGCCCAGGATCACTGCCGTCCCGCCGGTCATATACTCGCAGCCGTTGGAGCCGGCGCCCTCGACCACGGCGTCGGCTCCCGAGTTGCGCACGGCGAAGCGCTCGCCGGCGCGGCCCGAGGCGAACAGCTTGCCGGCGGTCGCGCCATACAGGACCGTGTTGCCGATGATGGCGTTGAGCTCGGGCACCAGCGGGCTCGACACGTGCGGCCGCACCACGATGGTGCCGCCGCTCAGGCCCTTGCCAACATAGTCGTTGGCGTCGCCGAACACTTCGAGCTTCATGCCCTGCACGGCAAAGGCGCCCAGCGACTGGCCGGCGGTGCCGCGCAGGCGCACGGTGACGGTGTCGGGCTGCAGGCCCGCCATGCCGTACTTGCGGGTGATCATGGCGCTAAGCCGCGTGCCGACGGCACGATGCGTGTTGCGCACGCTGTACTGCAGCTGCATCTTCTCGCCGTGGGTGAACAGCGGCTGGGCGTCGCGGATCATCTGGGCGTCCAGCGTGTCGGGCACCTCGTTGCGGCCCTTGACCGTGCAGCGCATCGCCTCGCCGCCGTCGGCACGGCTGAGCAGCGGGTTGAGGTCGAGATCGTCGAGATAGCGCGCGCCGCGGCTCACTTGCTTTAAGAGATCCGAGCGGCCGACGATCTCGCTCAGCGAGCGGTAGCCGAGCTGGGCCAGGATCTCGCGCACCTCCTCGGCGACGAAGCTGAAGAGGTTGACCACCTTCTCCGGCGTGCCCGTGAACTTGGCGCGCAGCCTCGGGTCCTGCGTGCAGACGCCGACCGGACAGGTGTTGGAATGGCACTGCCGCACCATGATGCAGCCCATGGCGATCAAGGAGGCCGTGCCGATGCCGTATTCCTCGGCGCCCAGCATGGCGGCGATCACCACGTCACGGCCGGTCTTGATGCCGCCGTCGGTACGCAGTAGCACCTTGTCGCGCAGCCGGTTGAGCGTGAGCACTTGATGGGTCTCGCTGAGGCCCATCTCCCACGGGATGCCGGCGTACTTGATGCTGGTCTGCGGGCTCGCCCCGGTGCCGCCGCTGTGACCCGACACCAGGATCACGTCGGCCTTGGCCTTGGCCACGCCGGCCGCGATGGTGCCGATGCCCGAGCGCGCCACCAGCTTCACCGTGACCCGCGCCTCGGGGTTGATCTGCTTCAGGTCGTAGATCAGCTGCGCCAGGTCCTCGATCGAATAGATGTCATGGTGCGGCGGCGGGCTGATCAGGGTCACGCCCAGCGTCGAATGACGCAGGCGGGCGATCATCTCGCTGACCTTGAGCCCGGGCAACTGGCCGCCTTCGCCGGGCTTGGCGCCCTGCGCCACCTTGATCTCGAGCTCACGGCAGTTGTTGAGGTACTCCGCGGTGACGCCGAAGCGGCCCGACGCCACCTGCTTGATGGCCGACGAGGCGTTGTCGCCGTTCGACCGCGGCTTGTAGCGCGCCGGGTCTTCGCCACCCTCGCCGGAATCCGACTTGGCACCGATGCGGTTCATGGCGATCGACAGCGTCTCGTGGGCTTCCGGTCCAAGCGCGCCGAGCGAGATGCCGGGCGCCACCAGGCGCTTGCGCAGCTCGGTGATCGATTCGACCTCGTCGATGGCGACCGGTGCGCGGTCGGGCTTGAAGTCCAAGAGGTCGCGCAGGTTGATCGGCGGCAGGCGGCGCACCTCGCCGCTGTAGCGGCGGAACTTCTCGTAGGACTCGGTGTTGACCGCGTCCTGCAGCATGTGGATCAGCGTGCCGTCGAAATTGTGCCGGTCGCCGCCGCGGCGCGCCTTGTAGAAGCCGCCGATCGGCAGCGCGACCACGTCCTCGTCGAACGCGCGCTGATGCTGTTCGGCGATCTTGGCCTGCATGCCGCGCAGCCCGATGCCCGAGATGCGCGAGGGCATGCCGGGGAAGAACTCCTGCACCAGCGAGCGCGACAGGCCGACGGCCTCGAAGTTGCAGCCGCCACGGTAGGACGACAGCACCGAGATGCCCATCTTGGACATCACTTTTAGCAACCCGTCGTCGAGCGCCTTCTTGTAGTGGGCGAGGCACTCGGCGAGCGACAGCTTGCCGAACAGGCCGCGCGCATGGCGGGCGGCGATGGTCTCCTCGGCGAGGTAAGGGTTCACCGTGGTGGCGCCGACGCCGATGATGACGGCGGCATAGTGCACGTCGAGGCACTCGCCCGCGCGCACGTTGAGCGAGGTGAAGGTGCGCAGCGACTGGCGCACCAGGTAGGAGTGCACGCAGCCGGCCGCCAGGATCATCGGCAGCGCCGCCCGCTCCGGCCCGACATTGGCGTCGGTCAGCACGATGTGCAGGCAACCGCGGCGCACCGCTTCCTCTGCCTCGCGGCAGATCCGCTCGAAGGCCTGGCGCAGGGCGTCGAGCCCACCCCTCTCATCTCCATGGCGCGGGTCGAAGGTGCAGTCGATGCGGGCCGCCGTATCGCCCATGTAC
>JAFAKN010000349.1 GCA_019235415.1 Alphaproteobacteria bacterium
CACCTTGCCGCCGGTCAACCGCCACAGCAGGAAGCATTCGACGGTGCCGGCCGCCAGCTCGCCGCGCTCGGCGGCGGCGCGGGCGCCGGCCACGTTGTCGAGGATCCAGCCGAGCTTGGTGCCGGAAAAATACGGGTCGAGCACCAGCCCTGTGCGCGCCGAGACTTCGGCCTCGTGGCCGGCGCGCCGCAGCGCCTCGCAGCGATCGGCGGTGCGCCGGTCCTGCCAGACGATCGCGTTGTGGATCGGCTTGCCGCTGGCGCGATCCCATACCACCGCCGTCTCGCGCTGGTTGGTGATGCCGATTCCAGCCAGCGCGGCGGCCTCCAGCCTGGCGCTGGCCAGCGCCGCGCGACACGTCTCGACGGTCGCGCGCCAGATTTCCTCGGGATCGTGCTCGACCCAGCCCGGCCGGGGAAAGATCTGCGGCAGCTCCTTTTGCACCGACGCGACCGGCCGGCCGTCGACGTCGAAGACGATGGCCCGGGTACTGGTCGTGCCCTGGTCGATGGCGAGGACGTGGCGCTGGGCCATCGCAGCCAATCAGTCGCGACCGGTCAGTGCGCGCGGTCGATCGCGAAGTCGACGGCCTCGAGCAGGGCCGCCTTGAGCGGTGAGTCGGGAAACAAGCCCAGCGCATCGCGCGCCATGGCGCCGTAGTGGCGCGCCCGCTCCAGCGTATCGAACAGCGCCCCATAGCGATCGATCAGCGCCTGGGCGTGCTCGAGGTCGCCGTCGCGCTGCTCCAGCCGCTCGATGGTGCGCTTCCAGAACTCGCGCTCGACCGTACGCCCGCGCAGGAAGGCCAGGATCACCGGCAAGGTGATCTTGCCCTCGCGGAAATCGTCGCCTACCGACTTGCCGAGCTGCGCCTCGCGGCCGGAATAGTCGAGCGCATCGTCGACCAGCTGGAAGGCGATGCCGAGGTTCATGCCGAAGCTTTCCAGCGCGACCCGCTCCGGCCCATTGTGGCCGGCGATCATGGCGCCGACCTCGGCGGCGGCCGCGAACAGCCGCGCCGTCTTGGCCTTGATGACCTCGAGATAGGTGGCTTCCGGCGTGCTGGTATCGCGCTGGCTCACCAGCTGCAGGACCTCGCCCTCGGCGATGGTCGACGAGGCGCGCGACAGCACGGCGAGCACGTCGAGCGAACCCACCTCGACCATCAGCTCGAAGGCGCGGGTGAACAGGAAGTCGCCGACCAGCACCGATGCCTTGTCGCCCCACAGCGAATTGGCCGACGGCTTGCCGCGGCGCAGGGCACTGACATCGACCACGTCGTCGTGCAGCAAAGTCGCCGAATGGATGAACTCGACGCAGGTGGCGAGCTTGACGTGTCGATCGTCCGACGTCTCGTAGCCGCAGAGCCGGGCGGCGGCCACCGTCAGCAGCGGCCGCATCCGCTTGCCGCCCGCGCCCACCAGGTGATGGGCGAGCTCCGGAATGAGCGACACGGGCGAGCGCATGCGGACCACGATCTCGCGGTCGACCTGGGTCATGTCGCCGTCACAGAGCGCCAGCAGCGGTTCCAGGCTGGGCGCCTTGCGCTTGCCCTCGAGCGAGACGACTTTAGCCATGAATGCCGCTTCCCGGATCGATTCGAACGTTACGACAGCGTGTCGCCCCATGATCCCTAGCACGGAACCGGGCCTGACCGAAGACGGCTTGCTGGGCGGGCGCGTGCGCTTGCTGCAGCCCGCCAAGGGCTATCGCGTCGCCGTCGATGCGCCCCTGCTTGCCGCTGCCGTCGAAGCACGGCCGGGCGAGCGGATCCTCGACCTCGGCGCCGGGGTGGGCGCGGTGGGCCTCTGCCTCGCCGCGCGCGTGCCCGGCTGCAGCATCACCGGCATCGAGCTGCAGCCCGCGCTGGCCGAGCTGGCGAAGCGCAATGCCGAGCTCAACGGCATTGCCGATCGCTTCGGTATCCTCGTCCATGACCTTGCCGCACCGCTGCCTGTGCTAAAAGCCTTCGACCATGTCGTCAGCAATCCGCCGTACCTGGCCGCAGCGGTCGCGGACCCGCCACCCGATGCCGGCAAGGCGCTGGCCACCGTCGAATCGAGCGCCGATCTGCAACGGTGGCTGAGGGTTGCCACCAGCACCGCCAAACCTGCAGGCACCGTGCTCCTGATCCATCGGGCCGATCGCCTGGACGAGATCGAGCGCGCGCTCGCGGCGCTGGGCTGGAGCGATCTTTTGATCAAGCGCCTGCCGCCCGCGCCGCGCGTGCTGGTGCGGGCGCGCCGCGCCCGCCAGTTTCACCGGCGCGAGGTCCAGCCGCTCGTGCTGCATCGGCCGGGCGGCGGCTACACCGACGAGGCCGAGGCGGTCCTTCGAGGCGGCGCGCCGCTTGCCTTCTGAGGAAGGGCTCGCGACATTGGGCTGATGTTCGATTGGCTAAAAGATCGCTTCCGCCGCGGGCCCGTCGTCCCGGTCGTGCGGCTCTCGGGCGTCATCGCGTCGGGTAGCCTTTTAGGCAGCCGCGGACTGTCGATCGAATCGGT
>JAFAKN010000351.1 GCA_019235415.1 Alphaproteobacteria bacterium
TCGCCTGCGTCGAGACCATCGCCGGCCAGAAGGGCCACGTGAACTGGGACCTCGTGCCCTCCGTGCTCTATACCCAGCCGGAAGTGGCGTCGGTCGGCAAGACCGAGGAGCAGCTCAAGGCCGCCGGCGTCGCCTACAAGATCGGCAAGTATCCGTTCACCGCCGATCCGCGCAGTCGCGCCAACGCCACGACCGAAGGCTTCGTGACAGTGCTGGCCGACAAGGCGACCGACCAGGTGCTGGGCGTGCACATCATCGGCGCCGAAGCCGGCACGATGATCGCCGAGGCCGTCCTCGCGATGGAGTTCTCGGCCTCCGCCGAAGACATCGGCCGCGTCTGCCACGCCCATCCGACGGTCAACGAGGCGCTCAAGGAAGCGGCCCTGGCGGCGTGGGAGAAGCCGATCCATCTGTAGCGAGACAAGCAGCTCCTCCCCTTCGCGGAACCCGCGAAGGGGAGGTGCCCTCGTCTTACGAGGGCGGAGGGGTCGTGCTCATTGGACCGCGGACCTCCTGGTCCGCTCATGATTCATGTCGGCGCATTCACATGCGCCTGATGCGGACCAGGAGGTCCGCGGTCCGATGAAACCATGACCCCTCCGTCGCCGTATGACGGCGACACCTCCCCTTCGCGGACTCCGCGACGGGGAGGTGAATTACGCGAGCTCGGCCGCGCGCCGCAGCAGGTCGCGGAACCAGGCGCGGCCGCGGCGGGTCTCGGTGGCCGGGCTCCAGTAGGCGTCGATGAACAGCTGCCGGCGCGGGTAGGCGATCTCCACGATGCGCAACGCCGCACCGCGCGTCAGCACGCGCGCGACCTTGCGCGGCACCAGCGCCAGGCAATCCGACTTCTCAACGATGGCGCCCAGCACCAGGAAGTCGGGCACCGTGCAGACCGGCGACGTCTCGAGCGGCGAGGTCGGCTGCAGCAGCGTCTGCACCTCGGGCGACACGCTGAGCCCGCGGCGGAAAGCGACGTAGCGTGACGCCTGGAACTGCGCCGGCGTCAGTCGCATCGGCACGGCGGTGTTGCCGGCGGCGGCGATGCACACCATCTCGTCGCGCCACAGCGGCAATGAGCCCAGCTTCTTGCCCAGCTTCTGGCCGAAGGCGCGCGGCCCGATCATGAAGTCGACGCGCGCCAGGTCCTCGGCGGTGCGCGTGCCGGTCCAGGTGAACTCCAGCACGACGTGCGGTGCCTCGCGGGCGCAGATCTCCGACAGGATCGGCGCCAGCAATTGGGTCACGTAATCGGCCGTGTTGATCACCAGATGGACCGCCTCGCTCGCCGGGTCGAAGGGAGTCGCGGGCTTCAAGAGCGCGTCGAGGTCGCCGAGCGCCTCGGCCAGCGGCATCGCCAGCGCCTCCGCCCGTTCGCTGAGCCGCGCCGTGCGCCCGGCCGACACCAGCAATGGATCGTCGAAGGCGGCGCGCAGCTGACGCAGCGCGCGGCTGACCGCCGGCTGGGTCATGCCGAAGGCCTGCGCAGTGCGCGTCACGTTACGGGTGCGCAGCAGCTCGTGGAGCAGCGGCAGCAGGTCGAGATTGACCTTGCGCAGTCGCGCCGCCACGTCGTGCTGCGCTGCCGGCGGGGCGGTCGGGCGTTGCGGCGAGACATAACGTCTGGTTATGCGACTCATGATCGCTTTGATTATTTCGGTATGCAGGTCGGTTGGCTAGCGTTGTCCTCAACGAGACTTTTCCGGGAGGATCGAATGGCCGCACGTACCGGCAAGCAGTTCTTGCGCGGCTTGCGCGACCGGCGCGAGCTGTGGGTCGGCGGCGACAAGGTCGGCTCGATGGTCGAGCACCCCGCGCTGGCTGGCGCCGCACAGGCCTTGGCCGAGGTCTACGACCTGCAGCACCAGGCGGCCGACGTCTGTCTCATGCCCGACCCGGAGACCGGCGAGCCGATCAACGTCAGCCACATGGTTCCGGCGAGTGCCGAGGACCTGCAGCGCCGTCATCGCGGGCTCGAGCGCATCGCCGAGTACTCGGTCGGATTGATGGGCCGGACCCCCGACTACATGAACGTCACCTTCGCGGGCTTCGCCGGGCGTTGCGACGAGTGGGCGATCAACGGCAACGAGCAGGGCGCCGAGAACCTGGTGCGTTACCAGAAGAAGCTGCGCCGCGAGGACGTGTCGCTCACGCACACCATCGTGCATTCCACGGTGAACATGGCCAAGGGCAAGTATCCGGTGGGCTTCGATCCGGTGCAGCTGCACAAGGTCGAGGAGACGTCGCAGGGCATCGTGGTGCGCGGCTCGCGCGTGCTCGCCACCCTCGCCCCGTTCGCCGACGAGCTTGCGGTCTATCCCGGTGCGCCGATGCCCGACTCGGCGCCCCAGCATGCGCTCACGTTCTGCATTCCGATGGACACGCCCGGCCTGAAATTCATCTGCCGCGACAGCGTGGCGGTGAACAGCAACCGGTTCGAGCATCCGTTCTCAAGCCGCTTCGACGAGCAGGATGCCTTCGTGATCTTCGACGACGTCGAGGTGCCGCGCGAGCGGCTGTTCATCGATGCCAATCTCGACGCCTACAACGCGGTGATGAAGACCACGTGGTGGCCCAACATCATGCAGCAAACCATGATCCGGGCGCACACCAAGCTCGACTTCGCCTACGGGCTGGCGAGCCGCA
>JAFAKN010000361.1 GCA_019235415.1 Alphaproteobacteria bacterium
GGTCGCCGCGAAGGAGGGCTGGGCCAACGTGCCGCCGGGAACGCGCACGTCGCTCTACAGCAATCCCGAGTATCAGAAGGCCGCGCCCTTCGCCAAGCTCACTCTGGCCTCGATCGATTCGGCCGATCCCAACCACTGCTGCGTCAAGCCGGTGCCTTACGTCGGCGTGCAGTACGTCGCGATTCCCGAGTTCCAGGGTATCGGCACCGCGGTCGGCCAGCAGTTCTCGGCCGCGCTCGCCGGCACGACGACCGCCGATGCGGCACTCGCCGCAGCGCAAGCTTCGACCGAACGCGAGATGAAGCGGGCAGGCTACATCAAGTGACGGCAGAAACCCGCGCGCTCGGCCGACTCCTGCTGGGACCGGCCGTCGCGCTGCTGTTCGTTTGGATGATCGTCCCGCTGGCGATGACGATCTATTTCTCTACCCTGCACTACAACCTGCTCAATCCTGGCATGGAGCAGTTCGTCGGGCTCGAGAACTACATCTACTTCCTGACCGATCCGGCGTTCCTCGCCTCGCTCTACAACACGCTGGTGCTGGTCGGCTCGGTGCTCGTGCTGACCATCGTGCTCGGCACCTTGATCGCACTGCTGCTCGACCAGGTCGTGGTGGGCCGCAGCATCGTGCGGCTGATGGTGATCGCGCCGTTCTTCGTCATGCCGACGGTCAGCGCGCTGGTCTGGAAGAACCTTCTGATGCACCCGGTGTCGGGCCTGTTCGCCTGGATTGCCACGTCGCTCGGCTTGACGCCGATCGACTGGTTCGCCAACGCCCCGCTCGTCGCCATCATCCTGATCGTCGCCTGGCAGTGGCTGCCGTTCGCCACCCTGATCCTGCTCACCGCGCTCCAGTCGCTCGACGAGGAGCAGCGCGAGGCGGCCGAGATGGACGGGGCGGGCCCGTTCTCGAGCTTCCTCTACGTCACCCTGCCCCATCTCGCGCGCCCGATCACCGTGGTGATCCTGATCGAGACCATCTTCCTGCTGACGGTGTTCGCCGAGATCTTCGTCACCACGGGCGGCGGACCGGGTCTCGCGACCACCAACATCGCCTTCCTGATCTATGCCCAGGCGCTGATCCAGTACGACGTCGGCTCGGCCTCGGCCGGCGGCATGGTGGCCGTCGTGATCGCCAACATCGTGGCCTTCTTCCTGGTCCGCATCGTCGGCCGCAACCTCGAGGCCTGAGCCATGGCGCGGCGTGTCTCCCCTGCCCGGATCTGCGTCTCGACGGCGGCGGCCTGGCTGGTCGGCTTCGCGATCTTCTTCCCGATCCTGTGGATGGTGCTGGCGAGCTTCAAGACCGAGCTCGAGGCGTTCTCCACTCCGCCGTCGTTCCTGTTCTTCCACTGGACGCTGGAGAACTACGCGACGGTGCAGCAGCGCAGCGACTACCTGCAGCACGCGTTCAATTCGGTCGTCGTGGCCGGCGGGTCGACCTTGATCGCCATGCTGATCGCCATCCCGGCCGCCTGGTCGATGGCTTTCGCGCCGTCCAAGCGAACCAAGGACACGCTGCTCTGGATGCTCTCGACCAAGATGATGCCGCCGGTCGGCGTGCTGGTGCCGATCTACCTGCTGTACCGCACCTTCGGCCTGCTCGACACGCTGGGCGGGCTGGTCCTGGTGCTATGCCTCGGCAACCTGCCGATCGTGGTGTGGATGCTGTTCACCTACTTCAAGGAGATCCCCAAGGACATCCTCGAGGCCGCCCGCATGGACGGCGCCACGGTCGGGCGCGAGCTCATCTACGTGCTGACGCCGATGGCTGTGCCGGGCATCGCCTCGACCTTGCTGCTGAACGTCATCCTGGCGTGGAACGAGGCGTTCTGGACCTTGAACCTGTCGAGCTCGGAGGCGGCTCCGCTGACCGTGTTCATCGCCTCCTATTCCAGCCCCGAAGGCCTGTTCTGGGCCAGGCTATCGGCCGCCTCGACGCTCGCCATCGCGCCCATCCTGGTGCTGGGCTGGTTCAGCCAGCGCCAGTTGGTACGCGGGCTGACCTTCGGCGCCGTCAAATAGGACCACGACCATGGGCCGCATCACGCTCCAGGGAGTCCGCAAGGCGTTCGGCAGCCATACGGTGATCCATGGCGCCGACCTCGACATCGCCGACGGCAGCTTCGTGGTGTTCGTCGGCCCCTCGGGCTGCGGCAAGACCACGCTGCTGCGCCTGATCGCCGGGCTGGAGGACGTCACCGACGGGCGCATCCTGATCGACGGCAGCAACGTGGTCGGCGTGGCGGCGGCCAAACGCGGGCTGTCGATGGTGTTCCAGTCCTACGCGCTCTATCCGCACATGAGCGTGCGCGGCAACATCGGCTTTGGCCTGAAGATGGCCGGCGTGGCGCGACCCGAGATCAACCGCAAGGTCGAGGCGGCGGCCGCAACGCTCAACCTCACGCCCTACCTCGACCGCAAGCCGCGCGAGCTGTCCGGCGGGCAGCGCCAGCGCGTGGCGATCGGCCGGGCGATCGTGCGTGAGCCCAAAGCCTTCCTGTTCGACGAGCCGCTCAGCAACCTCGACGCCGCGCTGCGTGTCCAGATGCGGCTCGAGATCACCACCCTGCAGAAGCAGCTCGCGACCACGGCGATCTACGTCACCCACGACCAAGTCGAGGCGATGACCATGGCCGACCGCATCGTGGTGCTGAACGCCGGCCGCATCGAACAGTTCGGCTCGCCGCTCGAGCTCTACGACCGGCCCGACAATCTCTTCGTGGCAGGCTTCATCGGCTCGCCGCGCATGAACTTCATCGGCAAGGAGATGGCGAAGCGCTACGGCGCGCCGACCATCGGCATCCGGCCCGAGCATCTGCGCGCAGCGCGGGATGGCGAAGGCTGGCAGGGCGTGGTGTCGGTCGCCGAGCATCTGGGCAGCGACACGTTCCTGCATGTCGACGTGCCCGAGATCGGGCGGCTCACCGCGCGCTCGGTCGGCGAGCTCGGGCTGACGACGGGCGATCGCGTACGGCTGTCGCCCGACCCGGCGCGTATCCACCGCTTCGACGCCGACGGCCGGGCGATCCGGTCGTGAAGCACAGTCATTCTCCTCCCCCGTCATACGGGGGAGGTGGCGCGAAGCGCCGGAGGGGGAAAGCAACGGTCGCGTTGTACGCCGCTGACAGATCTGAGATCCGCGACGATCGCTTGTGCGGCCCTCCCCCTCCGCCCCTGACGGGGCACCTCCCCCGTAAGACAGACCGTAAGACAGGGGAGGTCAGTTAGGAGGGCGTCATGTATCTTGAGATGTTCAAGCTCACCGATCGCGTCGCGCTGGTTACCGGCGGAGCGCAGGGCATTGGTCTCGCCTGCGCCGAAGCGCTGGCCGAAGCGGGCGCCTCCGTCATCATCGCCGATCGCGACGGCGGACTGGCCGAGAAAGCCAGCGCTGCATTGAAAGCCAAAGGTGTCGAAGCCGAAGCCGCGCGCATGGACGTCACCGATTCCAAACGCGTCACCCAGGTGGCCGACGACGTCGTTGCCCGCTACGGCAGGATCGACATCCTGGTCAACAGCGCGGGCATCGCGCGCAGCGAGACGCCGGCCGAAACCGTCACCGACGAGCATTGGCTGAACGTGCTCGACGTCAATCTCAACGGCACCTTCTGGTGCTGCCGCGCCTTCGGGCGCCACATGCTGAAGGCCGGCTCCGGCGCCATCGTGAACATCGGCTCGATGTCGGGCTTCATCGTCAACAAGCCGCAGGAGCAGTGCTACTACAACGCCTCGAAAGCCGGCGTGCACCATCTCACCAAGTCGCTGGCCGCCGAGTGGGGATCGCGCGGGGTGCGGGTCAATGCCGTGGCGCCGACCTACATCGCAACCCCGCTCAACGAGTTCGTAAAATCCAAGCCCAACATGTATGATGCCTGGATCGGGGGAACCCCGATGGGCCGACTCGGCAAGGTCGAGGAAATCGCCTCGGTCGTGCTGTTCCTCGCCTCGGACGCCGCGAGCCTGATGACCGGCAGCATCGTCCTTGCCGATGGCGGCTACACATGCTGGTGAGGAAGCTCCGGGCAAGGCGGTTGGCCGATGGAACAGCTTTTCGTCGGTGTCGATGTCGGCACGACCAGCGCCCGTGCCGGCGTGTTCGATGCCAACGGCCGCCTGCTCGGCACGGCGCGCCATCCCATCGCGGTCTGGCATGAGCCGGGCGACATCGTCGAGCAGTCGTCGGCCGACATCTGGCATGCCTGCGCAGCCGCCGTCCGCGGCGCCCTGACGGAGGCGGCCGTGCTGCCAGCGAGCGTCGGGGGCGTCGGCTTCGACGCCACCTGCTCGCTGGTCGCGCTCGATCCTGCCGGCGGGCCTCTCACCGTCAGCGCCTCCGGCGATCGTGCCCGCAACGTCATCGTGTGGATGGATCATCGGGCGATTGCCGAGGCCGACAAGATCACCGCGACGGGCGATCCGGTCTTGCGTCACGTGGGCGGCGTCATCTCGCCCGAGATGGAGCCCCCCAAGCTCCTGTGGCTGAAGCGGCATGTCTCCGACACGTGGCGTCGGGCCGGCCACTTCCTCGACCTGGCCGACTTTCTGACCTTTCGCGCCACGGGCGCGACCGTTCGCTCGATGTGCACGCTCACCTGCAAATGGACGTACCTGGCGCACGAGCGGCGCTGGAGCCGCGGCTTCTTCGACAGCATCGGGCTTGGTGACCTGCTGGCCGACGGCGGCCACAGAATCGGTCTCGACATTGCCGAGCCTGGCACCGCACTGGGCCAGGGCCTCACCGAGGAAAGCGCGGCAGCCCTCGGCCTCGCCCCGGGCACGGCGGTTGGCGCCGCCCTGATCGATGCCCATGCCGGCGGGCTCGGCAGCATCGGGGGGCTCGACGCCGACGACGCACCGGCCGACGTGACTGAGCGGCTCGCCTACATCATGGGAACGTCGGCCTGCATTATGGCGACCACCGACACGCCGCGCTTCGTGCCGGGCGTGTGGGGACCCTATTTCTCGGCGATGGTCCCCGGCCTGTGGCTCAACGAGGGCGGCCAGTCTGCGGCCGGCGCCGGCATCGACCACCTGGTGCGATCGCACCCTGCCTACGACGAGGCATCCCGGCTGGCCAAGGCGGCGGGGATGGACTTGCTCGACTTCCTCGAGCGGCACGCCCTCGCCCGCTTCGCCGACATCGGCAGCGCCGCGAGCCTGGCACGCGAGCTGCATGTGTTGCCTGAGTTCCTCGGCAACCGCTCGCCCTATGCCGATCCCAACGCCCGCGCCGTCATATCCGGTCTCGATCTCGATGCCGACCTCGCGAGCCTGGCGCGCCTGTTCGTCGCCGGCCTCTGCGGGCTGGCCTACGGTCTGGCCGATGTCGTCGACACCATGCGCAGCCACGACATTACCTGCCGCATGATGGTGATCAGCGGCGGTGCCGCACGCAGCCGGCTGGTGCGCCAGATCATGGCCGACACGACGGGGCTCAGCGTCGCACTGCCTCAGTCGCCCGAGCCGGTGCTGCTCGGTGCCGCCATGCTGGGCGCCGTCGCGGCCGGCACCCATCGCACGCTGCGCGATGCCATGGCGAGCATGACCCGGCTCGGCGCGACCACGGCAGCGACGGCGCCCGGCATGGCGCGCTTCCATGCCGCCAAGCGGCGCGTTTACGGGCTGATGCGCAAGCTCGACCAGGAAGGTCGCTTGGCAATGCGGGCGCTCGAGCATGGCCCGCTGAAGGCGGCCGAAGCGGACCTTGCCGCATGCTGCTGAGCTGCGGTGACGCGCTCATCGATTTCCTGCCGGGCAGGGCGAGCGACGGGCGCGAAGCGCTTCTGCCGGCGGTCGGCGGCTCCTGCCTCAATGTCGCGATCGGCTTGGCACGCCTGGGCGCACCGGCCGGCTTCGTGGGCGGCCTGTCGACCGACCTGTTCGGCCGCATGATCGCGGACCATGCCCACGCGTCCGGTGTCGACCTCGCCCACGTCGACCGCAGCCTCCGCCCCACGACACTGGCTTTCGTGCGCACCGTCGACGGCGAGGCACACTACGCCTTCTACGACGAGAACACGGCCAGCCGCTGCTGGCGCCATCGGCCCGGAGCGATCCCGTTCGGCGGCGTCGAAGCGCTGCACGTCGGCTCGACCACATTGGTCGACGAGTCCCCCGCGACAGAGGCGTTGGCGCTGGTCGCGGAGGCGCGTCCCACCACCACCATCTCCTTCGATCCCAATTGCCGCCCCAACCTGGTTCGTGACCAGGCCGACTATCGCCGCCGCATGGAGCGCTTCGCCGCCGTGGCCGACATCATGCGCCTGTCGGACAGCGACTTTGCCTACCTGCACGACAGCGATGATTATGCCGGCCACGCCAAGGCTCTGTTCGCGCACGGCGCCAGCCTGTTCGTCGTGACGCGCGGCCTTCGAGGGGTAAGGGCGTGGCATTGCAATGCCGGCGCCGTCTCGGTCGAGGCGCCTGCGGTAAAGGTCGTCGACACCATCGGAGCAGGCGACAGCTTTCAGGCCGGCCTGCTGTTCGCCTTGTTCCGGCTGGGACGAATCGACCGTGCACTTTTGCCCCGGCTCGACGCGCAGGAGCTCGAGCGTGCGCTTGCCTTCGCCGCAAGCTGCGCCGCGATCACCTGCACGCGGCCCGGTGCCGACCCGCCGCGTGGCGACGAGGTCGATACGAGGTCCCTGCTGGAACGCCGCCTCGCGGACTCGTTCTGACCCGACAAGCATGTCGAAAACCATCCTCAGCGTATCGCTGGTCGTCGTCGTCTCGCTGATCGTGGCGGAGGTCGTCGCGCGGTTCATATTCGGGCTCGCTCCGCTCGAGATGCAAAACCCCTATCAGCCGGTCTTCGCGCTGGCCGAGCGTGACCAAAGCTCACCGAGCACCGACATCGCCGCCGGGGCCTCCGGCCCTGGCGGCTACGGCTACGAGCACGGCACGTTCGGTTACTACTACACCGGCCGGACGCCGCTGCCTCGCTCGTCGACGGCCCTCGCCGACTTCCTGTTCGACCATCGCCTGTCGCGCTACTCGGCCGAGAAGATCGACGCCATCGCCTGTGCCCAGCCGCGTTCGCTCGGCGTGTTCGTGCTGGGCGCATCGGTGGCGCAAGGGCATTCGGCGCGCAGCAAGGAAGCGACCTGGCATGCCCTCCTCGAGGGGCGGCTGCGCCAGGCGCTCGGGCGCGACGACGTCTACTTGTTCAATGGCGCGATGGGCGGCTATCTCTCGCTGCAGGACAAGCTCGCCTACCATATGGCCGTCGCGCCGCGCCAGGCGCGCGTCGTCCTGTTCCTGAACTCGTGGAACGACCTGCTGCTGCCGGCCTACTCGGCGACGCGACCGGGCGACCCGTTCGTGCTGGGCGTGCGCTTCGAGCAAACTTTTAGCGACGGGTTCCTGTTCTGGCTCGCCAAGCACAGCGGCATCGTCAACACGCTGGTGCAGAACGAAGCCAAGAGCGCGGTCCAGACGTATGCCCGCCGGCTGGCGCACGACGATGGCTTCTTCAACCGCTACGCCGACAAGGTCACCGACATCTATCTCCAGAACATGAGTGACGTGCTGACGGATTGCCAGATGCACGGCCGCTTCTGCCTTGTGGCGATCCCGCCCACACGCCCGCTGGCCGCGCTCGACATCGGCCGTCCGGCGGGCGAGATCGTCCCCGACCGGCGCGTCGCGGCGCTGTTCGAGCTATTGATGAAGAAAATCGACGCCAGTCCGTTCCGCGCGCAGTTCGCCGACCTCACTCATCTATTCGATGCGCCTGATCTGATCGAGCATTTCACCGATTCAGTGCATATCGACGAAGCGGGCCAGAAGATCCTGGCCGATCGCCTGTTCGAGCCGATGCTAAACGGCCTCAGGACCGTGGAAGAGCTTCACTCCACTTGGATGCCGAGCGACGGCAAGAGCTGCCGCTAGAAAGTCCATCCGTCATCCCGACCGAAGCCGAGCGAAGCGAGGCGTAGTGGAGGGACCTTTCTTGGCGGCGCCAGAACATGAAAGGTCCCTCCACTACGCGCTTCGCGCTCCGGTCGGGATGACGAAGTAAGGCGACATGATTCGTGAATGGCATCAGACCCGGCCCAGGATGGCATGGTATGCGCCGGCGAGTGCCGTCGCCGGGTCGGCCGGCAAAGAGGCGCTGCGCCAGCCGACATAGCCGTCGGGCCGCACCAGCACGGCGCCAGTCCGCTCGACGCCATAGAGCTCATGCCAATGGCCCTCGACGTCGGCCAGGCCGTCAGGACCGACGGGGACCGTCTTCAGCGCAAGGCCGAGCTTGGCGGCGGCGTCGAGCCAGGCTTCGCCCCTCGAGCCAGCGAACAGCACGAAGTCGTTGCCCACCAGGTCGATGGTCGAGATGCGCTCGCCATCGGGTTTCTTCAGCCAGGCGTGTGGCGCGCGCCCTCCCGGTCTGCCGCTGGGCACGTAGTCCGTCACCGGGTTGGCCACGGCAGGTCGATCTGTGCCGTCGGGAACGACGGCTCGCGACTCATAGATCGCGCCGAAGATCATGCCGATCTCGTTCAAGTACTCAGGGCGCGCGCCGGCTGCCTGCCGCGTCTCCTGGAGCCGGCCCATCGAGATCGCGTTGTGCAGACTCTGTTCGGTTATTGCCCGCCCGAGCGGCTGGCGCTCGTCGTGATAGGTCGCGAGCAGCGAGGCGTCCGCCTCGCCCTGCAGCACCAGCGCGAGCTTCCAGCAGAGATTGTGGACGTCCTGTACGCCGGTGTTCATGCCGAAACCGCCGGTCGGCGGCATCTCGTGAGCCGCATCGCCGGCCAGGAACACACGCCCCATCATGTAGCGTTCGGCGACCTGCGCCGAGGCGACCCAGGGCGCGATGCCCAGGATCTTGACCGGCAAGTCCGGTATCCCGGCGCCAAGCCGCACCAAGCGCTCCGCCAGTTCGGGCGTGAAATCCTCGGCCCTAAGGCCCTGCGACTTCAGCGAATTGACCAGAAAGCCCCAGCGGTCGTGCGCATTGATGGTGAGGAAGGTGCCGCGCAGCTCGGGGTTTTCGATGAAATAGAGCGCCGCGGGGCGATCGGTAGTCCATCGCCGCAGATCGGCCTCGAACAACATGTTGACGCTGTCGTAGACGTCCTTTTTGCCGAGCATGCCGACGCCCAGCGCCTGGCGAACGCCGCTCTGGGCGCCGTCAGCGGCGATCATGTAGTCGGCGGCAACCTGCTCCTCGCGGCCGTTGGTCCGGTCGAGCAGAGTGGCATGCACGCCAGTGTCCGACTGCTCGAACGACGCGAGCTCGCAGTTGAAGCGCAGTTCGGCACCGGCCTGACCCTCGGCGTAGGCCCGCAGTACCGGCTCGAGGTAATCCTGCGCACAGAGGCAATTGCGCACCGGGCTGATCTGGGCGGCCTCCGCACGGCCACGCCACGGGGTGCGGCGCTCGATTTCCTCGCCGGCCAGGGTGCGCGCCCAGACGATGAGACCGGTGCGCTCAGGCGGCAGGCCGGCGTTGCGGACGGCGTCCTCGACGCCTTGCTGGCGGAAGATCTCCATCGTGCGCACGTTGATGCCGCGCGCTTTGGGATGGATGGCGGTGCCCGGATGGCGCTCGACCAACAGGCTCGGCACACCGCGGCGCGACAGGAGAAACGACGCGGTGAGTCCGACAGGACCGCCGCCCACGATCAGCACGGGCACGCTGCGCATCGCTCTGCTCCGCTAATAGCAAGCCATGCTCACGCTTCTGCCAAAAACCTCGCGGCATTGCCAGACAGCAACAACTCGCGCTCCTTCGGCGCGAGGTTCAATGCCTCGACGGCGCCCACCGGATCGGTCTCCTGAATGGTGAAGGGATGATCCGTGCCGAGGCAAAGCTGGGTGACGCCGAAGCGCTCGATCAGGAACGCCAGGGTCTTGGGATCGTAGACCAGCGTGTCGTAGTACAGAGCGCGGGCCTGCTCGGCCGGCGATCGCACCTTCTCTCTCAAGTCCTTCATCATCCTCCAGCCGTGCATCAAGCGCGGCAGGACGAGCGCGAACACCCCGCCACCATGGCTGAAAGCGATGCGCAGCCGGGGATGCCGCTGCAAGGTGCCCCCTACCATCAGCGAGGCGATGGTGACGGCGGTCTCGCACGGGAAGGCGACCAGAGCCGGCATCGCCGGTGGTCCGATCAGGCGGTCGGTGCCGGCCGGGTGCAGAGCATGCACGAACACGGCGGCGCCGAGCTCCTCGGCCGCCTGGAAGAACGGCTCGAAGCGGGCATCGCCGATCGACACGCCGTTGACGTTGGTGCCGATCTCCACGCCGCGGAAGCCCGCCTTCATCAACCGCTCGAGCTCGCGCGCGGCGCGTTCGGGATCCTGCAGCGGCACCATGCCGAGCCCGGCGAAACGACCCGCGCCATCAGCGACCATCTGCGCGATGGTGTCGTTGACATGGCGGCCCATCGCCTCGGCGTCCTCCGCTGCCATCCAGTAGGACAGAAGCTCCGGCATGGGCGACAGGACCTGCCGCGCCATACGGCTCTTCTCCATGGCCTCGAGCCGCCGCGCGATGCTCCAACATTCGTCGGTCACGGTGCGGAACACCTTGCCGGCGATCATGACGTTGCAATGGTGGCAGTCGTGACCGGGCGCCATCGACGGCCAGCGCGCGTTGGCGTGACGACCGGCATAGGCGGGGAAGCTATGCGGCACGATGTGGGTGTGGATGTCGACGGCGCCCTGGATCATTTCTCGAAGTTATCTCGCCGGACCGCGGGCCTCCAGGCCCGCCCCTGTCATCCCGAGCGCAGCGAGGGATCTTTCTCTTGGCCTCAAGGATCCCTCGCTTCGCTCGGGATGACAGGATGGTGCGAGCCTAGGGACACACGCTCTGGCAGGAATCAGGCCGCCTTCTTCTCGACCATCTCGATCACCCGGGCGCGCTGGGTGCGCGGGCTGCCGAACAGCTCGGCGTTGGCGCGGGCGCGCTTGTAGTAGAGGTGGTTCACCATCTCCCAGGTGAAGCCGATGGCGCCGAAGATCTGGATGCTTCTGTGCGCGGCGGCGACATACGCCTCGCACGCGAAGGCCTTGGCCATGGCGGCGGCCAGCGACGCCCGCGGATGCTCCTCCGACAGCGCCCATGCGGCGTAGAGCACTCCCACGGTGCTGCACTCGGCCCTGCCCAGCATGTCGGCCAGCGAGTGCTTGATCGCCTGGTAGCCGCCGATCGGCTTGCCGAACGCGACCCGCTCCTTGGCATAGTCGGTGGTCATTTCCAGCACGCGCTGCGTGCCCGCGGCACTCTCGGTCGCCAGCGCAAACAGGATGCGATCGCGCAACCAGGGCCACAGCTCGTCGTCTTGCAACGCCAGCCTCTCGCCCTCGGCGTCCTTGAGCCGGAGATCGCAGACCTCGCGGGTCACGTCGCGCCACGCCAGCAGATCGGCTTGCACACCCGCCTGCCCGGCATCGACGAGAAAGAATTCGCGGCGCCCAGCGGCGTCATCATGTGCTGCGACAACCAGCCAGTCCGCCGCGGCGCCGTCGATCACGAAGGACTTTGCGCCCGTCAATCGATAGCCACCACCGTGACGATGGGCGCGGGCCTCACGGCATGGACCGTCGGCGGTGCCGCTCGATTCGGCGACTGCAAGCGCGAGCTTGGTCGTGCCCGCCGCCACACCCGGCAGGATCGTCTTTTTCTGCTCGTCCGACCCGCCCTTCTGCAGCGCCCAGGTGCCGAACAGGGTGCCGAGGAAAGGGCTTGGCGCGAGCGTGCGCCCCATCTCGCCCAGGATCATCGCCAGCTCGATGCACGAGAGGCCCAATCCATCATAGGCCTCGTCGATCACCAGGCCTTGCCAGCCCAGGCCGACGATCTTGCTCCAGTTGGCCGCGTAGCCGGCATCGGTCACGGTTGCTCCGGGCACCTGCAGGCGGGCCAGCGAAATCTCCTTTTCGAGGAAGGTTCGCGCCGACTCCCGCAGCAGCAGGTTGTCCTCGTTCAGGGAAAAATCCATGACCGCTCCTCAGCTCGCCTTGCGCCGCGCCTCGGACCACGGCAGCTGGGCCGTCGGGTCGAGCTCGCGCGGCAGGCCGAGCATGCGCTCGGCGACGACGTTCTTCAGGATCTCCTGCGTGCCGACGCCCAAGGTCACGGCGGGGCTGAACCAGAAGGCGTAGTCCCAGTCGCTGTAGGGGTCGTCGCCGTGCTCCAGCTGCGTGGGGAACGGCTTCTCGCCGGCAATCATGCCGCGCGGGCCCTGTGCGCGCTTGGCGAGCTCGACGACGCGTTGGCCATGCGGTGCGGCCAGCATCTTGTGGATCGCGCCCTCGGGCCCGGGCGTGCGGGCGTTCATGCGGTCGCTGAGCGACCGATAGGCCAGCAGGCGCAGGATCTCGCCCTCGATGTAGACGTCGGCCGCCTCGTCACGCAGTGCTCCGTCGTCCAGCGCGCCGATCTCGGCCAGGCCCTCGACCAGCTCGCGCGCCGAGGGGCCGTGTCCCCAGATCGCCCCCGGCCGCGACAGCGCCACGCGCTCGGTCTGCAGCTGGGTCGTGCTGAGCAGCCAGCCCTCGCCTTCCTTGCCGAGCAGCCGATCGGCCGGTATCCGCACGTCCTCGAGGAACACCTCGTTGTACTCGTTCTCGTGGCCGGACATGTCGATGATCGGCCTGATGCGAATGCCTGGCGTGTCCATGTCGACCAGGAATTGCGACAGGCCCTTGTGCTTGGGGAGATCGGGAGCCGTGCGCGCCACCAGCACGCCGACCTTCGCCTTGTGGGCCAGCGACGTCCAGATCTTGTGCCCCCTCACCACGTAATGGTCGCCCTCGCGGCGGGCGAGCGTTCGCAGGTTGCTGAGATCGGAGCCGCCGGACGGCTCGCTGAACAGCATGCACCATGTCTCCTCACCAGACAGGGCCGGTCCGAGAAAGCGCTGGCGCTGTGCTTCGGTACCGTGGCTCAGGAGCGACTGCGCGCAGTTGTTGATGGCGACCGGATTGCGCGGCGGGAAGGCGCCGGCGCGCTTCATCTCCTGGTCGATGATCAGCTGCAGCTCGGCATCGGCCTCGAGGCCCCAGGGGCGCGGCCAATGCGGCACGATGAACCCCGCCTCGGCGAGCTGCCGCGGCGTCGGCCTAGGATTGCTTTCGAACCAGTCGCGGATCGGCTTGCGCCTGGGATGATCTTCAGCGGGCAGCTCGAAATCCACGGGAATCCTCCGTTTTTGTCACCCCGAGCGGAGCGAGGGGCCTTTGGGGGCACAGGAAAGGTCCCTCGCTGCGCTCGGGATGACAGGGTGGGCGCTCAAGATCACGTGCCGGCAGAATGCAGCACCGAAAATAAACTAACAAGTGTTAGTTTTTAATCGGCCGCCTGCGATACGAAATCGCGGAACTGCTCGCGCAGCGTAACCTTGTGGATCTTGCCGGTCGCCGTCATCGGCAGGGTATCGACGAAGCCGACGTCGTCGGGCAGCCACCACGAGGCCATCTGCGGCCGCAGGAACTCCAGCAGCTCTTGCTTGCCGACCTCCCTGCCCTCGCGCCGCACCACGACGAGCAACGGCCGTTCCTGCCAGCGCGGATGGGCGACGCCGATCACCGCCGCCTGCGCCACGGCCGGATGGCCCATGGCGGCGTTCTCGATCGCCACGCTGCTGATCCACTCGCCGCCCGACTTGATGACGTCCTTCGAGCGGTCGACGATCTCGACGGTCCCATCGGGCCGGAGCCTCGCGACGTCGCCGGTCTGCAGCCAGCCGTCCTCGGAAAGCGCCGCCGGCTGTTTCAGGTAGCCTGCAGCGATCAGCGGGCCGCGTGCCTGGAGATGACCGTAAGCGTCGCCGTCATGCGGCAGCTCGCGGCCGCCATCGTCGACGATCCGCAGCCGCGTGCCGAAAGCCACCCGGCCCTGCCGCAGCTTCTGCTCGACGCGCTGCTCGAACGGCGCGTCGGCCATGCCCGGCGGCATGCTGCACTTGGTGACGCCCAACGCTTCGGTCATCCCCCAACACTGTCCGACCTCGACCCCGTAGCGCCTCTCCAGCGCCTCGACGAGCGAGCGCGGCGGCTTGGTGCCGGCGACCAGGGCAGCCCGCAACGCGGGCAGCGCCAGCCCATGGCGATCCATGTGGTCGACCAGGGTCATCCACACGGTCGGCACGCAAGCGGCGAGAGTGACGCCCTCCTGCGCCATCAGCTCGTGCAGCTTTTCGGGCTCGAAGTTGCGACCGGGTAGCACCAGCCCCTGGCCGCTGAGTGGCGCGGTGTAGACCATCTGCCAGCCATTGCCGTGGAACATGGGCGCGATCGGCATCGCGATTTCGCGCATGCCGGATCGGTAACCGCCGATCATGTCGGCGGTGCTCATGGTCAGCGCACTGAGCAGGGTCGAGCGATGCGTGTTCACCACGCCCTTGGGCTGGCCGGTGGTGCCGGACGTGTAGCAGATGGTCGACGCTTGCCGCTCGTCGAACAGCGGCCACGCGTAGCGATCGTCCTCGGCAGCAATCAGGCGCTCGTAGCTCAGAAGCTTCAGCTTCGACGCGGGCGGCTCGGGTTCGACACTCATGTAGATCCAGCCCTTCACCGTCGTGAGCTGCGGCGCGATGCGTTCGGCAATCGCCAGCGTCGCGCCGTCGAGGCAGATCCAGGAGTCTTCGGCGTGGTTGGCGATGTAGACCAGTTGCTCGTCGAACAGGCGCGGATTGATGGTGTGCAGCACCGCGCCGCTGCCCGACACGCCGTAGAACAGTTCGAAGTGATGGTGGGTGTTCCAGGCCAGCGACCCGACCCGGTCGCCCGGCTGCACGCCCAGCCGCGCCAGCGCCTTGGCCAGCCGCTTGGCGCGAGAATGCGCCTCGGCGTAGGTCGTCCGGTGAATGCCGCCTTCGATCGTGCGTGAGACGATCGCGGTCGGGCCATGGACCCGTGCCGCATGCTCCAGCAGCGACGAGATCATGAGCGGCGCATCCATCATCAGACCTTGCATGGCTGCCTCCTCCGGCTACCTGGCCTGCTTCACGTATTCCTCGACGATGCCGCGCCACAGGGTCAGCAGGCGGTCGAACCGGTCGGGCTCGTTCTGCCACAGCATGCGCACGGCGAGCCCGCGGACCAGGCCGAAGGTGAGCCACAGCACATCATCGGCGACGCGTTCGGAAACCCCTCTCGCCATCAACGCCTCGCGCCACGCCTGCTCTGCGGGCAGCCGGGCGTCGCGCACCATGGCCATCAGCTTGTCGCGGAACGGCTTCTTGTTGATCGAGGTCGCGATGTCGAGCGAGATGAAGAACGCCGTCGAGAAGAAGAAATCGCGGGCATCGGCCACCGCCGCAGCGAGCGGATCGTCGCGCTTGGCGAGCGCGCCGGCACGGGCGCGGCTCTTGTCGAGCACGTTGAGGAAGACGTGCTCCATAGTGGCGTATACCAGCTTCTCCTTGGTGCCGAAGTGATGCAGCTGCGCGCCGCGCGACACGCCGGCCGTCCTGGCCACGTCGGCGGTGCGGAAGTGCGCATAACCGTTCTTGCGCAGCACCACGACCGCAGCGTCGAGAATCCGCGCCCGCGTCTCCTGCGTGCGCTCGGCCTGGGTGCGCCGCTTGCGCCCATTGACGCCGTTGGCGCGCGGCGCGGCCTCATCCTGCAGGCGTGCGCTCTTCTCATTTCTCCTCCCTAACGAAGTTGGGGAGGTGTCCGCGTCATCGCGGACGGAGGGGTCATGATTCATGACCTTCATGACGCCTCCGTCGCCTCGCGCGCTTGGTTACAAGCGCGATGACGACGACACCTCCCCAGCGAAGCTGGGGATGAGAATGAAATCCGTGTCGATACACGCACCCCTAATCCGCCTTCACTGTCTCGATGCGGGCCCAGCCCTTGCCGTCGAAGCGCGACAGCTGGAAGCCGTGATACAGACGATAATCTTCCGGCGTGTTGCTGAGCACAGTGCCTGGGATCAGGACCGGCAACGTCACGCCTTTCTCGGTCGTGGTCACCTTGATCAGGTTCTCGCGCGTCAGCTCATTACCGGCCTGGGTCAGGACGTGGACCGCCATCAGGGCGTTGACGTAGCCGGAGAGGCCGATGGCATCGAGCGCCGACTCGTTCGGCGCGTACTTCTTAATGAAGTCGAAGTAATCGACCATCGCCTGGTCCTTCTCCCAGGCCGGATCGCCCGGCTCCTTGAAGTACTGCGCGGTCATCACGCCTTCGCTCTTGTCGAAGCCCGCGACCTTGAGCACCGCCTGCACCGAGCTGCCGGGGCTGGCGATGAACTGCATGGGCTTCCAGTTGAGCTCGCTCGCCTTGCGGATCGCCTGGGCCGCGAACTTGGGCGTCGTGAAGCTCATGAACACGTTGGCGCCCGACGCCGCCATCTGGATGAGCTGCGAATCGACCGTTGGATCGGTGAGCTCGTAGCTCGCTTCGGCGACGATCAGCTTCTGACCGGCATCGCCCAGCGCCTTCTTCAAGCCACGCAAGAAATCCTTGCCGTAGTCGTCGTTCTCGTAGAGCACGGCGATCTTCGAGCTGGGCTGGGCCTTGAGCGCGTACCGGGCGTAGCCCACCGCCTCCATCTCGAAGGACGGATAGAACGGCACGGTCCAGGGATACTGCTTGGGATCGTTGAACTTGCTGCCGCCGGCCGAGATCAGAAGCTGCGGCACCTTCTTGCCGTTGAGGTACTTCTGGGTCGCCGAGTTGGTCGGCGTGCCCACGGTGCCGACCTCGGCCAGCACGCCATCCTCCTCGACGAGCTTGCGCGACGCCTCCAGCGCCTTGGGCGGGCTATAACCGTTGTCCAGCGTTACGAACTTCACCTTGCGGCCATTGATGCCGCCCTTGTCGTTGATCGCCTTGAAGTAGGCCGCCTCGACCCGGCTATAGATGCCGAACGCCGAGGCCGGCCCGCTGAACGGCGCGCTCTGGCCGATGGCGATCTCGCTGTCGCTGACCCCCGGCCCGTACTTCTTCTCCTCCGCCTGCGCTGTGGCGGCCAGCATCAGCCCGGCGGCGACCAGCGCCAGCCCTGTTGCGCGCATGACATTCCTCCCAATCGCGCCCGGCCTCTCGACGTGCCGGTGCCGAAAGAGTTAAAAACAGTCCATCCGGCTTGTAAACAGAAAATCTACCATTTGTTAGGAAACGCCATGGCCGACATCCTGATCCTCGGTATCTCGCACTACCCGCCGCTGCATGGCCCGGACCAACGCATGTCGTGGATCCTGAAGCGCATGCTGCAAAACCCCAAGCTGCCGCCCGAGCTGCGAACGCCGGCCGGCTGGCCGGCCGCCATGCAGGCCGAATGGGGCAACGACGAGGGCACCTCGTCGGCAGCGCGCCATCGCGAGGCGCTGGTCGGCTGGATGGACAAGACGCGGGCGGCACTCGACGAGTTCAAGCCGGACTTCATCCTGATCTGGGGCGACGACCAGTATGAGAACTTCAAGGAGGACGTCGTCCCGCCCTACTGCATCGCGGCCTACGATCAATTCAAGTTCGCCTCGCCGCCGGCCAACGTCTGGGGCAAGGACGAGACCTTCGAGCTGCCTGGCCATCGCGCCGCGGCCAAGCTGCTGGCGACGCAGCTAATCGAGGACGGCTTCGACACGGCCTACGCCTACAAGCCGCTGCACCACCCGCTGGGCCACGCCTTCTCCAACGCCGTCATGTATCTCGACTATCATCGCCGGGGTTTCGCCTTTCCAATCGTGCCGTTCGCCATCAACTGCTACGGGCGGCGCGTGCTGGCGCAGCGCGGCGGGCTGCCGGTGTTCGACCGGGTCATCCCCGATTCCGATCTCGATCCGCCGGCACCAACGCCGAGGCGGCTGTTCGATCTGGGCGCGGCGACGGCGCGCATCCTGGCGGAGTCGCCGTACCGTGTGGCGCTGCTCGCTTCGTCGGGCTGGAGCCATGCGTTCCTGACGCAAAAGAACTGGTTCCTCTATCCCGACACGCCGGCCGACCGGCGCCTGTACGAGGCGCTGTGCGGCTGCGACTGGGAGGCGTGGCGCAGCTACAGCGGCGCACAGGTCGAGGATGCCGGCCAGCAGGAGATCCTGAACTGGTCCTGCCTTGCCGGCGCCATGAGCGCGCTCGAGCGCAAGCCGCAGGAGACCGGCTTCGTCGACACCTGGATCTTCAATTCCTCGAAGGTGTTTTTAATCGCGCGGCCGCATTGAGGACGCGGCCATGAAGCTCGAGAACCGGGTAGCCATCGTCACCGGCACCAGCCCCAACATCGGTGGCGGCATCGCCGAGGCGCTGGCCGCCGAGGGTGCGGCGATCGTCGCCGTCGATGCGCGCGAGGCCAACGCGCGCGACTGCGCCAATTACATCGTCAAGGGCAACGGCCGCGCGCTTGCCGTCACCTGCGACGTCACCGATGAAAAGCAGGTCGAGGCCGCCGTTGGCGCGGCGCTGAAGGAGTTCGGGCGGATCGATATCCTCGTGAACAACGCCGCCTTCTTCAACAAGAAGGGCGTGATCGACATGCCGTTCGACGAATGGAACCGCCAGACCGGCGTCATCCTGGGCGGCGCCTTCCTGTTCACCAAGCATGTCTGCAAGGCGATGATCGACCGCAAACGAGGCGGCGCGGTGATCAACATCATCTCGACGGCGGGCCATCAGGGCGAGCCCGGCAACATCGCCTACTCGACCTCCAAGTGCGGCCTGTTGAACTTCACGCGCTCGGCGGCGATGGAGCTGGTCGGGCACGGCATCCGCGTCAACAGCCTGACGCCGACGGCGACGGATCCTGCGGAGTCCTTCGAGCGCGCCACGCGCTGGGGCCGCACCGTGAAGAAGCCGGAAGGCCTCGATCGCGTCATGGCGCCGTTTCGCGAGGGCATCCCGATGAAGAAGCTGCCGGTGCCCAGCGACTATGGCAAGGCCGCGGTGTTCCTCGCCTCCGACGACGCGGCGATGATCACCGGCACCGACTTGCGCGTCGACGCCGGGGCGATCGCCCGCTATTGGGCATGGGATCCGAGGGCCGGCGCATCGGTCTAAAGGAGGCGGCCACATGATGGCCCCCGAGGTCTATGAACAAGCGCGCGCGGACGCGCCGCTTCACGTCCAAGTCTGGCGACCGCGCATCCAGTCCTCGCCTCCGCGTATCGACATTGTCCGCGTCGACGGACGCGTCGTGCGCATCTTTCGAAATCGTGGAGGCGTCCTGCGTTGGGGACAGAAAGTCACCTTCACCGTACCGGTCGTCAGCCTGAATGGGGGATCACGGACGCCCATGCCGGGCGGCGATATCCGACACGCATGGGAGAGGATCGGCCCCTCGCGCTTTCTCGAAGCCTTTCTGGACGCGTGGGATGGCGAAATCCAATTGGTGCGTTCCCAGGTCGCCCCGATCCGCCGCCCCTCCCTGCATCCCATCTGCGGCCCGGCCGTGAAAGGGTTCGTGTGTCCGGGGAACCTCTAGTTCGGGGCTCGATACCTGCTGGAAAATGGCGCTGCCGCGCAGTTACTCGAGGTAAGGCATTTCCCAGCGCGTCTTACCGAGTTCAGGGGTTAGCAGAGCTGCGCCAGCATGCCCCTGGACACACCGGTTTCACCGATGCTTGTCGACTCCCCTTCGTCATGTGGCAAACAATGAAAAGAAAGCCGCTGCGGCTCAGAGTCTCAAGGGACCGGGGCCGATAGCATCTAAACTTTGGCTTAGTCCGATCCGGCCAATGGCGCAGCCCGCACGACGAGCGCAATGGACCACGGCGGGCGAGATCGAAATGCTCGTCAGGCGCAGTCCAGGACTGCAGCGGATGACGAGTCGGGTGCTGCCGTGAACACCCAACTGACAAAGAACGAGCGCCACGTCGCAATCATCATCCTGCTGTTTCTCTTCTGAGTCGGGTAGGCGTTCGGCGCTGGCGGTCTGGCTTTCGGCGGGATGCGACGTTGTTCAGCGCCTCGGATTGCGGGTAGATTGACGCTGGCTGAGAACAAGTCTTGAGGACACCGGCATGCCCGACGCCGATCCCTGGGTCTCGATCGTCGATGACGATCCCGAATTTCGGAATTCGGTTGTACGACTGCTGCGGTCTGTGGGCGTGGAAACCAGGGAATTTTCGTCCGTTCCCGAATTCTTCGATGCGGAGCTCCCGGATTGTCCGATGTGTCTGGTGGTGGATGTGCGAATGCCTGGCCGCAGCGGCCTCGAACTTCAGCGCGAACTCGTCGCAGCGGGCAGGCAGCTCCCTCTCATCTTCATTTCCGCGCACGGCGATATCCCGATGACCGTGCAAGCGATGAAGGCCGGTGCCATAGAGTTTCTGACCAAGCCTTTTCGTGACCAGGATCTTCTGGATGCCATCGCGACAGGTCTTGCGCGCGATCGTGCTCGCCGGGAGAGTGAAGAGGCGCTCGACGATCTCAGGAAACGATTCGACTCGCTGACTTCGCGCGAGCGCGAAATCATGGTCTTGGTCACCAATGGCCGGCTCAACAAGCAGATCGCTCACGACATAGGCGTCGCCGAAGCGACGGTGAAGGTGCATCGCTCGAACCTCGTACGAAAGATGAGGGCTCGTTCGGTTCCGGAACTCAGCCGAATGACCGATAGGCTCGGTCTGACGCCCCAGAAGCAGACCTCCTGAGCAACTGCTCAGGCCGGTCGAAAATCCTTCGTCGGGCGTCCATCTCAACGTTGGCTCAGGGCCAGCGACCAAGCGCAGCGGCTCCTCTCGTCCGCGAACCCCGGGGCCGATCGACTAGCGACTTCCATCGGCGCTGACCTGCGATGTTTTTGCTTCCGAGTCCGGCGGCGAACCAAGGCTTGCATCGATTTCGAGGAACGGCCTCGGGGGAGGATGGACCTCGCGACGGATCTTGCGGACGCAAATCCGGCGGCGTTAAGCTCCAAGGGGCCGTCCTCAGTTTTAGAAACCTTTACCAAAGTTTAGCGGAAACGAGGCGCGTAAGAGCTTAGATTGCACGAGAGCCCGGCGACGTTACGAATGGGGGCGGGGCGTCTTTAGCCACTTTGAACGGCTCGCCCCGAACGTCTTTTATCATCGCGAAGCCGGACTCCCTAAAGGAGCGCCCATGGCCGAGATGTCCCGCAGGATTCTCCTCAAAACCGGCGTAGGTGCCGCTGCCCTTCCTGCGGCGGGTGTCGCTGCCTCCGGGCAGACCGCCCAAGGGCAAACGACGGGGAAGCCCCCCGAACACTCGGCCGGCAGTGCTTCGACCAAGGTCGTTCCCAGGAACGAGATTCCAACCGTCACCTATCTGTTCTTCAACAGCGAAGAGGCAGCCTTCGTCGAGGCCGCGGTGGCGAGGCTCATTCCAGCCGACGAGGAGTGGGGAGGCGCCCTGGAAGCGGGCGTGCCGAACTACATCGACAAGCAACTGGCCGGCGCGTGGGGGGCGGGTGAACGTCTCTACCGCAGTGGTCCCTGGCATCCCGGTACGCCGGGGCAGGGTTACCAGCTGCCGTTCACGCCGGCCGAGCTTTTCCGGATGGCCATCGGCGCGCTCAATAAGGATCTGACACGACGCGGAACGACACTCGCAAAGATGACACCGGAGCAACAGGACGATTTCCTGCGGCAGCTCGAAAGCGGGACGGAGAGCCTGGAGGGAGTGCCGGCGAACGTTTTCTTCGCCCAACTGTGGGAGGTCACCCTCGAAGGCTTCTTCAGCGATCCGGTGTACGGCGGCAATCGCGACATGCTGAGCTGGCGGATGATCGGCTTCCCAGGAGCTTATGCGTCCTACTACGAGGTGGTCGATCAGCACGGCATCAAGATCGACCGCGCACCGATGAGCCTGGGTGAAGACGTTCACGGACACGTCCACCTGCAGCCGGCCATCCCGGCAACTTCACCCTGACGGGCGCGGAGAAAGAGCATGGCAACACGCCTCAAGCCGGTCGACGCCGTCACGATCGGCGTCGGCCTGACCGGTTCACTGGCCGCGCTCGAGCTTGCAAAGGCAGGCTTGAAGATCGTCGGTCTCGAACGGGGTGCGGCGCGTTTCACGGTACCCGATTTCCAATCGCCGCCGATCCATGACGAGCTGCGCTTCTCGATCCGCAAGGCGATGATGCAGGACAACACCAAGGTTGCCGTGACCTTCCGCAACGACTCGAATGAGACGGCACTGCCGATCCGCCGGTGGGAAAGCTTCTTGCCCGGCCAGGGACTGGGCGGGTCATTCGTGCACTGGAACGGCCAGAGCTTTCGCGCCCAGGTCGCCGACTTCATCTACAAAACGCATCTCGAGAAGCGCTACGGGAAACAATTCCTCGAGGCCTGCGGCCCCGAGCTGATCTT
>JAFAKN010000042.1 GCA_019235415.1 Alphaproteobacteria bacterium
TGGCAACAGCGTCGCCCGAAAACCGAACCTTGCCGACGAGCCGACGCCGCGAGCCGCCGATAAACGAAGCAAGCCGGCTATTTGGTCACTCGTGCCGGGGCCGAGCAGCGCCGGAGAGCGGCGACGGCTTTGCTTCCCTGCCCGGCCTGCAGGTCCACTTTGGCGTAACCGTCAACGCCGTGGTTTACCGAGATGGTTTCGATGCCGCGCGGAATACGAAGGGACATCGTTCTGCCGGTCGCCATGGCATCGAACAGAGCTTCGGAAAGCATCGGGAACCGGCCGCGGCTTTGGTCGGCGATCACGACATAGTCGTCGCCAAACAGCACGTTGGCCGGGAAGACTTTCTGGTCGATCTTGATCTCGGCGACCCGCCCGTACGACCACACCGGTGGCCCGATCGCACGCAGCGATGCGTCGGCGCCTGTCGGATAGAGCTGAAGCTGCAGGACTCCGCCGTCATCGCCCCGCTCACAGGCCAGCACGACGCTCGCGATATCCAGATTCGTGCCGGAGGGGATGGCTGTCGCGAAAGCCGGTTGTCCCGGCGTTTCCTGGATTTCCCAGCCGTTGTCCACTCTCGCCAGTCCTGGACCGACGAGGAGACACATCGCCGCGACCACGATGGTTCTGGCATCGGGGAAACGGCGAGCTCGGTTTCGTGCGATGCGCTGGCCGGGATCATGAAACATCGTGTCGAGGGTCATGGCGTCACCTCTCCGAGTGATCCGTCTGTTGGGATCGGGGTTGGGATCGGTTGCACGCCGACTCGAAATGCGCGCAACCTCGGCTGCCTCCCAACAGACTGAGGTCGAGCACAGTAAGCGCTTCCTTCATTCTCGAGGGGAATGGTTTCGATAGCCTGCGTGGTCTGACGCGCCGCACAGCAGCGCCTTACCTTGCGTCCACCGCTTGAACGGCGGACCGCATGCAAGACGTCAAGGTCACAGCTTCCTTTGACAGCCCACGGCCGATGTCGGCAGGGGGCGGCGCATTCCTGAACGGCGGTCGGCAGCCTTCTCTCGGGTGCGTCAGGGAGCGTCGTCAGGCAAGACCGAGCTCGTCCGCGATCTTGTATTCGGCAGCGAGCGCGCGCAATTTGTCCCAAGTTGCATCCTCGACCTCGATGCCGTTCTTGCGACGCTCCTGCTCGCGCAAATATTCGACCTCGCCGGGATAGAACACGCCGCTAGACCCTTCGGAGGGCGGCGTCGATTTGAGATAGCGAGCGAACTCGGCGACTTCCTTTTTGAAATCCTGCAAGGGCCGGAACGCCGCGACGTTGAACACGGCCATGAAGCAGCCGTCGTTGTGACGGCCGGTCGGCTCGACGCCGAACCCCAGACCGGTCAACAATCCGCACAGCACTTCCACCATCGCGGCAAGACCGCTTCCCTTGTAGCCCTCGGTACCGCCGAGCGGCAGCAGCGCGCCGCCTTTGCGATAGTCCCTGGGGTCCGTCGTGTGACGACCGGCGGCATCGATGATCCAGCCGCGTGGGACTTGCTCGCCGCGCGCGACGGCAAGCGCGACCTTGCCGGCTGCAACCGCCGAGGTCGCCATATCGAGATAGAAGGGGCCTTCCAGATCCGAGGGCACCGCTATCGAAATCGGATTGGTGCCGAGCCGCGGTTGTCGTCCGCCGAACGGCGCGACGTGCTTGGGCGACCGGCCGGAATCGGCGGTGGCAAGCCCGATCATGCCCTCGCGCATGGCCATCATCGGATAGGCGGCGAGCCGGCCGACATGGCTTTGACGGAACACCGTGCAGGCCGCGACATTGGCCGTCTTAGCCTTCTCGATGGTCAGAGCCATCGCCTTTGCGTTGACGTGGAAGCCAAAGCCCCAGTGGCCATCGATCACCGTCGTGGTGGGCGACTCTCGCACGATGGTCCACGCCGCGCCTGGCACAATATGGCCGGCCTTGATCCGATCGATGTAGGTCGGGATTGCGATGACGCCGTGGGAATCGTGGCCGGCAAGGTTGGCGTTCACGCAGCCGACCGCGACTGCGGCCGCCTCGTCATCTGGGGCGCCGGCAGCCTTCAACAAGGCTGCGCCGATACGGGTGAGACGATCGGCTTGAACGATCGGCATGGGGTTTCCTCAGGGTCGTCGCATGCTACGGTCGAACGTTTGAGGCGCCTCCGCAAGCCGACAAAGGGCAAACAATGTCAGTCGAAAGGATAGACACGCTCGTCGTCGGTGGAGGGCAAGCGGGGCTGGCCATGAGTGAACATCTCGGCCAAGCAGGCGTGTCCCATATCGTCGTCGAGCGGCATCGGATCGCCGAGCGCTGGCGCTCGGAACGATGGGATTCACTGGTCGCGAACGGCCCGGCTTGGCACGATCGATTTCCGGGCCTCGAATTTTCCGATGTCGACCGGAATGTCGCTCCCGATGATTTCGCGCCCAAGGAAACCGTCGCGGACTATTTCGTCGCCTATGCCGAGAAGATCTCGTCGCCCATGCGGTGCGGCGTCGAAGTCCTGAAGGTCGAAAAGCTGATGGGGCATACCGGCTTCCGTGTCGAAACCTCCGCAGGCGTGA
>JAFAKN010000124.1 GCA_019235415.1 Alphaproteobacteria bacterium
ACGCCTGGAAGAGCTCGAGAAGCGGCTGAAAGCGCTGGCCGACAACGGCGGCAACAAAGCCGCCGTGGCGGACCCCGCGATCGCCGAGCTGCGCGGCAGGATCGCCGCACTCGAGAACCGGCCGGCATCGTCGGCACCGCCCGCCGCGCCTGCGCCGCCGGTGGCCTCCCCGTCGCCGAGCCCCGAGACGGAAAAGGAAGTCGCTGACCTGCAGCGCCAGATCGAAGCGTTGCGCGCCACCCTCCAGACGCTCGACCAGAGGGTCGCGAGCCAGCGCGAGCAGGCGAAGTCGCTCAGCGACACGCTGAGCGCGCGCGGCACCAGCGAGCAAAAGGTCCTGCAAGCAGCGCGGGCAGCAGCCACGATCGGCGTCGCCGCGCGGATAAGTTTCGCCCTCGACCTCGGAGCGCCCTTCTCCGCCGACCTCGCGCTGCTCGGCCCGCTGATCCAGGGCGATGCCAAGCTCGGCGAGATCGTCGCTCAGCTGCAGCCCTATGCCGAGGCGGGCGTCGTGTCGCGGGCGGCACTCGCGGCGGAATTTCCAGCAGTCGCCAAGGCTGCCCTGGCCCAGGACCTGGCCGACGATTCGTTCGGCGAGCGTGTGCTCGGCAAGCTGCGCAACCTGGTCTCGCTGCGGCGGGTCGGCGACGTGCCGGGCGATTCGGTGGACGCCAAGATCGCGCGTGCCGAGGTCGCCCTCAAGCAGGGCAATCTCACCCAGGCGGTCGCGCTCATGAAGTCACTGCCGGCCAACGTCGCCAGTGCCGTCGCGCCTTGGCTTGCCAAGGCGGAGGCGCATCTTGCGACCGAGCAGGCGGTCGACCGGCTGTCGGCCTATGCGGTCCAGCTGCTGGGCCAGAGCCGCTAATGATGGCCACTGAACATGGGTCGCTGACTCCCGAACCATGATCGCGCTGCGCACCCTCGTCTGGTTCGCGATCGCGGCCGTCGCCATGCTGGGCGCCGTCTGGCTTGCCGAGCAACCCGGCACCGTCACGGCCGAGTTCCAAGGCTGGCGACTCGACACCAGCGTCGGCGTGCTGGCCATCGCCGTCATCGTCCTGATGCTGCTGGGCGTCGGCGGTTGGCTGATCTACCGCTGGATCGTCGGCACGCCGGGCAATCTCCTGGAAGGCTGGTTCGACAGCAAGCGCCGCCGCGGCTATCGCGAGCTGACGCGCGGGCTCGCGGCGGTGGCCGCGGGCGATGCCGTCGAGGCACAGAAGCATGCGCGCAAGGCCGAGCGGCTTCTGGCGGAGCCGTCGCTCACCCTGCTCCTGTCGGCGCAGGCGGCCCAGCTCGCGGGCGACCGCGTCGCCGCCAACCGCGCCTTCACGGCGATGCTCGACGACCAGCAGATGGCGTTCCTCGGGTTGCGCGGGCTGATCGCCCAGGCGCTGCAGGACGGCGATCAAGCGAAAGCCCTGGCCTTCGCCAAGCGCGCGTTCGAGCTCAGGCCGCAAACGCCGTGGATCGTGCATTCGCTGTTCGACATGCAGGCCCAGCTCGGCGAATGGAAGGCAGCGCAGGACACGCTCGATTCCGGGGTCCGGCGCAAGGTCGTGACGTCGGAGAAAGGTCGAGCGCTAAAAGCCTTGCTTGAAGTCGAGCGCAGCCGCGCCGCCGAGCGCGACGGCGATAAGTCGGCGGCGCTGACGCTGGCGCGCAATGCCTTTGGGCTGGCGCCCGAGCGCATCGCTGTGACCGAGCGGCTGGCCGAGCTCCAGCTGAAGGCGGGCGACAGCCGGCGCGCCGTGAAGACCATCGAGCGCGGCTGGTCGCAGGCGCCGCATCCCGATCTCGCGGCGGTCTATTTCAAAGCCTCGGGCGAGAGCGATCCCCTGAAGCGTGTCGCGGTCGCGCGCCGGTTGGCGGCGCAGAAGCCCGACGACGTCGAAAGCCATATCGTCCTGGCGCAAGCCGCGCTCGAGGCAGGCCTGTGGGGCGAGGCGCGGCGGCATCTCGAGAACGCCGGCGGCGCGCATCCGTCGGTGCGCGTCTGCCGCCTGATGGCCGAGGTCGAGGAACGCTCGCACGGCGAGCAGGCGAAGGTGCACGAGTGGCTGGCCCGCGCGACGACGGCACCGGCCGATCGGACCTGGCGCTGCTCGGCATGCTCGGCACCGCATGCGACCTGGCACTCGGTGTGCGAGAGTTGCGGTGCGTTCGGCACATTGCATTGGCGCGAGCCCGGCAGCTTCGGCCACGTGCTGCCGCCCGAGACGCGCGCCGAGCTGGAGTTCGCCGGCGGCACAACGAAGTAAGCGACCAAAGAGAGGCGACATGTTCGAGACGACCCTGGCCGGCAGCTTGCCCAAGCCGTCGTGGCTCGCCACGCCCAACGTGCTGTGGGCGCCGTGGACCTTGAGCGGCGCGCCGCTCTTGGACGCCAAGGACGACGCCACCCTGCTCGCCATCCGCCGCCAGGAGGAGGCCGGCCTCGACATCGTGAGCGACGGCGAGCAGGCACGGCAGCATTTCGTGCACGGCTTCCTGGCCGAGGTCGACGGCGTCGACTTCGACAAGAAGGTGCGCATGGGCATCCGCAACGACCGCTACGAGGCCGACTGCCCCACCGTGACCGCGCCGCTCCAGCGCCGCAAGTTCGTGCACGAGCGCGAGGCGCGCGTCGCCCGTGCCGCGACCCGCCGCAAGCTCAAATTCACCTTGCCCGGTCCTATGACGCTGATCGACACCCTGGCCGACGGCTACTATGGCGATCGCGTAAAGATGGCCTTCGCCTTCGCCGAGCTTTTGAATCAAGAGGCGCGCGACCTCGAGAAGCTCGGCGTCGACGTCATCCAGTTCGACGAGCCGGCGTTCAACGTCTATCTCGACGAGACGGTGGAGTGGGGCGTGCCGGCGCTGGAGAAGGCCGCCGAGGGGTTGAGCTGCGCCACCGCCGTCCATATCTGTTACGGCTACGGCATCGAGGCCAACATCAAGTGGAAGGGGACGTTGGGCGAAAGCTGGCGGCAGTACGAGAGTACCTTCCCTGCGCTCGATCGCAGCAAGATCCAGCAGGTGTCGCTGGAATGCCGCGAAAGCCACGTGCCGCCCGAGCTGATGAAGCTTCTGAAGACCAAGACGGTGCTGGTCGGCGCGATCGACGTGGCGTCCGAGAAGGTCGAGACGCCGGAGGAGGTCGCCGCGACCTTGAAGCTCGCGACCAAGTTCGTCGATCCCGAGCGCATCCAGGGCTGCACCAATTGCGGCATGGCCCCCATGACGGTGGGGGTCGCCTACCAGAAGCTGCGCGCGCTCGCCGAAGGCGCGGCGCTGGCAAGGCGGAGTCTTTGAACGGAGCACTTTTGTCATCCCGAGCGAAGCGAGGGATCCTTAAAGCAACAGGAAAGATCCCTCGCTGCGCTCGGGATGACAGGCAAAGCGCTCGCAATGACAGCTATGGTTTGCATCGTCCTCTTAGCGCGTAGATCAACTCCAGCGCCTGGCGCGGGGTCAGCTCGTCCGGATTGAGCTCGGCGAGTGCCTTCTCGACCTCCGACTCCTTTGCCTTCACCAGACCGGCCGGGCGCGCCGGCGCGGCGGCGAACAGCGGCAGGTCGTCGGCCAAGCGCGTCACGGCACCCGACTGCTCGCCCTTCTCCAGCGCCGCCAGCACCTCTTCCGCGCGCGCGATGACAGCCCCGGGCAGCCCGGCCAGCTGCGCAACGTGGATGCCGTAGGAGCGGTCGGCGGCCCCGGGCGCGACCTCGTGCAGGAAGACCACCTCGTTCTGCCATTCCTTGACCCGCATGGTGTAGGGCGCGAGGGCGGCCAGCCGTTCCTTGAGCGCGCCGAGCTCGTGGAAGTGGGTGGCGAACAGGGCGCGACAGCGGTTGATGTCGTGCAGGTGCTCGAGGGTCGCCCAGGCGATCGACAAGCCATCGAAGGTCGCCGTGCCGCGGCCGATCTCGTCGAGGATGACTAAGCTCCGCGCCGTCGCCTGGTTGAGGATCGCGGCCGTTTCGACCATTTCGACCATAAACGTCGAACGACCGCGCGCCAGGTCGTCGGCGGCGCCGACGCGGCTGAACAGACGATCGACGATGCCGATCGCGGCGCGCTTGGCCGGCACGAACGAGCCCGCCTGCGCCATTACCGCGATCAGCGCGTTCTGGCGTAGGAAGGTCGACTTGCCGGCCATGTTGGGGCCGGTGAGCAGCCACAGCCGGCGCGCTTCGCCGAGATCGCAGTCGTTGGGCACGAAGCCCGCGCCGCCCTGCCGCCGCAGCGCCGCCTCCACGACGGGATGCCGGCCGCTCTCGATCGCGAACGCCGAATCGTCGCTGAGCACGGGCCGCACGTAGCCCTGGCTGGCGGCGAGCTCGGCCAGCGCCGCGGCGACGTCGAGCGCGGCCAGCGCTCGGCCCGCGGCCGCGACGGCAAAGGAGCATTCCGTCACCGTCGCTAAAAGCTCCTCGAAGATCGCAAGTTCGAGCGCCAGCGCCTGGTCGGCGGCGCGCCCGATGCGGGTCTCGAGGTCGGCGAGCTCGGCGGTGCTGAAGCGCGTAGCATTGGCCATCGACTGGCGGCGCGTGAAACCCAGCGCCGCCAGATCGAGCTTGTCGGCATGGGTCGCCGTCACCTCGATGTGATAGCCGATCATGTTGTTGTGCCGGATTTTTAGCGACGGCACGCCGCTCGACGCTCGGTACTTGGCCTCCAGCGCCAGCACGGTCTTGCGGCTGTCGTCGCGCAAGGTGCGCTGCTCGTCGAGCTCGCCGCGATAGCCCGCGCGCACGAAGCCGCCGTCGCGCACCAGCAGCGGCGGCTCGTCGACCAGGGCGACGCCGAGCGCCTCGATCAATGGCCGATGGCCACGGCAGGCGGCGACGATCTCACCGAGCGGGGCGGGAGCCGGTGCCAGCGCCTCCGACTCGGCGCCGAGCAACCCGGCCAGCGCCTCGCCCGAATCGAGCCCGTCGCGCAGCGCCAAAAGGTCGCGCGGGCCGCCGCGTCCGACCGACAGTCGCTGCAGGGCGCGCTCGACGTCCGGCGTGCGGCGCAGCGTTTCGCGCACTTTCTCGCGCACCTGCGGCCGCTCGACGAAAAGCTGCACGAGGTCGAGCCGGCGGTCGATCTCGGCGCGATCGGTCAGCGGGGCGGCGATGCGCTCGGCCAACAGGCGCGCGCCCGGGCCAGTCAAGGTGCGGTCTATGGTGGCCAAAAGGCTGCCGTCGCGGCGGCCGTCGAGCCCGCGCACCAGCTCGAGGTTGCGCCGCGTCGCCGGATCGATCTCCATCGTGCCGTCGGCGCGCTGCCGGCGCGGCGGCGCCAGCGCCGGCCGCTTGCCGGCTTGCGTGAGCTCGACATAGTCGAGCAGCGCGCCGCAGGCGGCGACCTCGGCACGCGAGAAGCTGCCGAAGCTGTCGAGGACCGCGACATGGAAGGCGGTCTGCAGGCGCTTGCGGGCGTTGTCGCTGTCGAAACGCGCCGACGGCAGGGGTGTCAGCACGGCGTTCCATTCGCTGAGCGCCAGCTTCACCGGCTCGCGCGCCAGCAGCCGGTCGGGCACCAGCAGCTCGCCCGGCGCCAGCCGCGCCAGGGCAGCGGCGAGTTGGGCGGCGACAAGCGGTTGGGCCGCGAAGTCGGCAGTCGAGAGATCGAGCCAGGCCAGCGCCAGCTCGCCCTGCGCCTCGGCGAGCGCGGCAAGATAGTTGTGGCTGCGCGCGTCGAGCAGGGCGTCCTCGGTCAAGGTGCCGGGCGTGATGACCCGCACCACGGCGCGCTCGACCACCGACTTGGCGCCGCGCTTCTTGGCCTCGGCCGGATCCTCGACCTGCTCGCAGACGGCCACCTTGAAGCCCTGGCGGATCAGGCGCGAGAGATAGGCCTCGTGGCTGTGCACCGGCACGCCGCACATCTTGATGTCGTCGCCGAGGTGCTGGCCGCGCTTGGTGAGGGCGATATCGAGCGCCGCCGAGGCCTTCACCGCGTCGTCGAAGAACAGCTCGTAGAAATCGCCCATCCGGTAGAACAAGAGATGGTCCGGATGCGCCGCCTTGATCGCCAGGTACTGGCGCATCATCGGCGTGGCGTCTGCCGGGACTATGGGGGCCAGGACCGTCGGGACTGGAGGGCTGCTGTCGGGCACGGATTCGGTTTAGCATGCCCGCGCTCTCGGCGATTGGGGGCCAATTGGGGGAAACGCCACCAGGGGGAAACACGACGTGCGCTGGCTTGCCGTCCTCGACCGCGGGCTGGGTTGGCTGATTGAGCTCGGCCGCTGGCTGGTTCTGCCGGTGGCGCTGGTCCTGTTCCTGCAATGGCCGCTGCGCGACTTCGTGCAGGCTTATTCGCGCGAGGCAAACGATCTCGGCCAGTGGATCTTCGCGCTCTATGTCAGCCTCGCCGTGACCTACGCCACGCGCGAGCGGGCGCACCTTGCCGTCGATGCCATTGCCCATGGCTATCCCCGCCGCGTGCGCGCGGCCCTCGCGCGTTGGGGCACCTTCCTGTGCGTGGCGCCGTGGGCCGCCTTCATGGTCTGGACGGTCGGTCCCACCGTGCAACGCTCGGTGCAGGCGTTCGAGAGATTCCCCGAGACCTACAATCCGGGCTACTTCCTCATCAAGGTCGCGGCTCTGTTGCTGGCAGTGCTGGCGCTCGTTCAGGCGGCGCTCGATCTTCTGCGGCCGGCCAAGCCTTGATGGAGGCCGCGGGACTCTGGATGCTGCTGGCCGTCGCCGTCGTGCTGCTGGGCACCGGCTTGCCGGCATTCGCGGTCCTGATGGGCGTGTCGGTGGCCGCGTCGGCGATCGGGCTCATCTTCGGCGCCGTCGAGCCCAGCCTGCTGACGGCCTTGCCCAGCCGCATCATAGGCCTGCTCGAGAACGATCTTTTGCAGGCGCTACCGCTCTACGTCTTCATGGGGGCGCTGCTCAATCGCCTGCCGCTGGCCGACCGGCTGTTCCGCTGCGGGGTGGCGCTGGGCGGCCGGTCGAGTGCCGCGCCGGCGCTCGCCACCCTGGGGCTAGGGGCGCTCCTGGCACCGATGAACGGCTCGGTCGGCGCCAGCGTCGCCATGCTCTCGCGCAGTGTCGCGCCCAAGCTGCGCGAGCGCAATGTGCCGGCGGGCGAGACCACCGCGCTGGTCTGCGTCGCGAGCACGCTCGGCGTCGTGATCCCGCCCTCGCTGGTCCTGATCCTGCTGGGCGACGCCATGATGCGCGCCCACACCGAGGCGACCAACGTCACCAAGGTTATGGTGCGCATCGTCAACACCCAGGACATCTTCCGCGGCGCCCTGGTGCCGGCGGCGCTGTTCCTGGTGTTGTGCCTGTCCGTCGCCTGGCTGTTAGGGCGCCGCGCACCGGCGCGGCCGGAGAAGGAGCGGCCGCGCGCCAGCGAGTGGCTGACGGCGCTGATCGCCGCGCTGTTCGTGGTCGGCCTGCTGGCCGGCGTGGCGGCGGGGTATTTCTACGCGGTCGAAGCGGCCGCCATGGGCGGCACGGCGCTGTTGCTGTTCGGGTTGGCGACCGGCGGCTTGCGTGGTGGCGCGTTCGGCGCCGTCCTGCGCGACACCATGGCGGTGAGCGGCGCCTTGTTCGCCCTGTTCGTCGCCGCCACCACCTTCACCCTGGTGTTCCGCGCTTTCGGTTCCGATCGGCTGCTCGATGCCTGGGTGAGCCACGTGCCGGGCGGCGCCACCGGGGCGGCGATCACCGTGCTGGTGGTCTTCGCGCTGTCGGCTTTCGTGCTCGACGCCTTCGAGATCGTGTTCGTGATCGTACCGATCGTCATGCCGCCGGTGCTGACGCGCGCACCCGACGCCGTGTGGATTTCGGTGCTGGCGCTCTTGGCCCTGCAGGCGAGCTTCCTGGTGCCGCCCAGCGGCTACGCCGTCATGATGGCGCGCGGCGCGCTTCTAGATAAAGCGCCGATCCGGCAAATTACGCGCGCCTTGGCCCCTTATCTCGCGGCCCAGCTGGTGGTGCTGGCGCTGGTCGTCCTGCTGCCCTCGCTGGCGCACCTCGCCCAGCCCAAGAGCGCCGAGGCGCCGCTGGTCGAAAAGCTCGACGACGAAACCGCCCGCAAGCGCTTCAACGATATGCTGAAGCTGCCGCCTCCGCCGGAAGATTAGGCATATTTCGCACGTTCGCTGCAGCAGCGAAGCGGCCTGTGGCACGCCTTCTCGATTGTCGCCAATATGCCGCCTCAACCGGGAGAGAGACGACGATGACGAGCACTGCGAGCTCGGAAGCCATGGTCAATGAGATGGGCGATCTGGACGGCGATTCGCTGGTCATGCATCGCACCGGCCGGCCGGGCAAGATCGAGATCATTGCCACCAAGCCGCTGGTCACGCAGCGCGACCTGGCGCTCGCCTACTCGCCGGGCGTGGCCGCGCCCTGCCTGGAAATCCACAAGGATTCCAACACCGCCTACGACTACACCGCGCGCGGCAACCTGGTCGCCGTGATCTCCAACGGCACCGCGGTGCTGGGCCTCGGCGACATCGGGGCGCTGGCCAGCAAGCCGGTGATGGAAGGCAAGGCCGTCCTCTTCAAGCGCTTCGCCGACGTCGACTGCATCGACCTCGAGGTCGCCACCAAGGACGTCGACGAGTTCGTCAATTGCGTGCGGTACCTGGGTCCGACCTTCGGCGGCATCAACCTCGAGGACATCAAGGCGCCGGAGTGCTTCATCATCGAGCAGCGGCTGCGCGAGATGATGGATATCCCGATCTTCCACGACGATCAGCACGGCACCGCCATCATCTCGGCCGCCGGCCTGATCAACGCCCTGCATCTCACCGGCCGCAAGCTCACGGACATAAAGATGGTGGTGAACGGCGCCGGCGCGGCGTCGATCGCCTGCATCGAGCTGATCAAGGCGATGGGCCTACCGCACGAGAACGCGATCCTGTGCGACACCAAGGGCGTGCTGTACCAGGGCCGCACCGAGGGCATGAACCAGTGGAAGAGCGCCCACGCGGTGCGCACCAAGGCGCGCACCCTGCAAGACGCCATGAAGGGCGCCGACGTCTTCTTCGGCCTGTCGGTCAAGGGCGCGGTCACCAAGGAGATGGTGCTGTCGATGGCCGACAAGCCGATCATCTTCGCCATGGCCAACCCCGATCCGGAGATCACGCCGGAGGACGCCCGCGCGGTGCGCGGCGACGCCATCATCGCCACCGGCCGCAGCGACTATCCCAACCAGATCAACAACGTGCTGGGCTTCCCCTACATCTTCCGCGGCGCACTCGACGTGCGTGCCCGCACCATCAACGAGGAGATGAAGGTGGCGGCCGCCGAGGCGCTGGCCAAACTCGCGCGCGAGGACGTGCCCGACGAGGTCGACCGTGCCTATTCCGGCCGCCGGCTGCGCTACGGGCCGGACTATATCGTGCCCGTGCCGTTCGACCCGCGGCTGATCTCGGTGGTGTCGTCGGCCGTGGCGCAGGCGGCGATGGACTCCGGCGTCGCGCGCCGCAACATTCCCGACATGGCGGAGTACCGCCGGGCGCTGTCGGGCCGGCTC
>JAFAKN010000314.1 GCA_019235415.1 Alphaproteobacteria bacterium
AGCTTGGGGAGCGGCGAAGCATGACGCCGGCCCCGCACGTTCCCGTCCTCGAGCGCGAGGTGGTCGACGCCTTGCGGCCGCGCGACGGCGGCCGCTACGTCGACGGCACCTTCGGCGCGGGCGGCTATTCCAGCGCCATGCTCGATCGCGCCCGGTGCGAAGTGATCGCCATCGATCGCGACCCCGACGCGATTGCTGCCGGACGCCCGCTGGTCGAGCAGTACGCCCCGCGGCTGCGCCTGATCGAGGGCCGCTTCGGCGACATGGCCGAGCTGTTGTCGATCGAAGGCGTCGAGCAGGTCGATGGCGTCGCGCTCGACCTCGGCGTCTCCTCGATGCAGCTCGATCAGCCCGAACGCGGCTTTTCCTTCCGCGCGTCCGGGCCGCTCGACATGCGCATGGAGCGTTCCGGACGCTCGGCTGCCGACTTGGTCAACGAGGCCGATGAAGCCGAGCTCGCCGACATCATCTGGCGCTACGGCGAAGAGCGAAGGAGCCGGCGCGTCGCGCGCGCCATCGTCGCGGCGCGGCGACACAAACGAATCGAGACGACGGCCGAGCTGGCCGAGATCGTGCGCCGCGCCGCTGGACCTCAGGGCAGGGACGAGAGCGACCCGGCCACCCGCACGTTCCAGGCGCTGCGCATCGCCGTCAACGACGAGCTGGGCGAGCTGGAGCGCGGCCTCGCTGCGGCGGAGCAGGTGCTGGCGCCGGGCGGACGCTTGGCCGTGGTGTCTTTTCATTCGCTGGAGGATCGCGCGGTCAAGGACTTCGTGCGCATCCGTGCCGGCCGCGTCCCGGCGCCGTCGCGCCATGCCCCGCCGCGCGCACCAGAGCGCTGCGCCACGCTCAAGGACCTGACGCGCAAGCCGATCGTGCCGTCGGCTGCCGAGATCACCGCCAACCCGCGGGCGCGCTCAGCGCGCCTGCGCGTGGCCGAAAAAGTGGCGATTCGCGGGGGCAGCGCATGATCCATCGCGGCCTTCTGTTCTGGTCGATTGCCGCGGTCGCCACCGCGGTCGGGCTGTTCACCGTCAAGTACAAGGTGCAGGACCTCGAGGAGAAGATCGACCGCACCAACCAGAAGATCATCGAGAGCCAGCAGGCCACGCACATCCTGCGAGTCGAATGGGCTCATCTCAACGAGGCCGAGCGCGTCGAGCGCCTCGCCACCAAGTACCTGCTGCTCGAGCCGGCCTCGGTCAACCAGGTGATCCGCCTCGATTCGTTCAAGTCACAACCGTCGTCATCGTCAACGTCAACAGCAATGCGTCGCGACCCACCACTCCCTTCCCCCCCACGAACGGGCAACGACGTCCCCTCGTCGGCTTTGCCCGGTGGTGGCCGCGGCGCAGCGGAGGCCGGCAGCCCCTCGCCGGCCTCCGCACCCCCTCCCGGGCATTCATCCGGACCCACGACGCCCCCTCGGCCGGTCAGAGTAGAAGAACCGGTAACATCGGGTCCGGCTGGTGAAGGCCAAAACGTCACCACCTCCATCGACGAAATCCTCTCGCGTAACGAAGGGGGCCGTCGGTGAGGCTGTGGCGCAAATTGGCCTCGCCCGACCCGGCCGCCGCGTCCAACGCGGCGGCCGGCGCGCGTTATGGATCGCCGCAGGAGCGTCTCAAGGGCGATGCCCAGGAGACGGCGCGCCAGCGGCTGGTCATCGCCTCGGCGCTGTTCGCCATGGTGTTCGTGGCGGTCGGCCTGCGCATGTCCTGGGTCTCGCTGCTGCGCGACAGTGCGGAGCCGACCCAGCGCATGGCGGCGCGCGGCGGCACGATCCAATCGGAGCGCGGCGACATCGTCGACCGCAACGGCATCGTGCTGGCCACCTCGGTTCCGGTGATGTCGGCCTTCGTCAATCCCCGGCTGTTGCTCGAGCCGCAGGACGCCGCCCGCAAGATCGTCTCGGCGCTGCCCGATCTGAAATACGACGAGCTGCGCGAGAAGCTCGAGGGTGACCAGACCTTCGTATGGGTCAAGCGCGGCCTCAGTCCGCGCGAGTACGATCGCGTCAATCGGCTGGGCATCCCGGGATTGGATTTCCAGGCCGAGGAGCGGCGCATCTACCCGCAGGGGACGGCGGCCGCGCACGTTATCGGCTACGCCAGCGTCGACAATGTCGGCCTGGCCGGGGTCGAGCGCTACTTCGACCAGCAGCTGCAAAGCGGCGAGATCGTGCAGCTGGCCATCGACCTGCGCCTGCAGCGCATGGTCGAGCGCGAGATCGTCCATGCGGTGCAGAAGTTCTCCGCCATCGGCGCCACCGCGATCGTGATGGACGTCACCAACGGCGAGGTCATCGCCATGGCGTCGCTGCCGACCTACGACCCCAACAGCGCCAAGACCATCACCAACGAAGCGCTGTTCAACCGCGCCACGCTCGGCGTCTACGAGCAGGGCTCGACGTTCAAGATCTTCAACACGGCGATGGCGCTCGACACCGGCAAGGTGACGCTGGCCAGCGTGTTCGACGCCACCTCGCCGATCCACATCGACCGCTTCACCATCAACGACGACCATCCTCAGCGGCGGCCGCTCACCGTGCCCGAGCTGTTCAAGTACTCGTCCAACATCGCCTCGGCCAAGATGGCGGTGGCGATGGGCATCGAGACGCAACGGGCCTTTTTCGACAAGATCGGTTTCCTGAAGCCGCTCACCACGCAGCTCACCGAGCTTGCGGCGCCGCTCTATCCGCGCCATTGGATGACCATCAACGCCATGACCATCGCCTTCGGACACGGCATGTCGGTGACGCCGTTGCATCTGGCGACGGGCTCGGCGGCGGTGGTGAACGGCGGCATGCTTTACGCGCCGAGCCTGGTGAAGCGCGCCCCGGGCAGCGACCCGGGCAAACGCATCATCCAGGCGAAAACTTCGGTGATGATGCGGCAGCTTTTGCGGTTGAATGTGCAGGAAGGCACGGGCACCAAGGCGGAGTTCCCCGGGTACGAAGTCGGCGGCAAGACCGGCACCGCCGAGAAGCCGTCGCGCGGTGGCTATAGGCAGAAGGCGTTGATCAGCTCGTTCGTCGGCATGTTTCCCATGAACGATCCGAAGTTCCTGATCGTGGTCTCCCTCGACGAGCCCAAGGGCATCGCCGAGACCGGCGGCTACGCCACCGGCGGCATGGTCTCCGCGCCCAGCGTCAAGACCATCATCGGCGATATCGTCTCGCTATACGGCATCCTGCCCGGTGACCTGAAGGAGGGGCTGCCGCCCATCGAGATTGCCTCGACGCCGGTGCCGCCGGCGGCGGCTCCGCCGCAGTTCGTCCCGGCCAGCGCCCGCCATCACGGGCCGCAGGAGCAACGCAAGGCCGTGGTCGTGCGACCCGGCCCCAACCAGACGGCGGCCGCCCCGGCGACGGGAGCGGGTCGCGTTGCGGCTGAGTGAGCTCATGGTCGACAGCGCTCGAGGCAGGCACGACCCAGTCATCGCCGGCCTCACGCTCGATTCCCGCAAGGTCAAGCCCGGCTATCTGTTCGCCGCCCTGGCAGGCGCCCGGCAAGACGGCGCCGCATTCGTAAAGGACGCCGTCGATCGCGGCGCCGTGGCGATCCTGACATCGCCTACCGCGAGCCTGCCGCCGCTCGCGCCCGGCATCGCGGTCGTGCGCGACGCCAACCCGCGGCGGCGCATCGCCCTGATGGCGGCCGCGTTCTGCAGTCTGCAGCCGGCGACGATCGCCGCTGTCACCGGCACCAACGGCAAGTCTTCCACCGTCCACTTCCTGCGTCATATCTGGACCGAGCTGGGGCTTGTCGCTGCCAGCGTCGGCACGCTGGGCATCGTCTCCCCGGGCTTGAAGCGCGATGCCGGGCTGACCACGCCCGACCCGGTCCAGCTGCACGAGGATCTGGCCATGCTCGCGCGCGAAGGCGTCACCCATCTTGCCATCGAGGCCTCGAGCCACGGCCTTGATCAGCATCGCCTCGACGGGCTTCGCCTCGCTGCTGCGTGCTTCACCAACCTGACGCACGAGCATCTCGACTACCATCCCTCGATGGACGCCTACTTCACCGCCAAGGCACGGCTCTTCGAGGAGCTGCTGCCGGCTGGTGCGACAGCGATCGTCAACGGCGACAGCGATCGGGCGGAAGCCCTGGGCGAGATCTGCCGGCGCCGCGGATTGCGATTGTGGACGTTTGGCGCAAAGGGCCGAGAGCTCCGCCTGCTGCGTGACGAGCCGGCGGCGACAGGCCAGCATCTCGTGATCGAGCTGCTGGGCTGCGAGCTCGAGCTCGATCTGCCGCTGGTCGGCGGCTTCCAGGCGGCAAACGCGCTCGCGGCGCTGGGACTCGCTGTCGCGACCGGCAGCGAGCCGGAGCGTGCCGTTGCCGCCTTGAGCCATGTCAGCGGCGCGCCGGGCCGACTGCAGCTCGTCGCCCGTCATCGTTCGGGCGCACCGATCTACGTCGACTATGCGCACAAGCCGGAAGCGCTGGAGACGGTGCTGGCGACGCTGCGTCCCTTCGCACGGGGCCGGCTGGTCGTGGTGTTCGGCTGCGGCGGCGACCGCGACCGCGGCAAGAGGCCCGTCATGGGTGAGATCGCCACCCGGCTTGCCGATCTCACATTGGTCACCGACGACAATCCGCGCAGCGAGGAGCCTGACGTCATTCGCCGCGAGATCGTCGGCGGCATCCCGGCCGACCGTCGCAACTGGATCGAGGTCTCGGACGGGCGGCGGGCGGCCATCGAGCAGGGGATCGCGGCCCTGCAGGACGCAAACGACCTACTGCTGATCGCTGGCAAGGGCCACGAGACCGGCCAGACCATGAAGGGCGTCACCTATCCCTTCGACGACACCGAAGTGGCGCGCGAGCTTGGGGAGGCGGACCGGTGAGCGCGCTCTGGAAATCGGCGGAGGTGGCCAGCGCGCTCTGCCATGCCGCGATCAGCGCGCCCTTCGAAGCGAACGGCGTCACCTTCGACAGCCGGGCGGTCGGCAAGGGAGATCTGTTCTTCGCGCTGGCCGGCGAGAGCACCGACGGACATCGCTTCGTGCCGGATGCGTTCGCGCGCGGCGCGGCGGCCGCCGTCGTGTCGCAGAATGTCGAGGCTGCCGGCGGACCATTGGTGCGGGTGCCCGACACCATGATGGCACTGGTGCAGCTGGGCAGGGCTGGCCGGAGGCGCAGCCGGGCGCGTATCGCGAGCGTCAGCGGATCGGTCGGCAAGACCAGCACCAAGGATGCCTTGCGCGCCATGCTGGCTGCGCAGGCGCCGACCTCGGCGAGCGCCGCGAGCTTCAACAACCATGTCGGCGTGCCGATCAGCCTGGCGAGATTGCCCCGGGACGCGCGGTACGGCGTGTTCGAGATCGGCATGAACCATGCCGGCGAGATCGAGCCGCTGGCACGCCAGGTCGAGGCCCATGTCGGCGTGATCACCACCGTGGGGCCGGTCCATATCGGCTACATGGGATCGGAGGAGGCGATCGCCGACGAAAAGGCCTGCCTGTTCGCCGGCATGGCTCCCGATCCGGTGGCCGTGCTCAACCGTGACAGCCGCCACTACGAGCGGATGGCGGGGCGTGCACGCCGTTTCGGCGTGTCACACATGATCGGGTTCGGCCGCAGCGAGCATGCAGACGCGCGGCTTGTTTCCTGTAGCCTGCAGGATAGCGGCAGCGACGTCGTGGCCTTGATCCACGGCCGGCGGATCGAGTATCGGCTGGGCGCCGCCGGCGAGCACTGGGTGCTGAACAGCCTGGCGGCGCTCGCCGTCATCGAGGCGCTGGGCGCCGATGTCGACCGCGCGGCGGCGATCCTCGGCGACGTCGGCGCCTCGCCTGGTCGCGGCGCGCGGCGGCGGCTGAAGTTTGGCAATGGGACGATCGAACTGCTCGACGAAAGCTACAACGCAAATCCCGTCTCCATGCGCGCCATGCTCGCCGTCCTCGCCCGCACCCAACCGCTCGGCAACGGCCGCCGCGTGCTGGTGATGGGCGACATGCGCGAGCTGGGAAACGATGCGGATCGCTATCACGCCGAGCTGGCCGATGCGGTGGCGGGCAGCGGCGCTGCCCAGGTCTTCCTGTGCGGCCCGCACATGGGAGCGCTGTTTCGTGCCTTGCCGTCATCATCGCCGGTGCTGCATCGGCCCGATTCGGCGGGGATCTCGGGCGATGTCGCCGCGGCCCTGCGGCCGGGTGACGTGGTGGCCGTCAAGGGTTCGCTCGCCTCGAAGATGAAAGTGGTGGTCGATGCCATCGTCGCGGCAAGCGGCGGAGAGGCGGAAGGGTGAATGTTCTACAATCTTCTTTCCCCGCTGGCGGACCTGTTCGGTCCGTTCAACCTCTTCCGCTACATCACCTTCCGTTCGATCGCGGCGTTCCTGACGGCGCTCGTGCTGAGCTTCCTGATCGGCGGCGCCCTGATCCGCTGGCTGCGCAGCAAGCAGAAGCAGGGCCAGCCGATCCGCAACGACGGGCCGGCCAGCCATCTCATGACCAAGAAGGGGACGCCGACCATGGGCGGCCTCCTGATCCTGATCACGCTGACGATTGCCACCTTGCTATGGGCCGACCTGACCAATCGCTATGTCTGGATCGTGCTTGGGGTCATGCTGACATTCGGCGCGGTCGGCTTCTGGGACGACTATCTCAAGGTCACCAAGCGCAATCCCAAGGGCGTGCCTGGCAAGATCAAGCTCTTCTTCTCGGTGCTGGTTGCCGCCGTTGCCGCGTGGCTGATCGCCCAGGGCTCGCCGCCCGCCCTGCGCTACATGATGGCGGTGCCGTTCCTGAAGGACGTGCTGCTGCCGTTGGGCATCATCGGGTTCCTGGGATTCTCGGTCGTGGTCATGGTCGGCGCCTCCAACTCGGTCAACCTGACCGACGGGCTGGATGGCCTGGCGATCGGGCCGGTGATCATGGCGTCGGCGGTGTTCGGTTTGATCTCCTACGTGGTCGGCAACACGGTGCTCACCAACTACCTCTATTTGCACCACATTCCGCGCGCCGGCGAGCTGGCCGTGCTGCTTTCGGCGTTGGTCGGCGCCGGGCTGGGCTTCCTGTGGTTCAATGCGCCCCCGGCCATGGTGTTCATGGGCGACACGGGCTCGCTCGCCATCGGCGGTGCATTGGGCGCGGTCGCGGTGGTCACCAAGCACGAGATCGTGCTGGCGATCGTAGGTGGCCTGTTCGTGCTCGAGACGGTCTCCGTCATCGTGCAGGTTCTGTCCTACAAGTGGACCGGCCGCCGCGTCTTTCGCATGGCGCCGCTGCATCACCATTTCGAGCAGAAGGGCTGGGCCGAGCCCACCATCGTGTTCCGCTTCTGGATCATCGCCGCCATCCTGGCCATGGCCGGCCTCGCCACCCTGAAGCTGCGGTGAGGTGATGATCGATCTCGGCGTCCTCAAAGGCTCATCGTTCGTCGTCCTGGGGCTGGCGCGCTCCGGGCTGGCGACGGTGCGCGCGCTTCGGGCGGCCGCGATCGAGTGCATGGCCTGGGACGACAATGCGCCGGCGCGGGAAGCGGCCGCCGAGATCGGCGCTTCCCTGGTCGAGCCCGCGGCGATCGATTGGTCCGCCGTCACGGCACTGGTCATCAGCCCCGGCATCCCCAATCGCCTGCCCAAGCCTCATCGGGTCGCGGCGGCTGCGCGCGCCGCCGGCAAGGCGATCATCTGCGATATCGAGTTGCTGGCGCGTGCCCAGCCGCAGGCGCGCTACGTCGCCATCACCGGCACCAACGGCAAGTCGACGACAACCGCTCTGATCGGCCACATCCTGCGGGCCGCCGGCCGGCGCTGCGAAGTGGGCGGCAACATCGGGCGCGGCGCGCTCGATCTCGCGCCGCTTGGTGCGGAGGGGTCCTATGTCCTGGAGCTGTCTTCCTATCAGCTCGAGCTACTGAAGACCTTCCGCGCCCATGTTGCGGTGTGGCTGAACATCACGCCGGACCACATCGACCGCCACGGCGACCTCGCGGGCTACGTCACGGCCAAGGAGAACATTTTCGCACGCCAGCAGCTCGGCGATTGCGCTGTCATCGGCATCGACGACGAGCCTTCGCGCAACGTTCATCGCCGTCTGGCGGCGCGCCCGGGCATCGCGGCCATCCCCGTGAGGCTCGAAGAGCCGGTTCCCGGCGGCGTGACCTATCGCGCCGGCCAGCTGGTCGACGCCGACGGCTACGCCGTCGATTTTTCGGACGTGCCGACCTTGCCCGGCGACCACAACGGCCAGAATGCCGCCTGCGCCTGGGCCGTGTGCCGCTGGCTCGAAGTGCCGCGCGAAAAGATCGTCGACGGGATCAAGAGCTATCCCGGCTTGCCGCATCGTCAGGAGCAGGTCGCGGCGGTGGGCAACGTCGTCTACATCAACGACAGCAAGGCGACGAATGCCGACGCGACGGCACGCGCGCTGTCGTCCTATCGCGACATCTACTGGATCCTGGGCGGCCAGGCGAAAGAGGGCGGCGTGGCGCCGCTCGCACCGTGGTTCGACCGCATCAGGCACGCCTTCCTGATTGGCGAGGCGACCGAGCTGTTCGCCGGCCAGCTGGAGGGCAAGCTGCCTTACAGCCGGTGCGGCGACCTGAAGTCGGCGTTGGATGCGGCACACGCGCATGCCGAGCGCGTCGGACAGGGCGCCGCCGTCGTGCTGCTCTCGCCGGCCTGCGCGTCCTGGGACCAGTGGAAGAGTTACGAGCATCGCGGCGATGCGTTTCGCGCCATGGCGCGGGCCTTGCCGGGAGCGAAGAGTTTGGGGAGGGCGGCGTGATCCAGGTTCCGCGCGATGACCGCAGCGTGATCGGCCAATGGTGGTGGACCGTGGACCGCTGGTCGCTGGGCGCCATCCTGGGCATCATGGCGTTCGGCGTGCTGCTGACGCTCGCCGCGTCGCCGCCAGCCGCCGAGCGCATTGGCGCCGACCCCCTCGTGTTCGCCAAGCGCCAGTTCATTTTCCTGCCGATGGCGCTCTTGCTGATGCTGGCCATCTCGCTGTCCTCGCCGCGCCACATCAGGCGGTTGGCCCTGATCGTGTTCTGCGGCAGCCTCGTGCTGCTCGCGGCGACGTTCGTCTTCGGCATCGAGATCAAGGGTGCCAGGCGATGGATCTCCGTGCCCGGCCTGTCGGCGGTGCAGCCGTCGGAGTTCGTCAAGCCGAGCCTCGCCGTGATCTCCGCCTGGCTGCTGGCGCAGAGCCGTACCGAGCGGCGGGCACCGGGCTACATCCTTTCGACGCTCCTGGTCGGGGGTGTGTTGGCGCTTCTGGTGATGCAGCCCGACCTCGGGATGAGCATCGTCGTGGCGATGGTATGGGCCGCCCAGCTGTTCGTGGTCGGCTTGCCGATGTGGATCGCCGCCTTCGGTGTGATCGGCGGCGCCGCGTCGATGGTCGGCGCCTATTTCATGTTCGGCCATGTGCGCAGCCGCTTCGACCGCTTCCTCGACCCCTCGTCGGGCGACAACTACCAGGTCAACACCTCGCTCGAAGCCTTCATGAACGGCGGGCCGTTCGGCCGCGGCCCGGGCGAGGGCACGGTGAAGGCGCAGTTGCCCGACGCGCACACCGACTTCGTGATGGCGGTGGCCGGCGAGGAGTTCGGCCTCGTGGTCTGCCTGATGATCCTGGGATTGTTCGCCTTCGTGACCTTGCGGGCAATGTCGAGAGCGTCGCGCGAGACCAGCCTGTTCATCACCCTGGCGGCGACCGGGCTTGGCGTGCAGTTCGGCCTGCAGGCCGTGATCAACATGGCCTCGACGATCCAGCTCATCCCGGCCAAGGGCATGACCTTGCCGTTCATCTCCTACGGCGGCTCGTCGGCGCTGGCGATGGCGATCTGCGTCGGCATGTTGTTGTCGCTGACGCGCGAGCACGCAGGCCTGCGGGAGGTTGTTTGATGGTCGCTCGCGGTCCCGTCGTGCTCGCCACCGGCGGCACCGGTGGCCATGTGTTCCCAGCCGAGGCGTTGGCCGGCGAGCTCGAGGCGCGCGGCGTGCCGTTTGCCCTCGTGACCGACGCCCGCGGCCGCCAATGGCAGGGCGCGCTGGCGCGCCAGCCGATCCACTACATCCGCTCGGCCAGCCCGAGCGGCAGCGCGATCGGGCGGCTGCGGGCAGTGATGGCGCTGGGCCTGGGGTTGTTCGACGCCTGGTCTGCCTTGGGCCGCTTGGCGCCGTCGGCCGTCGTGGGCTTCGGTGGCTACGCGTCGGTGCCGACCATGCTGGCGGCGCGCCTGCGCCGCCTGCCGTCGATGCTGCACGAGCAGAACGCTGTACTGGGCAAGGCCAATCGCCTGGTGCTGCGCGGCGTGGCGCGGATTGCCACGTCGTTCGCGAAGACCAGACATATCGACGGCGAGCCGCGCGCGCGGCTGGTCGGCAATCCGGTGCGCGAAGCGGTGCGGGAATTGCGTGGCTTGCCCTATCGCCCGCCGGAAGCCGGCCGGGTCGTCGATCTCCTGATCTTCGGTGGCAGCCAAGGGGCGGCTTCTTTCAGCAAGGTCGTGCCCGAGGCGCTGTTGTCGCTGCCGAGCGAGCTGCGCGGTCGCCTGCGCATCGTGCAGCAGTGCCGGCCGGAGGACATCGAGGCGGTGCGCCGACGCTATCAGCAGGGCGGCATCGTGGCCGAGCTGGCGCCGTTTTTCCCCGACCTGCCGCAGCGGCTTGCCGCGGCCCATCTGGTGATCGCGCGCGCCGGCGCGTCGACCGTCGCCGAGCTCGCGGCCATCGGCCGGCCCTCGATCCTGGTGCCGTACCCTTACGCCGCCGATGATCATCAAACTGCCAATGCCGTGGCCTTCGCCGCGACCGGCGCCTGCATCGTCATGCCACACGCCTCGTTCAGCGCACCGGCGCTGGCCGGCCAGCTCACCGAGCTGCTGGCGACGGCACGGCGGCTCGCCGACATGGCGGCGGCGGCGCACGCGGCCGGCCGTCCGGACGCCGCGGCGCGCCTGGCCGATGTGGTGGGTGAGCTGACCGGCTTCGTTCCCGTCCCTGCAGGAGTCGCCGCATGAGGGCGCTGCCACTCGATATCGGTCCATTGCACTTCGTCGGCATCGGCGGCATCGGCATGTCAGGAATCGCCGAGGTGCTGCACAATCTCGGATACCGGGTGCAGGGCAGCGACATCGCCGAAGGCGGCAACACGCGCCGGCTTGCCGAGCTCGGCATCAAGGTCGCGATCGGCCATCGCGCCGACAATATCGGGAGCGCGCAGGTCGTGGTCGTGTCGACCGCGGTCAAGAAGGACAATCCCGAGGTGCTGGCGGCGCGGGCGCGGCTGGTGCCGGTGGTGCGCCGGGCCGAGATGCTGGGCGAGCTGATGCGTCTGCGATGGTCGGTCGCGATCGGCGGCACGCACGGCAAGACGACGACGACCTCCATGATCGGCGCCATGCTCGATGCCGGCGGCCTCGATCCGACGGTGATCAACGGCGGCATCATCAACGCCTACGGCACCAACACTCGGCTGGGCGGCGGCGACTGGATGGTGGTCGAGGCCGACGAATCGGACGGCTCGTTCCTGCGCCTGCCCGCGGTCATCGCTGTCGTCACCAATATCGATCCCGAGCATCTCGACCACTACGGCACCTTCGATGCGGTGCGCGATGCCTTCGTGCGCTTCATCGAGAACATCCCGTTCTACGGCTTCGCGGTGCTGTGCTTCGACCATCCCGAGGTGCAGGCGCTGATCCCGCGCGTCGCCGACCGGCGCATCGTGACCTATGGGGTGGGGGCCAATGCCGACGTCCGCGCCATCAACCTGAAGCTCGATCGCGGCGGCGCCGATTTCGACGTCATGGTGCAGAACCGCGCCACCAACGAATTGCGCACCATCACCGGGCTGCGCCTGCCGATGTTCGGCCAGCACAATGTGCAGAACTCGCTGGCGGCGATTGCCGTGGCGCAGGAAATGGGCATGAGCGACGAGACCATCCGGCGCGCGCTCGGCGCCTTCACCGGCGTCAAGCGGCGGTTCACCAAGACCGGCGAGGCGCACGGCATCACGGTGATCGACGACTATGGCCATCATCCGGTCGAGATCGCCGCCGTGCTGCGCGCCGCGCGCCAAGCCTATGGCGGCTCGGGCCGGGTGATCGCCGTCATGCAGCCGCACCGCTACACGCGGCTTGCCTCGCTCAAGGCCGATTTCGCCACCTGCTTCGGCGATGCCGACACGGTGCTGATCGCCGATGTCTATGCCGCCGGCGAGACGCCGATCGAGGGTGTCAACCGCGACCTTCTGGTGAGCCTCGTCCAGCGCGCCGGTCATCGCGATGTGGCGGCCCTCGAAGGACCGGGCGACCTGCCTGGCCTGATTTGGCAGATGGCGCGGCCGGGCGACGTCGTGGTCTGTCTCGGCGCCGGCAACATCACCAGCTGGGCGCACGCGCTGCCCGGCCAGCTGCAGCAGCTGGCGGGGCAGGCGAACTTGCGCGCCATCGCCAACGATCCGGGCCCTTTCAACAGCGGATCGGCCGCATGATGGCGCTCGCCAACCGGCAACGGCATCTGATCGACCGGCTGACCAAGCCGCGCGGCCGGCTGACGGCGGATGCTCCGCTCGGACCGCAGACCTGGTTCGGCGCCGGCGGGCCGGCCGAGGTGCTGTTCCGGCCGGCCGACGCAGAAGACCTGGCGAGCTTCCTCGGCGCGCTGCCGGCCGACGTTCCCGTCACCGTGCTCGGCGTCGGCTCCAATCTCCTGGTGCGCGACGGCGGCGTGAAGGGCGTGGTGATCCGCCTGTTGCGCGGCTTCACGGGCATCGCCGTCGAAGGCGATGAGGTCGTGGCGGGGGCCGGCGCGCCCGATCTCAACGTCGCGCTGACGGCGCGCGAGCATGCGCTCACCGGCCTCGAGTTCTTGAGCGGCATACCCGGCACGATCGGCGGAGCGATCGCCATGAACGCCGGCGCTTATGGCGGCGAGCTGGGGCAAGTACTGGTGTCGGCCGAGGCAGTCGACCGCGAGGGCCGCCGGCACGCCGTCGAAGCCCGCCACTTCGACTTCCGCTATCGCCACAGCGGCGCGGCGGCCGATTGGATCTTCACGTCGGCACGGCTGCGTGCGGCGCCCGGCGATGCGGTGGCCATCGCGCGACGCATGGCGGAGATCGATTCGGCTCGCACCGACTCGCAGCCACGCAGCCGCACCGGCGGGTCGACCTTCGTCAACCCGGCCGGCCACAAAGCGTGGCAGCTGATCGATCGCGCCGGTTGTCGCAGCCTGCGGATCGGCCAGGCGCAAGTTTCGGATAAGCATTGCAACTTCCTGATCAACCTAGGCGGCGCGAAGGCCGCCGACATCGAGGCGCTGGGCGAGGAAGTGCGTCGGCGCGTGCTGGAGAAGACCGGCGTGCAGCTGGAATGGGAGATACGACGCATCGGAGAAGCGTCACCTGTCCTGAGCGGAGCCGAAGGATGAGCCGCAAGGTCGCGGTCCTGATGGGCGGTTGGTCGCCCGAGCGCGAGGTGTCGCTGGTCAGCGGCAAGGCCTGCGCCCAGGGCTTGCGCGAAGGCGGCCATGACGTCGTCGAGTTCGACGTCAAGCGCGACCTGCGTGCACTGGTCGATTTTCTGCGTCCGGCCGGCGGCGGTGGTCCCGACGTCGTGTTCAACGCCCTGCACGGTCGCTACGGCGAGGATGGCTGCGTGCAGGGCGTGCTCGAGATCCTCGCCGTGCCCTACACCCATTCCGGGGTGCTCGCGTCGGCCATCGCGATGGACAAGCCGATGACGCGCCATGTGCTCACGTCGCTCGGCATGCGTGTCGCAGAAGGCCGGGTGATCGAACGCCGGTCGCTGGCGGTGGGCGATCCCATGCCGCGACCTTACGTCGTGAAGCCGATCGATCAGGGGTCGAGCGTCGGCGTTCACATCGTGCACAAGGGCGACAATCTCGCGGCCGTCGAGGCGGCCGAGGCCGCCTATGGCGAAAGGGTGCTGGTGGAGAAGTTCGTGCCGGGCCACGAGCTCACCGTTGCGGTGATGGACGACCACGCCGTTGCCGTGACCGAGCTCAGGCCGCGCACCCGTTTCTACGACTACGAAGCCAAATACACCGACGGCATTACCGAGCACCTCGTCCCGGCGCCGATCCCATCCGAGGTCTACGAGCTCGCCAAGCACTGGGCGCTCACCGCCCACCAGGCGCTGGGCTGCAGCGGGCTCACCCGCACCGACCTGCGCTGGGACGATTCGCAGCCCGGGACCAGCGGCCTGGTGGTCCTGGAGATCAACACCCAGCCCGGCATGACGCCTTTGTCTTTGGCGCCCGAGCAGGCCAAGTGGGCGGGCATCTCGTGGCCCGAGCTGATGTCCTGGATGCTCGATCACGCGAGGCATCCGACATGAGCGCGCCCCCAACCAAGGCGCCGTCCAAAGCGCCGATGACGGCGCGCCGCGACTACGATCGCCGCAAGAAGCGCCGCGCGGCACCCAAGACCGGCAAGCCGGTGTGGCGCCAACCGGCGTTGCTCGGCATCGTCGTGCTGCTGCTGGGCTGCGGCGGCGGCGCCGGCTGGTGGGCTTGGCACGAAGGCTGGCTGGTCGAGGCGCAGAAGCGCTTCGACGCCATCGGCCACAGCATCATCGCCGCCGTCACGCCGTTCAAGCTGGCCGACGTCACGGTGGAAGGCCGCGACTATGTGGAGAAAGAGGCGATCCTCGCGGCGCTCGACGTGAAGCCGGGCGATTCGCTTCTGGGCGTCGACCTGCAGGCGGCGCGCCAGCGGCTGGAGGCGATCGATTGGGTAGCGAGCGCCACCGTCGAGCGGCGCCTGCCCGACACGCTGTACGTCACCCTGAAGGAGCGCCGCGCCGTCGCCATCTGGCAGAACGCCAACGAATACACCTTGATCGACCGCGACGGCCGCACGGTGCGCGCGAGCCGCATGCCGCCCGGCGCGGAGAGCCTGTTGCTGCTGGGCGGCCCGGGCGCGCCGGAGCATGTCGGCGAGCTCTTGCTGCTGCTTGCCTACGAGCCCGACGTGGCGCGCCAGCTGCGCTCGGCGGTGTGGGTCGGCCAGCGGCGCTGGAACCTGGTGCTGAGCAACGGGGTCGAGATCTGGTTGCCCGAGGAGGACGCCGTGGCGGCGCTGAAGCAGCTCGCCAAGCTTGATTCACAGTACAAGTTGCTCGGCCGTGAGTTCGGCGTTGTCGATCTCAGGCTGCCCGATAAGCTCTATCTCAGGAAACGCTCCGGCGATCAGTTGCAGGGGCCAGTGTAGGTTGTAGGTAGGTCGTCCAAAGAGATCATCGTCAGTGTACGCGTAAGCGACGGGGGACAAGGTGGCGAAGACAAGGAACGGCGTGGTTGCCGCACTCGATATCGGAACCAGCAAGGTCGTCTGCTTCGTGGCGCGCATTGACGGCCAGGGCCTGCGCGTCGTCGGCATCGGACACCAGCCCGCGCAAGGCATGCGCTCGGGCAACATCGTCGACATGGAGGCGGCGACGCGCGCCATCTCGTCGGCCGTGTCGGCGGCCGAGGAAATGTGCGGCGAGCATGTGCGCGAGGTCATCGTGGGCGTCAGCGGCGGTTCGGCTGCTTCGCACAACCAGAGCCTCGAGGTGGCGATCGGCCATCACGAGATCGGCGAGCGCGACGTGCGCCGCGTGCAAGGGCACATCCACCTGCCGGCCGAGACCGCCGATCGCGACATCATCCACTCCGAGGCAATCGGCTACTCGGTCGACGGTGTGCCGGTGCGCGACGCGCGCGGCATGTTCGGCGAGCGGCTCGGCGTCGACATCCATCTCGTCACCGCGGCAAGCGGCGCCATGCGCAACCTGCAGGTCTGCGTGCGTCGCGCCCATCTCGAGATCGCCGATCGCGTGATCGCCTCGCACGCCGCCGGCTTGAGCTCGCTGGTTTCCGACGAGCGCGATCTCGGCGTGACCTTGGTCGACATGGGCGGCGGCACCACCTCGATCGCGGTGTTCTACGAAGGCCACCTCGTGCACGTCGATTCGATTCCGGTCGGCGGCGAGCACGTGACGCGCGACATCGCACGCGGGCTGTCGACGCCGTTGATCCATGCCGAGCGCATGAAGACGCAGATCGGCCGTTCCGTCGCCAAGCCCAACGACGAGTACGACATCATCGACGTGCCGTTGATCGGCGAGGAGGATCGCACGCGGCCCAATCACATCCCGCGCTCGATCCTGGTCGGCATCATCCGGCCGCGCATCGAGGAGACGTTCGAGCTGGTACGCAGCCGACTCGAGGCGAGCGGTGTGGATAAGCTGGCCGGCGGCCGCGTCGTAATCGTCGGCGGCGCGTGCCAGCTCGACGGCGTGCCCGAAGTCGCTGCGGCCATTCTCAACAAGAAGGTGCGCACCGGCGGGCCGCTGCGGCTCGCGGGCCTCGCCGATTCGACCGGTGGGCCGGCATTTTCCGCCGCCGCGGGCCTGCTCACCTTCGCGCTTCATCATCACGCTGCCGCGCAAGCTCAACCGGCGGTTCCCGAAACGCCGTCGAGTCGAATTGGGCGCATTGGCAGTTGGATTAGGGATAACTTTTAGGCAATATGTTGTGTAGGAGTGCGTAAAACATACTTCCTGTTGATTAAAACGAACAAAGCCGGCGATGGTGAAGGGTCTCCAGAACGAAGAGACCAGCATCGTTGCTCCGAGCAAATAACCCCTCGTTTGCGTGGAGAGCCCGAATGACAATCAACCTCAGCCTCCCCCAAAAGGAGTCGGAGATTAAGCCCAGGATCACCGTCATCGGCGTCGGCGGTGCGGGCGGTAATGCCGTGAACAACATGATCAGCGCCGCGCTGGAAGGCGTCGAGTTCATCGTCGCCAACACCGACGCCCAGGCGCTCGGTGGCTCGCTGGCCGATCGCCGCGTGCAGCTCGGCATCACCATCACCCAAGGTCTCGGCGCCGGTGCGCGACCGGAAGTCGGGCGCCAGGCGGCGGAAGAGGCGCTGCCCGAGATCCTGCAGCTGCTCGACGGCGCCAACATGGTGTTCGTGACCGCGGGCATGGGCGGCGGTACCGGCACCGGTGCGGCACCGGTGATTGCCGCGGCCGCGCGCGAGCAGGGCATCCTCACCATCGGCGTCGTCACCAAGCCGTTCCACTTCGAGGGACGCCGCCGCATGCAGGCGGCCGAGCAGGGCATCAACGAGCTCGAGAAGGTGGTCGACACGCTGATCGTCATTCCCAACCAGAACCTGTTCAAGATCGCCAACGAGAAGACGACCTTCGCCGACGCCTTCAAGATGGCCGACGACGTGCTGCACATGGGCGTGCGCGGCGTCACCGACCTGATGGTCATGCCCGGCCTGATCAATCTCGACTTCGCCGACATCCGCACCGTGATGGGCGAGATGGGCAAGGCGATGATGGGCACCGGCGAGGCCGAAGGGCAGGACCGCGCCCGCGTCGCGGCCGAGAGCGCGATCTCCAACCCGCTGCTCGAAGAGCATTCGATGAAGGGCGCTCGGGGTGTGCTGATCAACATCACAGGTGGCCTCGACATGACCTTGCACGAGGTCGACGAGGCGGCCAACCGCATCCGCGAGGAAGTCGATCCCGACGCCAACATCATCTTCGGCTCGACCTTCGATGCGACGATGCAGGGCCGCATGCGCGTGTCGGTGGTTGCCACCGGCATCGCCGCACTGGCCGCGCAGCAGCCGGCGCCCAACTACCTGTCGCTCGACATGAACCGGCCGGCGCAGACCGGGCAGCCGGCGCTCAGCCGTCCTGCACCCGCGCCGGTCGGCCGGGTCGCCATGCCCGCCGCCGCCGTCGCCCCCGTCGCTGCACCGCCCATGACCGCGCCGCCGCCGGCGCCGCCGGTGGTGGCTCCGCCGCCACCCGTGATGGTGCAGCCGGCGCCGGTCGCCCCGATGCCGCCACCGATCGCAGCGTCCGCACCGCCGCCGCCGGTCGCCGTCGCGCCGCCGGTGATGGCGATGGCGCCCGCGCCGATGTTCGAGGAGGCGGCACCGGCCGCCTATGCCTATGCGCCGGTGGAGATCGCGCCGGCGCCGGCTCCGATCGCGCCCCCGGCACCGCCTGCGATCGCGGCGTCCGCACCCGCTCCGGCGCCCGTCGCGGCGCCCCAACGCCCGCTGGTCGACGAGAACGATTGGCGGGTCAGCCGTCCGCCGCTGAAGCCCGCGGCGCGGGCGGGCGAGTCGGTGACGACGCGGCCGGTCGCAGCGCGGCCGGCGAGCGAGAGCCGTGCGCCCAATCTCTTCCAGCGCATCACCGGCGCCTTCGCGTCGCCGAAGCCCGTGGCTCCTCCGATGGCGCCGGCAGCCGAACCGCCGCCGCGTGTGGCAGAGAACGTCGTGCCGGTTGCCGCCAAGGTTGCCGCGCGCCCGACGCCCGTGCAGACCTCGATCAGCCTCGACGTCACCGAGCGCAGCAAGCCCGCGCGAGATGACGACGACCTGCAAATTCCGGCCTTCCTGCGGCGTCAGGCCAACTGACGCCGCCGGCACTCTTCACGCATCTTGCTGAGGGGCCCGTGCGGCCCCTCTTTTTTCTTTCGAACGGTGCGGTGATATAAAGATGCGGCAACGGAATAGCGGAAGGGTGATGGCCAAAGCGGTGTGGGCTCGACGCGCGACTGCCGGATGGGCGTTGAGCTTGGCGGCGCTGGGCTTGGCGATGGTCGGCGGCTGCGGCTCATCCGATGACGACATCCCCTACCAGGAGCAGTCCGTCGAAGTTCTGTACAATACCGCGCTCGATCAACTGGGCGCCCAGGACTACAAGCACGCCGCTAAAAGCTTCGAGGAAGTCGACCGGCAGCATCCCTACTCGGTGTGGGCGACGAAGGCGCAGATCATGGCGGCCTTCTCGTACTATCAGATGAACAAGTACGATGATGCGATTGCCGCACTCGACCGCTTCATCCAATTGCATCCTGGCCACAAGGACATTCCCTACGCCTACTACCTGAAGGCGCTCTGCTACTACGAGCAGATTTCCGACGTGCAGCGCGACCAGCGCGTCACGCAGCAGGCGCTCGACGCGCTGGCCGAGGTGGTGAAGCGCTTTCCCGAATCGCCCTATGCGCGCGACGCGCGTCTCAAGGTCGAGCTCGCGATCGACCACCTCGCCGGCAAGGAGATGTCGATCGGCCGCTATTACCAGAACAACCAGCAGTATGTCGGTGCCATCAACCGCTACCGCGTGGTGATCGAGCGCTACCAGACCACGACCCCGGTTCCCGAGGCGCTGCATCGCCTCGTGGAGTGCTACCTGGCGCTGGGTGTGAAGAGCGAGGCGCAGGAGGCGGCCGCCGTCCTGGGCTACAACTTCCCCGGCAGCGACTGGTACCAGGACAGCTACTTCCTGATGACCGGCGAGGGAACCAAGCCGCCCGACGAGAAGTCGGGATGGTTCTTCGGCCTGTTCTGATCGAGCGATGCTGGTTTCGCTTTCGATCCGCGACTTCGTGCTGATCGAAAAGCTCGACCTCGCTTTTTCGGGCCACGGGCTCGGCGTGCTCACCGGCGAAACCGGCGCCGGCAAATCCATCCTGATCGACGCGCTGGGCCTGGCGCTGGGCGCCCGCGCGGATTCCGGCACCGTGCGGCGCGGTGCCAATCAGGCGTCGGTCGCCGCTTCGTTCGATCTGCCGCGCGAACACCCGGCGCGCGCGCTGCTCGCCGAGCAGGCGCTCGACGACGAGGACGTGCTCACCGTACGCCGCCAGCTGGCGGCCGACGGGCGCGGTCGCGCCTTCGTCAACGACCAACCGGTGTCGGTCGCCCTGTTGCGCCGGCTGGGCGACACGCTGGTCGAGATCCAGGGCCAGCTGGAGCAGCACGGCCTGCTCGACATGACGACGCACCGTGCGGCGCTCGATTCCTTCGCCGGCCTCGAGAAGCAGGCCGAAGCGGTGCGCGGCGCGTGGCGGACATGGCGCGCGGCGGAGCAGGTGCAGAGCGAGGCCGAGGCCGCTGCCGCTGCGGCGCGCCGCGACGAGGATTATTTGCGCCATGCGGTGAAGGAGCTCGAGGCGCTCGCGCCAAAGGCCGACGACGAGGAGACGCTCGCCACCGAGCGTCAGGTCCTGCGCGCCGGCAGCGCCTTGGGTGAGGCGGTGAGTCAGGCGCTCGGCGAGCTCGAGCAGGGGCGCGGCGCCGTTTCGGCCCTGCGCACCGCGCACCGGCTGATCGAGCGCTCCGTCGACAAGGCGGCGGGCCGGCTCGACAGCGCGCTGGCGGCGCTGGACCGGGCGCTGAGCGAAACGACCGAAGCGCAGGCCCAGCTGGAAGCAGCGCAACAGGCGGTGGAGTTCGACCCGGTTCGACTGGAAAAGATCGAGGAGCGCCTCTTTGCGCTGCGCGCCGTCGCTCGCAAGCACAACGTGCCGGTAGCCGAGTTGGCGCCCCTTGCGGAGAATCTACGGGCGCAACTGGCCGCACTCGACGATGGCGAGGCCGGGCTGAAGCGGCTGTCGGCAGAGGCCAAAGCGGCACGCGCGGCGTACGCTGCAGCGGCGGAGGCGCAAGCGGCGGCGCGGCGCAAGGGTGCAGTCAGGCTGGACAAGTCGGTCGCGGCCGAGCTTGCGCCGCTCAAGCTCGAGAAGGCACGGTTCGCGACCGAGCTTTTGCCGCTTGCCGAGGCCGAATGGTCCGAGGCCGGCACCGATCGCGTGCAGTTCCTGGTCGCGACCAATCCTGGCGCTCCGCCGGCGCCGATCGCGCGCATCGCCTCGGGCGGCGAGCTGTCGCGCTTCCTGCTGGCGCTGAAGGTTTGCCTTGCCAAAGTCGGCAATGCCGAGACCATCGTGTTCGACGAGGTCGATTCGGGTATCGGCGGCGCTACGGCCGCGGCGGTCGGCGAGCGGCTGCGCCGCCTCGCGCGCGAGGTCCAGGTGCTGGTGGTGACCCATTCGCCGCAGGTCGCGGCGCTGGCCGACCGGCACTGGCTGATCCGCAAGACGACAACGCGCAGCACGGCCAGCACCGACATCCTGGCGCTCGATGCCAAGGGCCGCCGCGAGGAAATCGCCCGCATGCTCTCGGGCGCCGAGGTTACCGCCGAGGCCCGCGCCGCCGCCGATCGCCTGCTGGCGACTACCGGCTAACTAAGACGATTGCTCATATTCCTCTCCCCCGCTAGGGGAAGAGGAATTTCAGGCGCAGCTGGGAGAAACAGCATGTCGCGTGCGGCCAAGGTCGTGGCTTCCATTCCCGTCGACGATCTCAGCGAGCGCCAGGCCAAGGGCGAGCACAAGCGGCTGGTCGAGGAGATCGCGCGCCACGACAAGCTTTATCACGAGCAGGATGCGCCGGAGATTTCCGACGCCGAGTACGACAAGCTGCGCCAGCGGTTGAAGGCGATCGAGGAGCGCCTGCCCGAGCTCGTAGACGCCGCGAGCCCGACGCAGCGCGTAGCGCCGACGCCCAGCACCGCTTTCGCCAAGGTGCGCCATGCGCGCCCCATGCTGTCGCTCGACAACGCCTTCAGCGACGAGGAATTGCAGGCCTTCTTCGACCGCGTGCGCCGCGGCCTGGAGCGCGAGACCGACCTCAAGCCCGACGACGAGATCGGATTCGCCTGCGAACCCAAGATCGATGGCCTGTCGATCAGCCTGCGCTACGAGGACGGCGCCTTCACGGTCGGCGCCACGCGCGGCGACGGCACGACGGGCGAGGACGTGACTGCGAACCTGCGCACGGTGAAGGACATCCCGCACAAGCTCAAAGGCCGCGTGCCAAAGGCGTTCGACGTGCGCGGCGAGATCTACATGGAGCGCAAGGCGTTCCAGGAGATGAACGCGCGCCAGGAAGCGGCCGGCGACAAGACTTTCGCCAACCCGCGCAACGCGGCGGCCGGCTCGCTGCGCCAGCTCGATTCGGACATCACGGCCACGCGACCGCTGCGCTTCTTCGCGTACGCCTGGGGCGAAGCCGAGCCGCGCTGGTGGAAGACCCACAGCGAATACCTCAAGCTGCTCGAGAACTGGGGCTTTCGCGTCAATCCGTTGTCCAAGCGCTGCCGCACGCCCGACGAGGTGCGCGCCTTCTACCGCAAGATGGGCGAGGAGCGGCCGACGCTGCCGTACGACATCGACGGCGTGGTCTACAAGGTCGATCGCATCGACTGGCAGGAGCGCCTGGGATTCGTCAGCCGCGCGCCGCGCTGGGCGATAGCCCACAAGTTCCCGGCCGAGCAGGCGCGCACGCGGTTGAACGGCATCCTGATCTCGGTCGGCCGCACCGGCGCGCTGACGCCGGTCGCCGACCTCGAGCCGGTCAATGTCGGCGGCGTCATGGTGGCGCGCGCGACCTTGCACAACGCCGACGAGATCGAGCGGCTGGACGTGCGGGTGGGCGACATGGTGATCGTGCAGCGCGCCGGCGACGTGATCCCGCAGGTGCTGGGTTACGCGCCCGAGCAGCGCCCCAAGAAAACGCACAAGTTCGAGTTCCCGACGCGTTGTCCCTGTCCGCTCGAGACCAAGGTGCAGAGCGAGGAGGGCGGCGTGGTGCGCCGCTGCACGGGCGGCTTGGAATGCCCGTTCCAGCAGGTCCAGCGGCTGCACCACTTCGTCTCACGCAACTGCTTCGACATAGAGGGGTTGGGCGGCACCCACATCGAGAACTTCTGGCGGGACGGGCTCCTGAAGGTGCCGGGGGACATCTTCCGCCTGCCCGACAAACGCGAAGAGATAGAGAAACGCGAGGGATGGGGTGAGCTTTCCGTGCGCAACCTGGTCGCCGCCATCGAGGCGCGTCGCAGCATCTCACTCGACCGCTTCATCAATGCCATCGGCATCCCGCTGATCGGCGAGGCGACGGCCAAGATCCTGGCGCAGGAGTACGGCGACGCCGAGGGCTGGCTCGACGAGATGCTGAACGCCGCCATGCAGCGCAAGAAGCATCCCGACCCGGTGAAGAAGGAGAAGGCGGCCGCCGAGGTGGGCGAAAGCTACGGCCGGCTGTGCAACGTCGAGCAGATCGGCGTCACCACGGCCGACGCCATGTGCGCGTTCTTCACCGAGCTGCACACCCGCGAGGTGATCCGCGATCTCCTGCGACAGCTTGCAGTGCAGCCGGTCGAGCGGCGCGTCGTAGCGGCCGACGCCAAGCTCAAGGACAAGACGGTGGTGTTCACCGGTGAGCTTTTGGCCATGACGCGCGAAGCAGCCAAGGCGCGGGCCGAGGAGCTCGGCGCCAAGGTCACCGATTCGGTGTCCAAGAAGACCAGCCTGGTGGTGGTCGGCGCCAACGCCGGCTCGAAGGCCCGCAAGGCCGCCGAGCTCGGGGTGCAGACGCTGACGGAAGAGGAGTGGGTGGAGCTGGCGAGGTAGGACTCCCCATTCCGTCATCCCGACCGGAGCGCCCCTCGACTTCGCTCGGGATAAACTACGCGCGCAGTGGAGGGACCTTTCATGTTGCCGGCGACATCAAGAAAGGTCCCTCGACTTCGCTTCGCTCCGCTCGGGATGACGTGGGAGCGGCAAAAGAAAACGGCCGGGCGTGAAGCCCGGCCGTCCCGAAGTCTCTCTGAAGACTCTCTGCTTACTGGATCACGATCTCGACGCGGCGGTTCTGCGGCTCGCGGACGCCGTCGCCGGTCGGAACCAGCAGGCCCTTCTCGCCCATGCCGATGACGGTGATCGCCTGCGCCGGCACGCCGTCGCGGACCAAGGCGTCCTTGACCGCATTGGCGCGGCGCAGCGACAGCGCCATGTTGTAGGCCTCGGGGCCCGACGTGTCGGTGTGGCCGGTCGCCGTGATGCGGGCGTTACCCTTGGCCTTGAAGGCGCTGGCGGCCTGCTGGATGGTGGCCAGGGCCTGCTGCGACAGGTTCGAGCGGTCCCAGTCGAAGAACACCATGAAGGATGGCGGCGCGACCATCGGCGGCGGCGGCGGGGGAGGCGGCGGCGCGGAGCCGAACTTCACCTGCACGCTGGCCAGGACCATGGCGTTGTTGTTGTTCCAGGTCGTGCCGGCCACCGACGGGTTGGTCGTGCCGTAGTAGCGGCCTTCCAGGTTGAACCGGAGGTTCGAGGTGGCGTTCCAGCCCACGCCCAGGATGCCTTGGTAGGCGAAGTTCGTGCTGCCGAGGTTGAAGTCGGAGTCGACGAAGCCGACACCGGCGCCGGCGCCGATATAGGGCACGATCTGGCCGAGCGCGTTGAAGTCATAGAGGAAGTTGGCCATCGCCGAGACCTGGCTGATCTGGCCGGTGATGGCGCGATTGCCGAAGAAGTTGCCGGTGATGTTCTGGCGATACAGGCCTTCGACTTCGATACGCGGCCCAATGAAGTCGTAGCCGACCTTGCCGCCCAGCGCCCAGCCGGTCTGCGGGCTCACGTTCTGGCCAAGAATGGTGGTGTTGAACAGCCAGTTGAGACCGCCTTCCACGCCCAGGTAGACGCCGGATTGCGGAGCCATCATGTCTTGGGCCTCGGCGATGGCCGGCAGTGCGATCACTGCTGCCGCCGCTAGTAGGACCTTCTTCATACAGTATCTCCTCGTCGAAGAATTTCAGAGAGGTTGCTTCGCGGGCTTAACGATTGCGTCGCGGCCGAATAGTACGCGCAGATTTCTGTGGTCGCCACCAATTGGAACCGTCCCCGACTCATTGTTGCCCAAGTGTGGTCCTGCGGTAACACTCCCGGTAACCTCTTGATAAACACGGACTTTTCCCCCTTTTTCGGGGTTGTTCCAGGTCGCCGATATGGCGCATTCGACACGTTCCTGCCTTGCGGACCGGAAAACAGTGCCCGATCGAGCCACGCGAAGGCGTCGCGGCCATTTGCAGGATTCCTGTGCAAACCGCGGCGCTGGCCTGGGCTGGTTGCCTTCAAAGGGCCGCGAAATCGATGACGGCGTGTCGATCGAGAAACTGGCCGCCGGCGGTCATCGGGTACTTCAACCCGCTGGCGCAGTTGAATAGCACTACGTTGTCTGAGGGCTTCAGTCGGCCGTCAGCCAGAGCCTGCTTGTAACCAGCGTAGGTCGCCGCCCCCTCGGGGCACAGCAAGATGCCGTCGTGGCGCGCGATCTCGTCGAGCGCGGCCGAGATGGCGCTGTCGTCGACGGCAATGGCGAAGCCGCCGGATTCGCGAACGGCATCGAGGATGAGGAAATCGCCGATTGCCGCGGGCACGCGAATCCCCGCAGCGACGGTGTGCGCATTCTGCCAGAGCTCGGCGTGGCGACTGTTGCTCTCGAAGGCGCGCACGATCGGCGCACAGCCTGCGGCCTGCACGGCGATCATCTTGGGGCGCTGCTTGCCGATGAAGCCGATCGCCTCCAGCTCGGCGAAGGCTTTCCACATGCCGATAAGCCCGGTGCCGCCGCCGGTGGGATAGAGGATCGCATCGGGCAATTGCCAACCGAGCTGCTCGGCGAGCTCCAGGCCCATCGTCTTCTTGCCCTCGATGCGGTACGGCTCTTTCAAGGTCGATGTGTCGAACCAGCCAGCCTGGTCGGCGCCGGCGCCGACCAGCTTGCCGCAGTCGTTGATCAGGCCGTTGACCTTGTAGACGCGCGCGCCGCACTCGGCGATCTCGTTGACGTTCACGACCGGCGTGTCGTCAGGGCAGAAGACGACCGTCTCGATACCGGCACGGCTGGCGTAGGCGGCGAGCGCTGCGCCGGCGTTGCCGTTGGTCGGCATTGCCATCTTCTTGATGCCGAACTCCTTGGCCATGCAGACCGCCAGCGCCAAGCCGCGCGCCTTGAACGAGCCGGTCGGCAAGCGGCCTTCATCCTTGATCAGGACTTCGCCCGACACGCCGAGCGACCGGGCGAGGCGCGGCATCGGGATCAGCGGTGTCATCACTTCGCCCAGGGACACGATGTTCTCCGGCCGGCGCACCGGCAGCAGCTCGCGATAGCGCCACCAGTCGAGCGGACGGTCGGCCAGCTTCTCCTTGGTCAGCGCGGCTTTGACGCCCGCGAGGTCGTAGCGCACCAGGATCGGATAGCCGGCCGGCGACAGGTTGTGCGGCATGTCGGCGGGCAGCTTCTCGCCCGTCATCGCGCACTCGAGGTGCGTCACGAACGTCGGCAGGTCCGGGAAGGTCGTCATCGTCTCGCTTTCTTTGGCGCTCGGCCAGTCTCGCGGGGCTGTCAGAGAGGGCGCGTCGCCTCAGCGAGCCACGCCCGCGTCGCGTCGTCGACCTGCGGCCCCACCGTCTCGCGCACGCGGCAATGATAGTCGTTCAGCCACCGCTTCTCGGCCTCGGTCAACAGGCCGGCGTCGACGCAATGAAGATCGATCGGCGCCAAGGTGAGCGTCTCGAACTCGAGATACGGGCGATCGGCGCCCTCGATCCTGGCCTCGCGCACCGCCAGCAGGTTCTCGATACGGATACCGAAGGCGCCGGCCTTGTAGTAGCCCGGCTCGTCGCTCACGAGCATGCCGGGTTGCAGCGCCGTCGCGCTGGCCATCTTGGAGATGCGCTGCGGGCCTTCGTGCACCGACAGATAGGCGCCGACGCCGTGGCCGGTGCCGTGGTCGTAATCGAGCCCGGCCTGCCACAGCGCATAGCGCGCCAGCGCGTCGAGCTGCGAGCCGGTCGTGCCGACCGGAAAGCGTGCCGTCGCCAGCGCGATGTGGCCTTTGAGCACGCGCGTGAAGCGATCGCGCATTTCCGCGCTCGGCGCGCCGACCGCGACGGTACGCGTGATGTCGGTCGTGCCGTCGCGGTACTGGCCGCCGGAATCGACGAGATAAAGCGAGTCTGGCTCGAGCGTGCGCTCTGTCGCCGGCGAGGCGCGATAATGCACGACGGCGCCGTTGGGACCGGCGCCGGAGATGGTGTCGAAGCTCAGGTCGCGCAGCTTGCCGGTTTCCTGCCGCAGTGCCTGCAGCCGGTCGGAAACCTCGATCTCGCCCAGCCGGCCGCTCGGCGCCTCGCGGGCCAGCCAGCCGAGGAAACGGCTGACCGCCGCGCCGTCGCGGCGATGCGCGCGGCGGATGCCTTCGAGCTCGACGGCGTTCTTGCAGGCCTTGGGCAGCGCGACCGGATCGGCGTCGCGCACCATCGCGACGCCGGCCGCCTGCAGGCGGTTGGCAGCCCATACCGGGGCGGACGCCGTCTCGATCAGCACCCGCTTGCCGGCCTGGCCCAAAAGGTCGAGTGCCGACCCCAGCTCCTCGGCCGGCGCTACGGTCACCGCGTTGCCGAGCCAGGCCAACGTACGTTGCGGCAGCTTGCGGCGATCCATGTACAGGTCGACGTGGCCATCGCCGTGCAGCAGCGCGAAGCCGAGCGCGAAGGGCGTGCGCGGCACGTCGCCGCCGCGGACGTTCAAGAGCCAGGCGATCGAATCGGGTGCGGTGATCAGGGCGACGTCGGCGTCCTTGCCGCTGATCGCTGCGGCGATGCGCGAACGCTTCTGGGCGCTGGTCTCGCCTGCGAACTCGTCCGGCTGCGGCAGCACGGGCGCGAGCGGCGCGGCCGGTCGCGCGGTCCATACCGCATCGATGGGATTGGCATCGACCGGCACGAACGAGCCCTTGGCGCGCTGGCAGGCGCGGGCGAAGCGGTCGTGGCCGTCGACGGTCTGCAGCCACGGATCGAAGCCGAGCTTGCCGCCGGCCGGCAGGTTCTCGGCGATCCAGGTTTCGGGCGACTGCTCGGGAATCTGGTACGGCACGAAAGCCGCCGTGTCGACCTGGGCGCGCACCGCGAGCGTGTACCGCCCATCGACGAAGATGGCGGCCCGGTCGGCCAGGACGATCGCCAGGCCGGCCGAGCCGCTGAAACCGGTCAGCCACGCCAGCCGCTGCGAGCGACGGGGAACGTACTCGCCCTGGTGCTCGTCGGCCCGCGGCACGACGAAGCCGTCCAGCCCGCGCCGCTTGAGCTCGGCCCGCAGCGCTGAAAGCCGCTCGGCCGGCGCGGGCGACGCTTCCAGCCCGTCATCCTGGCGGGCGAGCTCGGCGCGCCAGGCAATCAGTGCTGCGGCCAAATCGGCATCTGCCTGGGGATCGACCAGCTCGACCCACTCCGGGCCGGCCAGGCTCTCGGGCGCGGCGGCGACGCCACGCATCAGGTCGTTCAGCGCCAGCGGGTCGGGCTGGCGGCCGCGACGGCGCAGCAGGTCCAAGACGTCGTCGGGGGCGGAAGTCATGGCGGATGCGACCCTACGCGGGCCTCCCCAGCGAGGCAAATTGAGTAATTTTTGCTCCTTCGCGCGTGCGAAATGCTCATTTGAGAGGCCCATGCATCAGGTGCATGGCAGAACTTCTCGACCCGTGGTTATGGTTGTAACTCAAGGCTCTATATTTGCTCTGTGCGACGCAGCATCACCTGTTGCGATGCACAAGAAAAGGAGTTCAACAATGATGACCCAGCCGATTCAGACTTTCAAAGATCTGAGCAGCGAAACTGCTCCGGCGGGGGGAAACGCAATAGTCGGCTTGTCGTCCGAGGATCGCCGGTTGCTGGAAGTGCGCGCGCGGACGGCGCGAGGCCAGCTGTTGGCCAATAGCGTGGTCGACGCCGTGCTGTGGATGGGGCGCCAGTGGCGGCGCCTGGTCGACAGCGTCAAGGCGGATTTCAGGCTGCGTGCCGCCGAGGCCCAGCTCTATCGCATGACCGACCGCGAGCTGGCCGACCTCGGCCTGGCGCGCTCGGATATCCCCTTCGCCGTGCGCGAGGCAGCGCATGGGATCGCACCGGAAACGGGCTTCGACGGCCCGCTGGCGGCGGCCAACCAGAACATGCGTCGCGCGGCCTAACGCGCGGCGCAATCCCCAGTGGCGTAACCTGTCGCGTAAGGAGCGTAGCGTAAGCGTAAGCGTAGGAGGGCCGGCGAAAGCCGGCCCTTTTCCTTTGAAGCGCTTCTCCTGTCATCCCGAGCGAAGCGAGGGATCCTTCCTGTCCCCTCAAAGATCCCTCGCTGCGCTCGGGATGACAGCGCAAGGAGTCAGGCCGGTCCAGGTGCTCTTTCGGGCTCGACGGCGCGCACGACGTAGGCGTCGGCCTGCGGCTGGTAGAGCTCCCACAGGAAGCGCAGCTCGACGAGCGGCTGGGCATGCAGGTCGACGCGCAGGTCGACGAACGGAAAGCTCTCCCGGTGGACAACGAGCAGCGCTGCCGACTTGAGCTGCTTCCATTCCCCGCCGCTGGCCTGTCCCGCTTCGATGGCGCACATCAGGCGCTCGGCGAGCGGCTGCTCCTCGCTCGCTTCGAAGCTTTCGACCATGGCATCGACGACGTCGGGCGTGCGCAGGATGTTGCCGGCTGCCGCGCAGTTGCTGCCGATGCGTTCTTTCCGAGTCGAGCTGATCCTGTCGCCGCCGAACGCCGCGCCGCTGCCGTCGGCCGCGACGACTGCGAGCTGCCGCCAGCCGAGGTTCGGCTCGCTCTCTTGGAGCTCACGGATCGCCGCCTGAGGAGAAGTCCCACGTTTGAGCAGGGCGAGGATCTTGGGACCCAGCCGCGGGTCGGTGCGATGCTGCGTGAGCACAGCGCCGACGCCCGCTTCGGCCCACGCACATCGGCTGCCGACCGAGATCGACGACGTCGTGACGATGGCGCCCAGCATGCCCGTGCGGGCGCAACGCCCGGCGATCGAGAAAGTCATGTCTTCTCCGCTCCCTCGTTCTGGTCTCACATGAGGGCACGGAATTTGCTGCCGAGGGTCCATGCCGGTAAAGCGCAAGATGCATCTGGTGGCATATCTGAAGACCGGCCCGACCGCGAGCTATGCGCCGGGCTGGCGCCATCCGTCGGCGCCGCTGCACGACATCTGGGACGCCGAGCGCTACGAGCATCTTGCGCGCATGCTGGAGGAGGCCCGCTTCGATGCCGCTTTCTTTGCCGATGGCATGGGCCTGCCCGACATCTACAGAAGCAGTTTCGCCGACTATGTCGGCCGCGGCGGCCAGCTCAGCCTCATCGACCCGATGATCGTGCTGCCGCTGATGGCGCGGGTGACGCGCCATCTCGGGCTCGGCAACACGATATCCACTACCTTCCACCAGCCCTATCAGATCGCCCGCAGCCTCGGCTCGCTGGACCTCCTGAGCAAGGGCCGCGCGGCGTGGAACGTCGTCACCTCGGCGACCGACTACGAGGCGCGCAATTTCGGCATGGACGGCATGCCACCCAAGGACGACCGCTACGACCGGGCCGATGACGTGGTGGCGGCCTGCTTCGCGCTGTGGGACTGCTGGCAGCCCGACGCCCTGGTGATGGACCGCGAGAAGGGCGTGTTTGCCGATCCCGCCAAGATCCGTTACGCCAACCATGTCGGACCCTTTGTGCGGGTGCGCGGACCGATGACCATCCCGCGCAGTCCGCAGGGCCGCCCGCTCATCCTGCAGGCCGGCTCCTCGCCGCGCGGCCGCGAATGCGCGGCGCGCTGGGCCGACATGATCTTCTGCACCACCGCTACCAAGGCCGACGGCATCGAGTTCCGCGCCGACATGCATCGCCGGCTGAGCGCGCGCGGCCGCTGCCCGAGCGAGTGCGCCATCCTGCCGACCTTGTCGGTGGTGGTCGGCGAGACGGAGTCGATCGCTCGCGAGCGGGCCGAATATCTCGATAGCCTGATGGACCCCGAGCTGGTGCTGGCCTCGTCGTCGACCTTGTTGGGCGTCGACCTCAGCACCATCCAGACGGCCGAGCAGGCCGAAACGGGCGCGGGCAACCAAGGCATCGCCGGCTCGCGCGACCGCATGAGCCAGGTCGCCAAGGCGCAGGGCATCAGCTTCGCCCAGGCGGTGCGCAAGCCGCGCGGCCTGCTGGCCGGGACGCCGGCCATGATCGCCGACGTCATGGAGGACTGGTTCACGTCGGGCGCTTGCGATGGTTTCGTCCTGCCGCCGACCGTCTTCCCGGCGACCTACGAGGAGTTCGCCCGCATGGTCACGCCCGAGCTGCAACGCCGCGGCCTGCTGCGCCGCGACTACGCCGGCTGCACCCTGCGAGAAAACCTCGCCAACCCCGGCTGATAGGAGAGGCCCGTCATGCCCCTTTTCCGCAGGACACTGATCGGTTCCTCCCTTGCCGCGGCGACACTTGCCTTCCGTCCGGCGCATGCGGCGGGCAAGGTCCTGCGCATCGGCATCAGCACGTCGCTCAGCACGCTCGATCCGATGATGGTGACGACGGGCGACGAGTACATCCACGCCAACCTCGTCTTCAACGGCCTGGCGCGCATGCGCGAAGACCTGGTCGTCGAGCCTGACCTCGCCGAGAGCTGGACATACAGCGACGACCTCAGGCAGTGGACGTTCCGTCTGCGCCGCGGCGTGAAGTTCCATGACGGCCAGGAGATGGTGGCCGACGACGTCGTCGCGAGCTTCCGTCGTTTGCTCGATCCCGCGAGCACGTCGCCGGTGCGCAGCCAGTACGACATGATCGACAGCGTCGCGGCGCCCGACGCCGCGACGGTCGTCTTCAAGCTCACGATCCCCTACGGCGGCCTCGCCGACATCCTGACCGACCGCCAAGTCAAGATCGTGCCGCGCGGCGCCAGCGATCTCGCTACCAAGCCGATCGGCACCGGTCCGTTCAAGGTCGTGAGCTACACCGCGGGCGACCGGCTCGTGCTGGCGCGCCATGCCGACTATTTCGAGCCGGGCCTGCCCAAGCTCGAGGGCGTGGAGCTGCGCATCATCCCCGAGATGAGCGTGAAGATCGCGGCCGTGCAGGCCGGCGACATCGACGTCGTGTGGGACCTGCCGCTCGAGCAGGTGAAGCCGTTGTCGGGCCGCGCCGACCTTCGCATCGACAGCGTGCCGACCGCGTCATGGGACGGGGCGATCCTCAACAACGCCATCGCGCCGTTCAACGACAAGCGCGTGCGCCAGGCCTTCCACCTCGCCGTCGACAAGAAGGAGGTGGTCGACCTGACGCTGTTCGGCCAGGGCGTCGAGACGATCAGCCCGATCCCGCCCAGCCATCCCTTCTTCGCCAAGGACGTCACCGTCGCCAAGCCCGATCCCGCCGCCGCGCGCAAGCTCCTGGCCGAGGCGGGCCATCCCAACGGTATCAAGCTGCCGGTGATCCTGCCGGTCGGACGTCCGGTGCGCGAACGGCTCGGGGTCACCTTGCAGCAACTGGCCAAGGCGGGCGGCTTCGACCTGCAGGTGCAGCGCCTGCCGTACTCCTCGTTCAATGCCGAAGTGTCGGGCAAGGCGCCGCTCTACATCGACGGCTTCTTCGCTCGGCCGACCGTCGACACCAGCCTTTTCTCCTTCCTGCGCAGCGGCGGCAGCTGGAACGAACGGCTATGGCACTACAACGACGCGACGGTGGACCGCGCCCTCGACGCGGCGCGGTCGAGCGCCGATCCGGCGGTGCAGAAGAAGAACTACGGCGACGTGCAGGCAGCGCTGGTCGCCAACCCCGCCTCGTTCTTCGCCTACTCCGTCAACTACGCCTGCGCCTATCGCAAGTCGGTCGGCGGCGTGAAGACCCATCCCATGAAGTGGTTCGACCTGCGCTACGCGACGCTGGGCTGAGCATGCGACTGGCCGCCTTCCTGCTGCGGCGACTGCTCGGCCTGGTGGGCGTGCTGCTCGGCATGTCGGTGCTGATCTTCGGCATCATCCACATCCTGCCGGGCAACGTCGCCTACGCCATTCTGGGCGAGTTCGCCACACCGGCGGCGGTGGCACAGCTCGAGGCCAAGCTCGGCCTCAACGATCCGCTGCCGATGCAATATTGGCGTTGGTTGAGCGCCCTGCTCCAGGGCGACTTCGGCACGTCGATCGTAATGTCGCGACCGGCGGCGTCGCTGATTGCCGAGGCGCTGGGCCGGTCCGCGGTGCTGGCCGCGCTCGCCTTCGGCCTGGTCGCGATGGGCGGCATCGGGCTCGGCCTGTACGGCGCCACGCATCGCGGCCGGCTGGCCGACAAGCTGCTGACGCTCTTGCAGTTCGTGCTGATCGCCGTGCCGGAATTCTTCTGGGCGATTCTCGCCGTGCTGATCTTCGCGGCCTGGCTGAACCTGCTGCCGGCCACCGGCTACGCGCCGCTCAGCGACGGTGTGCTGGCCTGGGGATCGCATCTGCTGCTGCCCGTGCTGGTGCTGGCGTCCGGCCTGGTTGCGCATGTCGCGCGCCTTACCCGCTCGTCGACCATCGAGGTCCTCGACAGCCGCTACGTGCTGACGGCGCGGGCGCGCGGCCTCGGCGAGCGGCGCGTGCTGTGGCGTCATGCGCTGCCCAATGCGCTGCTGCCGGCCATCACGGTGCTGGCGATCGACGCCGGGTTGCTGATCGGCGGCATCGTCGTCGTCGAGACGGTATTCGCCTATCCGGGACTGGGACGCTTGCTGGTCTATGCCATCGAGCGGCATGACCTGCCGCTCCTGCAGGTCGGCATGATGGTGGTGACCGCGATCTATGCGGTGGCCAACTTCATCGCCGAGCTCCTGTACGCGGTCTTGAACCCGCGGATCCGTGTCGCGGGAGCGGCGGCGTGACCGCGGTCGCGCGCTCGCCGCTGCGCCTGCCGTCCAGTCTCGTGCTCGGCGCCGCCCTGCTGGGGCTGATAGCCGCGGCGGCCATCGTCGGCATCTGGCTCACGCCGTACGATCCCGCCGCCTTTGCCGTGCGCGACCGCCTGCAGCCGCCGAGCGCTTTGCATCCGTTCGGCACTGACGAATTCGGCCGCGACGTGCTGTCCCGCGTGCTGGCCGGTGCGCATCTTTCGCTGGCCGCGGGGTTTGGCGCCATGGCGATCAGCCTGGCGGTCGGCGTGCCGCTCGGCCTGCTCGCCGCCTTTCACCGCGGCGTCACCGAAGAGCTGATCATGCGCGCCGTCGACCTGCTGATTTCGCTGCCGCCCGTGCTGCTCGGGCTTCTGGTGCTGGCGGTGACGCCGCCCAGCCTGGGCAAGACGATCGCCGCGGTGGGCCTGGTCTACGTGCCGATCCTGGTGCGCCTGACGCGCGCGGTGGCCCTCGGTCTCCTGCAAGAGGACTTCGTGCAGGCGGCGCGGGCGCGCGGCGAGGGCGCCGTTCCCATCCTGTGGCACGAGATCCTGCCTAACGCCTGGCCGCCCATCATCGTCGAGTGCGGCCTGCGCGTGACCTTCGCCATCCTGCTCGGCTCGGCGCTGTCGTTCCTCGGGCTCGGTCCGCAGCCGCCGGCCAGCGAATGGGGGCTGATGATCGCCGAAGGCCGCGACTTCTTGCGCCAGGCTCCGTGGATCTGCCTTGCCCCGGGTCTGTCGCTCTGCGTGCTGCTGGTCACGGTCAATCTCGTCGGCGAAGGTTTGCGCGAACGGCTCGACCCGCAACTGAGCGGACGCGCCCATGCCTGACGCCGCCAATGCCTGACGCCGCCCATGCCTGACGCTGCCATGTCCGATGTCGTGGTGGACGGCAACGTGCTGCGGGTCGAGGCCCTTTCCGTCGCCTATCCGTCGCGCGACGGCTGGCTGCATGCCGTCGACGGCGTATCCCTTTCCATCGCGCCGGGCACCGTGTTGGGCCTGGTCGGCGAATCGGGATCGGGCAAATCGACGGTCGTGCTGGCGCTGCTGGGGCTGCTCGGATCGAGCGCGCGACTCCGGGCGGAGCGCCTGGAGTTCGACGGCCACGATCTGTTGCGCGAGGCGGCCGCCCTGCGCGGCCGGCGCATCGGCGTCGTCTTTCAGGATTCGGCCGCGACTCTCAATCCGGCGCTGACCGTCGGCACGCAGGTCGTCGAGCCGATGCGCGTCCATCTCGGCACGAAGCGTGCCCTCGCCTGGCAGCGCGGCATCGAGCTTTTGGCGGAAATGGGCATTCCGCGTCCCGCGGAGATCATGCGCAGCTACCCGCACCAGCTGTCCGGCGGCATGAAGCAGCGGGTGGGCATTGCCGCGGCGCTGGCGAGCGAGCCCGACCTGCTGCTGCTCGACGAGCCGACGACCGCGCTCGACGTCACGATCGAGGCGCAGATCCTTTCACTGCTCGATCGCCTGCGCACCATGCGCCTTGAAGGTGGGCGCCGGCTCGCCATGCTGCTGGTCAGCCACAACCTCGGGATCGTCGACCGCCTGTGCGATTCGGTGTCGGTTCTCTACGCCGGCCGCCTGGTCGAGTCGGGCACGACGGCCAACGTCCTGCAGCGCCCGCTACATCCTTACAGCAAGGGCCTGCTGGCCGCGTTGCCGCGAGTCGACCGGCAGCATGCCGGCCGGCTGGCGCCGATTCCCGGCCGGCTTCCCGACCTCTGGGCGCCCGATCCCGGCTGCAATTTCCGCCCGCGCTGCGCCTTTGCGTCGGCCGGCTGCGAGCAGCCTCAGCGCGTGACAGGCGACCATCACAAGGTGCGCTGCCATCGCGCCGATACGATCGTCGACATTCCTTGGCCGATCGAGCGGGCAACCGCGGCGGCGCAACCCCGTTCTGCGGTTCCCCTGGTCGAAGCTGCCGATCTCTCCATTCGCTTCGACAGCGGCGGCTGGCTGCAGCGCCTTCTCGGCGAGAGCGCCGGCATCCTCGCCGTCGATCGCGTGTCGCTCACCATCCACAGCGGAGAGGTGCTCGGCCTGGTGGGCGAATCGGGATGCGGCAAGTCGACCCTGGGTCGCTTGCTGCTGCGTCTGCTGCCCGCTCTGGACGGCACCCTGAGCTTTGCCGCCGAGCCGGTGCGTGCAAAGCCCGATGCGCGGTTTCGCCGACAGGCGCAGGTCGTGTTCCAGAACTCCGACACGTCGCTCAATCCGCGCCAGACCGTGGGCGAAATCCTGGGTCGTGCCATCCGCTGGTTCGCGATCGCCAACGTCGAGGCCGAGGTGATGGTCGAGGTCGGTCGGCTGCTCGACCTGGTGCGCCTGCCGCGGTCCTACGCGCGGCGCTATCCGCACCAGCTGTCGGGCGGCGAGAAGCAGCGGGTCGGAATTGCCCGCGCGCTTGCCCCACGTCCCCGGTTCGTGGTGTGCGACGAGGCGGTTTCGGCGCTCGACGTGTCGGTGCAGGCCGCGGTGCTCAACCTGCTGCGCGATTTGCGCGATCAACTGGGCGTCGCCTATCTCTTCATCAGCCACGACATCGGCGTCATCGCCCACATCGCCGATCGGATCGCCGTGATGTATCGCGGCACGATCGTCGAGGAGGGTCTGGCCGACGACGTGCTGCGTCCGCCGTACCATCCCTACACCGAGCTGCTGCTGTCGTCGGTCCCCCTGATCGGCCGGCAGCGCGACACCGATCCACCCCCGGCCGCGCGTCCGCCGGCCGCCGGCGGGTGCAAGTTCGCCGATCGCTGCCGCTTCCGGCTCGGCCCGCTCTGCGACAGTGTCCCGCCGCCCTTGCAAGCGGCCGGCCCTGGACACCGCATCCGCTGCCATATCCCGTTGCCCCAGCTGGCCGGGCAACCGCACTGGCTCGATCGAGGAGAGACGACATGATGGTGCTGGGCGTGAACGGCGGCGCTTTGGGCGGCCACTTGGGCGGCTGGCGCCATCGCGATTCGTTTCCGACGACGGCGATGGAGCTGCCTCGCATGATCGCGATCGCCAAGCTCGCCGAGCAGGGCAAGCTCGACCTGATGTTCCTGGCCGACGGCAACGGCGTGCGCCAGATGGACAAGCCGGCGTTGTTCGCCGCCAACAGCCCGTCGGATCGTCCCGCGGTGTTCGAGCCGGTGACGCTGTTCGCGGCCCTGTCGCAGCACACGACGCACCTGGGGTTCGTCGCCACCGCCACGACCAGCTACGAGGAGCCGTTCACCATCGCGCGCAAGTTCGCCTCGCTCGACCATTTGAGCGGCGGGCGTGCGGCTTGGAACCTCGTCACGACCCAGTATGTCGAGGACGCCAAGAATTTCGGCCGCGACGAGCACATGGGGCGGACCGAGCGCTACGAGCGCGCCCGCGAAAGCCTCGACGTCGTGCGCGGGCTCTGGGATTCCTGGGCGTGCGACGCCTTCCCGCAGGACAAGGCGAGCGGCCGCTATCTCGATCCGACCCGCGTGCGTCTCCTCGGCCATCGCGGCAGGCACTTCGCGGTCAAGGGGCCGCTCAATGTCGCGCGCACGCCGCAAGGCCAGCCGGTCGTGTTCATGGCCGGGCAATCCGACGCCGGCAAGGAGCTGGCGGCCTACGGCGGCGAAGGCCTGTTCGGCACCGCCAGCAGCAAGCAGGAAGCGCAGCGCGAATACGCCGACATCAAGGGCCGCATGGCGAAGTACGGCCGTCAACCCGAGGCACTGCGCATCATGCCGGGCCTCAGCGTGTACGTCGGCGGCACCGCCGCGGAGGCGGACGCCTTGTTCGAGGAGTTGCAGTCGCTTATCTCGCCGGCGCTCGCGGTCAGCTACCTCTCGAAGGTCGTCGGCTTCGATCTATCCGGCGCGCCACTCGACGGCCCGATGCCGCAGCGTCGCGGCGAGAGCCTGGGCGGCACGGCGATCGGCCGGTCGGTCCTCGACATGGCGGCGCGCGACGGCTTGACGGTACGCGGCACCTACGAGCGCGTCCTGCCGTCGATGGGCGGCAACATGGTGAAGGGCGATCCCGGCCAGGTCGCCGACTTCATGGAGGACTGGTACCGCAGCAAGGCGTGCGACGGCTTCATCCTCTCGATGCCCGTGGAGCCGCGCAGCCTGCGCGACTTCGTCGAGCTGGTGGTGCCCGAGCTGCAACGCCGCGGCCTGCGGCCGCCCGACTACCGCGGCCCGACCTTGCGCGACAACATGGGCTTGGCCCGGCCGACCCATCCGTTCTCGGATGATTCCCAGGGAGGAAAACTACCGGCCAAGGCTGTGGACTAAAGACAGGATCGCTGTCGATTTTGTATGTTTGTTAGGCTTAGGGCAATTCGCCAGCTCGCCCAAGGGATGTGCAACCTTCCCCGCCATTGACCCTTCCGATAATGCCTTGCCTTCAATGAGCAGAGACCAAAAGAGTGTCTTCATCGTGGGCCGGCGACGGCGCCTTGATAGGTTAATCATACCATCGCTGATCGCCCTGCTGGCCGCCGTAGCTCTTCATAATTGGGCGGCGTGGTCGTGGTTGGTTTGCGTCGGAGTTGCGGCCGTCGTTTGGGTTGCCGGCAATTTGCTCTGCCAACTGGCCTCCTTTTGGCTGACGGGCCGAAAGCTCCCAGGGTCCAAATAGTGTACCGACCTCCGTGGTTGACAGGTTCTCGGGTGCGCCACCAAATTGGAGGAAGAACGGAGGAAGTATGGCAACGCTCAATGTGAAGAACCTGCCGGACGCGCTCTACCGCAAGCTCAAAGCCCGGGCCAAGCGCCAGCGTCGTTCGGTAGCGCAGGAGGTTACGGTGCTGTTGGAACAAGCGCTCGAACCGGCCGCGACCCTATCGATCCTCGAGCTGCGCGGTCTGGGCAAAGAGTTGTGGCGGGACATGGACGCCACATCTCACGTTGCAAATGAGCGGGCAGGGTGGCGCTGATTGACGACGTCGGCGTCGGGCCAGTGGCCTTGGACACGGCCATCTTCATCTATTTCATCGAGGAAGATCAGAGATATCTCCCTTTGATCTCGCCTTTGTTCAGTAGGGCAGACGAGGGCAAGCTGGATCTCATGGTCTGCGCACTCACGCTGCTCGAGGTACTTGTCGTTCCCTATCGTGCGGGCGACTTGGAGCTGGCTCAACGTTATGAGGCTCTGCTCACGCGCAGCCGCGGCGTCCGTATGATCGACATCACCCGCAATCATTTGCGTCTGGCAGCGCAGTTGCGCGCAACCACCGGTGCTGCGACCCCGGACGCGCTGCTGCTCTCCATTTCACTTTCGGCCAGATGCGCGACGTTTCTCACCAACGACCGTCGAATGCCCGCGGTGTCAGGGTTGAAAATCTTGCAGCTAGATGCCTATCGGCAAAGGTGACCGTCGATTAGGAGCGCCGGCGCAGCAACAGGGTGCGCCACCAGGCGCCGCCGGTTTCGAGGTCGATCTGGCGTTCGAGCGTGAAGCCCCAGCGGTCGTAGACGGCCAGGATGTCGGCGGCCTGCTCGACCAGCAGGCCGCTCAACAGAGCGTGGCCGCCGGGCCGCACGGCGGCGGAGAAGGAGTCGCTGAGCTCGATAAGCGGTCCGGCCAGGATGTTTGCAACGATCTGGTCGTACGGCGCTCCGCCTTGCAGGGCGTCGTGGTCGAGCCCTTTGGCGTGAACGAAGCAGCACAGGTCGCCGACTCCGTTCAACGCCGCGTTCTCGCGGGCCACGGCCACCGCCTCGGGGTCGTTGTCGCTGCCGATCACCGGATGCTGCCACAACTTGGCCATGGCGATCGCCAGGATGCCGCTGCCGGAGCCGACGTCGATCGTATTCACGGTCTGACCCGGATCGAGCGTCGCCAGCAATTCGAGGCAGCCGCGCGTGGTGGCGTGCGTGCCCGTGCCGAACGCCATGCCTGCATCGATGCGCAGGGCGATGGCACCCGCCGGCTGTCCGTCGGTGATGTGCGAGGGATGGACCCAGAACGGGCCGACCGCGAACGGTTGGAACGAGCGCTGGTTCTCCGCCACCCAGTCTTTGTCGGGCAGCTCTTCCCAGTGCCAGTCGGGGCCCGTGGCTGCCTGCACCTCGGCCCTGTCGCCCTCACCGTAGATCTCGATGCGCCACGGCCCGTCGCGCGAGACCTCCCGGCTGGTGATGACGAAGCCCTGCTCGGCGAGCGGCTCGAGCGCCTGCTCGTGCGCCGCGCGCTCAGCCGCCGGGACTTCCAGCCACGCCGTCCACAGGCTCACGCCGCCTCGATGAAGCTGTCCAGGACCTTCTTGGCGCCGGCCTTCTCGAACTCGATGTCGAGCTTGTTGCCGTCGACCGCCACGATGAGGCCGTAGCCGAACTTCTGGTGGAACACCCGCTGGCCGACGCTGAGATCGGGCTTGTCGCC
>JAFAKN010000342.1 GCA_019235415.1 Alphaproteobacteria bacterium
GTCTCGAAGGTGGCGGGATAGGGCCCGGAGATGCCGGCGTTGTTGGCGAGGCCGTTCAGCTTGCCTTCGCGTTCCAGGATGCCCTCGACGATCCGCTTCCAGTCGTCCTCGTGCGAGGTGTCGTGCTCTTCGAAGCGAGCCCCTCCCGCGTTCTTGAGGGCGCCGATCTGCTGCACGGTCTCCTGGCCGCCCGCTGCATTGATGTCGGACACGATGACGGTGGCGCCCTCGGCCGCCAGCAGCTTGGCGGTGGCGCGCCCGATCCCCGACCCGGCGCCGGTGACCAGCACCACCTTGTCCGCAACGCGGCCCATGCGTTTCCTTCCCGTCGTCCTTGTTGATCCAACGCTACGGACTCCGGTCGGCCCAAGCAATACTGTCATCCCGAGCGCGCACTGCTGTCATCCCGAGCGAAGCGAGGGATCCTTGAAGCAACAGGAAGGATCCCTCGCTGCGCTCGGGATGACAGAGGTCAGCCCACCAGGCTGTCGATCAGCTTCGCCAGAGCCTTGCGACCTTGTTGCGTCGCGGCCTTGGCGTTGGCGCTGCGCGCCACCATCAGCGCGATCTCGATTACTGCTGCGAGCAAAAGGTGGGCCGAAATGTCGACCTGCTCGGGCTGCAGGCGGCCGGCGTCGGCGGCGTGGCGCAGCGCGGTCTTCAGCAGGCCGAGCCCGTGCTGCGCCTCGATCTCCCGCCATTTCTGCCAGCCCAGCACGGCCGGCGCATCGGTCAGCACGATCTGCCGGATGCGTGGCGTGCGGGCCAGCTCGAGGAAAGCCTCGCAGCCGGCGCGCAGCGCCGCCGCGGGATCGCGCGCGCCGCGCGAAGCATCGACGGTCGCTTGCGCCACCTCGGCTTCGATGTCGTGCAGGACGGCCTCGAACAGCGCCTCCTTGCTGTCGAAGTGGTGGTAGAGCGCGCCGCGGCTCACTTGCAGCTCCTGCAGCATCTCCTCGATGGACGTGGCTTCGTAGCCGCGTTCGGCGAACAGCCGCGCCGCCGTCGCCACCAGCCGCTGCCGCGTTGCCTGGCCGCGTTCGATTCTCTTGCTCATAGGCCTCCTGCTCATAGGGACGCGCAGACTCCTCTTGACATACCGACAGTCGGTTTCCTATTAACCGACTGACAGTCGGTATCTCGATCGTGGGAGGCAATCATGTCGGACGTCAAGAAGTCGCTCGCCACATCCTTCGGCGACGTCGCCTACAGCGAGCAGGGTGCGGGCCGACCGGCCCTGTTCGTCCACGGCGTGTTCCACAACAGCCATCTATGGGATCCGCTGGTCGAGCGGCTGAAACCGATGCGCCGCTGCATCGCGCTCGACCTCATGACGCACGGCGACACGCGCACTGCGTCCGACCAGGACGTCTCCTTCGCGGCCCAGGCCGAGATGCTCTCGGCGTTCTGCGAGGGGCTCGGCCTCGACCGTGTCGACCTGGTGGCCAACGACAGCGGCTCGGGCATCGCGCAGATCTTCGCCGCCCGCCACCCGGCGCGGCTTGCCAGCCTCACCCTCACCAACGGCGACGTCCACGACAACTGGCCGCCGGCCAACTTCGAGCGCACCCGCCAGTCGGCCGCCGCGGGCCAGCTCGTGCCGGCGCTCAAGCGAATGCTCGACGATCTCGAGTTCGCGCGCGCCGCCTTCGCCTCGGGCTACGAGCATCCCGAGCGCTTGACGCTCGAGCGCTTCAGGGAATCCTTGGGGCCCCTGCTGGCGAGCGAGCAGCGCGCGCACGACCTGCTGCGCTTCTTCGCCGCCATGAACAATCGCGACACCGTCGCCGTCGAGCCGCTGCTGCGCACGCTGCAAGCCCCGACCCTGATCGTATGGGGCACCGCCGACATCTTTTTCGACGTGAGGTGGGCGTATTGGTTGAAGGACACGATCCCCGGCTGTCGCAAGGTCGTCGAGCTCGATGGGGCCAAGCTGTTCTTTCCCGAGGAGCGGCCCGACGCGCTGGCCGATGCCATCCGCGCGCATTGGGAGGCCTGATCGTGGGTTACGTCTTCGGAACGATCGTGCTGGTCGTTGCCGGTCTCTTCTCGTTGCTCACGACCTGGACGAGCGGCACCGCGCCGCGGGAATTCGCCGCGCGGCTCGGCCTCGCCGTGGTCGACGGGGGCGGCGTCAACGAGATCCGGGCGCAATATGCCGGCTTCTTCCTCGCCGCCGCACTGGCCTGCGGTGCCGCGTTGGTCGGCTGGCTGCCACGCCAGGCCGCGTTCGTGGTGCTTCTGGTGATCTTCGGCGGCCTGATCTGCGGCCGCGTCGCGAGCTTGGCAATCGACGGCGGCATCGCGGGCTACGGCCCCACCATCCGCGCCCTCTACGCGATCGATGCCATTGGCCTCTGCTTGGCCATTGCGGCACTCGTCCTCGATCGTACGCCAGTCTGAAGAACAAGGGCCTGAAGACGAAAAAAGGCCCCGCGACCTGAGCGAGGTCCGGGGCCTTTGCCATTACCGCTCGCAGCTAAAAACGCTGCTGCAAGCCGGACGCCGCTTCAAGCGGCGTTACGGTCAGGAAATGGACTTCAGGTTGTCGGCCGACATCTTGCCGGTACGGCGGTCGGCGACGAGGTCGAACTCGACCTTCTCGCCCTCGCGCAGGCCGGACAGGCCGGCGCGCTCGACGGCGCTGATATGCACGAATGCATCCTTGCCGCCGTTATCGGGCTGGATGAAGCCGAAGCCCTTTGTTGCGTTGAACCACTTAACGGTTCCCCTGGTCATGGGAGACCCTTTCACTATCGTAGATATGCTCTCCCCGCCGCCATTAGCTCGGCAGGGTCGTCGAATGCGCATTGGAATTCGGGATCTAGGTCATTCGAAACCGACGCCGGTCCAGGACCGGCGAGCGGACCAAATCATCTGTCCGTCTATCGACAGCGCCCATATGGGCGGAACCCGCAAGGATTGCAAGACCAGATCGCCAGGCAAGCCCGGCGGCGGCCATCGCGGCTGGCTCTCGCGATGCCGGTCAGGCGCCGATCTCGA
>JAFAKN010000424.1 GCA_019235415.1 Alphaproteobacteria bacterium
CCGACGGGTCGGGCAGGTTGAAGGTGAGCGAACCGGTGGTCGTCGTCACGACCAGGTTCGGGCTGGTGTAGGTCACGCCGGTCGCCGCCACGTTCGCAAGCACCAGCGAATCGGCGAAGGTGAACCCGTTGATCGGCGCGGTCCACCCGACCGGCGATTGGATGACGAGCGTGCCCGGCGAATAGGGATCGTTGGCGAGCTGCGCGATGCTGTTGGCGGCGAACTGGACGGTCTGCGGCGCATTGAGCGTCGCGCCCAGCGTCAAGGTGGCGCCGGGATCGATCTGTAGCGTCCCCGACCCCGAGATCGGGTTTGGGATGTCGAGCCGCTGGAGACCGAGGGTGAGGTCGGCGGCGGCTTCGATCGTGCCGTTGTTGGTGATCGTCCCGCCGCCCTGTACGACGAGCGTCCCATCGCCGTCGATCGCGCCGCCGCTCGCCACGGTGATCGAAGGGGCGATGAGCGAGCCGGTGAACCGTGCGGCGCCGCCGCTTTGCACGTCGAGGCCGCCGACCCCGAGTGTCGCCGTGCTGTAGGCGCTGGACGCCAGCGCCGCCAGCAGCGTCGTCGCGGTGCCGCCGCTGCCGCTCAGGGTGACGGTGCCGCCGGCGGCGTACTTGCTTTGCACGCCGCCGACCACGAGCAGCCCGTTGCCGGCGAACGGCGGCAGTGCGGGAGCCGGAGCGGGGGCCGGTGCGGACGGCGCGGGTGCCGTCGCCTGCACGCCGACGTCGCGCACCGCCTTGTCGCCGTTGTTGTCGATCGCCTCGATGTGCACGATATCGCTGCCGCCCGACAGCGTGTCGCTGAGCGTCGCGAGCACGGCATTGACCAGGGCTGGCGCGCCGGCGAGCGTGATGGAGGGCCCGCTGCTGGGTCCGACCACCACGCCGCCGATGTCGGTGACGGAGAGCGAGCCGCCGTTCGTGGAGCTGAGGACGACGACCGAGCCGACCTTCGGCGTCACGCTCGCGACCAGCACCGCGCTGGTGCCCGTGAAGGCGATCGGACCGCCGGCGGCGCCCGTCACGAAGGCGGGCGCGACGAAACCCAGCGGCGCGCCCGTGTCCGGCGCGCCAGCGTTCGGCGGCGGGTTGCCGGCGGCCAGCAGGGTCGCGAGGAACTGCAGCTGGCTGGGCGCCAGTGACAGGAAGCCGTTGATGCCGCTGCCTGGAGGTCCCGAGAAGTCCCACAGCTCGATGTCGCCCGCGTCGAACTGCACCCCGGCGGCGACGGTGTCGGGCCAGTTGGCAAAGTCGCCCGTGAAGTTGGGATAGGTTCCGCTGCCGGGCAGCCCGGCGAGCAGATCGGGCGACGCCGTCTGGTAGCTCGCAGGCGCGGCGTTGGGGTCGAGCATCGCATCGGCCGCGAGCTGGACGTAGACGAAGGAGTCGGGCGCGTAGATCGGGCTGCGCAGCGCGTGGTTGCCGCCCTGGACGACCCGCGTCGAGTTGCGCGCCTGCTGCAGGACGGCGAGCGTGAAGTTCTGGTCGGGCTGCTCGCCGCCGCTGTCGAACAGGTGGAACAGGTTCATTGTGTAGTCGAGCGGCGTCGTCGACCATTGCGCGTAGTCCGAAATGGCCGCACGCAGGGTCAGCATCTCGGCCTGGTCGGTGTAGCCGCCGGCCTGCAGCTCGGCGACCTGGTTGACCGTCGTGGAAGAGCCCTTCGATATGGGCGCCTTGGTCATCATCGGCACGAACGGCTCGTCGGTGGCGGCAGCGCCTGCCGTCTGCGAGATGCCGAAGACGGTCGGGTTGTTGTCGTAACGCTGGGCGAGCTGGTTCTGCAGGTTGGTCCAGGCGGCGATATAGTCGGCGGACCAGAAGCGGCCGATCGTCTGGGGGGTGAACACGCCCGGATCGACCGACGACTGGCCGGTGATGGTGATCGGCGGCCCGTCGATGTTCTGCGCCCAGGCGGGCGCCGTGAAGCCGCCCCACACCCGCAGCTTGATGCCGAGGTGGGTGTTGTTCTGCTGGTTGTAGCTATTGACGGCGGCGATCGCGTTGTCGATGGCCGTCGTGGTGAGGCTATTCGGTCCGTCCGGCTGCAGCTCGTTCCACGTGACGTTCAGCACCATCTCGCTGAACGCGCCGGTGAAGCTCGCGAGGTCGGACAGCGTGAAGGTCGGGGTAACGCCCGCCAAGTTGTAGAAGCTGATGTTCCCCATATCCACGAGCCCGGTCTGGGCAGGCTTGCCGCCGTCGCCGGAACTGCTCATGGACGCTTCTCTCCCGACTGGAAGGACACCAGTGTTGTAGCATAGATGTGTAGCTTGCGGGCGAGACCTGCGATCAGCAGCCCTTGTCATCCCGAGCGCAGCGAGGGACCTTTAAGGCCACACCAAGGGTCCCTCGCTGCGCTCGGGATGACAGTGAGACGCCGCCCTCGCTATGACCGGACGGTGAGCTGGCGGACCGCCGCCGGTCGCGGCGAGGCGCGCGTCGGTGCGCCGGTATGGTCGCCTTTTTCCGCGAGGTGCCAGGCGCCGTTCCAGTCGGCCGGCGGCGGCGTCTCGCGCAACAGCGCGACGCGCTCGAGGAAGAGCCGCGTCGGGCCATCGTCCGGGTTGATTGCCAGGCAGCCTTCGAAGTGGCTCTGCGCCTCGTCCCACGCCTGGTGGCGATAGGCGGCGAGGCCGGCGGCGAAGCGGTCGCGCAGCGCGCCCCGCTCGGGCGAGAGGGCGCCGGCGAGCCCCAGCATCTCGTAGATCCGGACCGGCTCGGTCTTGCCCGCGACCGTGATCACGTCGAGCTCGCGCGCCTCGATGGAATGCTGGGCCAGCCGAAACGTCTCTTCGCTCATCACGATCGAGGTGCCGTAGACCTTGTTGATGCCCTCGATGCGCGACGCGAGGTTCACCGTGTCGCCGATCACGGTGTAGGAGCGTGCCGTCTCGGAGCCGATGGTGCCCACCACGCCCTCGCCCGTCGCGATGCCCATGCGCACCACCAGCTGCGGCGGATTGCGTCGCATGCCGGTGATCTCCGGCAGCCGCTCGCGCAGCCGCTCGATGGCGTCCTGCTGGGCAAGGGCGGCCAGGCAGGCGTCGGCCGCGTGCTGGTCGCCCGACGAGAACGGCGGCGTCCAGAACGCCATCACGGCATCGCCGATGTACTTGTCGATGACGCCGCGATGTTCGTGGATCACCTCGGCAACCTCGCCGAAGTAGCTGTTCAGCAGGTTGACCACGGCGCCGGCCGTCAATTGCTCGCTGATGCCGGTGAAGCCCTTGATGTCGGAGAAGAACACCGTGAGGTTGCGGCGCTCGGCCGCCTCGGCGGCGCCGTTGCCGATCAGCTGGGTGACGATGCGCGGGTCGACGAACTTGCCGAACGTCTCCTTGATGCGTTCGCGCGTGCGCAGCTCCTCGACCATGCGGTTGAACGACAGCGCGAGCTCGCCGACCTCGTCGCGCGAGCGAATCGCGACCGGTTGCGACTCCGCACCGGATTCGATTGCCCGGGCGCTGACCACCAGCTGGCGCAACCCGGAGATGGCGCGCGTCGAGCCGACGGCGCTGATGCCGAGCCCGATGCCGCACGCGATCGCGAACAGGCCGAAGCTCAGATAGGTGTCGAGCTGTTGGCGCGCGAGGACCTCGCGTGTCGATCGCTCCGTGAGATCGGCGACGGCGCGGCGCGTATCCGACAGGTCCGGACCGAACGCCTGAGCGAATTTCGCGAAGTTCAGAGATTCCGTCCGCGCGTCCTCACGCCGGCCGTCGGTGAGCGCCGCCATTGTGCGGTCGCCGACGGACAGGAATTCCTCGAGACTGCGGCTCAGGTACTTGAATGAGCCCTC
>JAFAKN010000476.1 GCA_019235415.1 Alphaproteobacteria bacterium
CGTCGAAACCGCGCGCGGCGCGCGCGAGGTCGTGGGCGCGCCGCTGCGGCCCGACCTGCCTGACGACGACATCCCGCGGCTGCGCAGCCGCATCGATGCCTGCCTCGAAGGCAAGGGCGGGGAGACGGCGCAACGCGGCCGCGCCGCGGAGCTCGGCCAAGCCTACCTTTCGCTGTCGCCGGCCGGCCGCAAAAAATTCCTGCTGACGCTGGCGCAGGATTATGGGCTCACGCGCGAAGCGGCGATGGCCGTCGTCGAGCGCTGGCGGGGTTCCAAGGAGCCGCCGCGCGCGCTGGCGCGGGCCCTCGAGCCGCCGGCGGTGCGTCTGCTGCGCGCCTTCGTCGGCGTGCCGCAGGGCGTGAAGTTCGTTGTCGACCTGCGCGCCGAGCTGATGGCGCTCGGCAAGACGGACGCCAGCGCGCGCATGCTGAGCGAGGATTTGCGATCGCTGCTCGGCGCCTGGTTCGACGTCGGCTTCCTCGACCTGGTGCGTATCGACTGGCGCGCCTCTGCGGCACTCCTGGAGAAGCTCGTCGCCTACGAGGCCGTGCACACCATCCGCTCCTGGCGCGACCTCAAAAACCGCCTCGATTCGGATCGGCGCTGCTTTGCGTTCTTCCATCCGCGCATGCCCGACGAGCCCTTGATCTTCGTCGAAGTGGCGCTGGTCGACGGCATGGCCGGCAACGTGCAACGCCTGCTCGACGCCAGGGCCGAGACGTCCGACGCCCGCCACGCCAACACGGCGATCTTCTACTCGATCAACAACTGCCAGCAGGGCCTGACCGGCATCAGCTTCGGCAACTTCCTGATCAAGCGGGTGGCCGAGCAACTGGTCCGCGACCTGCCCAACATCAAGGATTTCGCCACGCTTTCGCCCATTCCGGGCCTGCGCCATCACCTCGACGCGCGCCTGAAGAACGAAGGCGATTCGGTCCTGACCGCGGCCGAGAGCGCCTCCCTCCTGCCGGTGACCGACGAGGCCAAGGGCGCCGTCGCCGTGCGCAAGCTGCTCGACCGGCCGCTGTGGTGGGAGGTCCCGGCGATCAACAAGGCTTTGCGCCCGATCCTGATGCGGCTCGCCGCCCGCTACCTCACCTCGAGCGACGAGAGGGGCCGCGCGCTCGATCGTGTCGCTCATTTTCATCTCGGCAACGGTGCGATCGTCGAGCGGCTCAACTGGCTCGGCGACACCAGCGCCAACGGCTTCCGCCAGTCCTACGCCGTGATGGTGAACTACCGCTACAAGCTCTCCGAGGTCGACGCCAACCACGAGGCCTACGCCAACGGCCGCCTCGTCGCCAGCCGCGAGGTGCGCGCGCTGGCCAAGGGCTGATCGAGAGCCCGATCGCTCACTTGTTCAGATAGTTGAGCTTCAGCCCCGGCCGCGGCCATTCGAAGCTCGCCAGCTTGCCGGTCATCGACAGCGTCGCGTAGGCGGTGCGCAGGTCGCGGCCGCCGAAGCAGACGTTGGTGACCATCGGATCGGGCAGCCTGTACTGCGTGACCGACTGGCCGTCCGGCGAGATGTCAGATACCGCACCCGTGATGAGAGTCGCGACGCAGATGTGGCCGGCCGAATCGACGGCCAGCGAATCGAACATCTGGTAGCCGCCGAGGCCGGCCACGACGCGGCCCTTCTCGCCGCGATAAGGCCCGTTGGCCGACTTGATCTCGCCCGGCGCGCTCAGCTCGAACGACCAGCAGCGAGCCGTCGGCGTCTCGACGACGTAGAGCGTCTTCTCGTCGGGCGACAGCCCGCAGCCGTTGGGCCGTTCCAGCGGGAAGATCTTCTCCTCGATCTTCGAGCCGTCGGCGCGGGCGTAGTAAACAACCCCGCGATCGTTGTCGCGCTCGCGCGTCTTGCCGAGGTCGGTGAACCAAAACCCACCTGTATTGTCGAACACCAGGTCGTTCGGGCCGTTCAGCCGCCGGCCGTCGCAGGAATCGTAGAGCGTCTCGAACTTGCCGCTCTCGGGATCGACCACCTGGATCGAGCCGCCCTTGTAGTCGGGCCCCACGGTGCCCGGGAACAGGCGGCCATCCGGCCGCTCTATCCAGGTGAAACCGCCGTTGTTGGTCACGTAGATCTTGCCGTTCGGCCCCATCGCCGCGCCGTTCGGGCCGCCGCCGAGCTTGGCGATCACGTGCTGCTTGCCGTCGGGCATCACCCGGGTCAGCGTCTGGCGCGCGATCTCGACCAGGACCACCGAGCCATCCGGCATGGCAACCGGTCCTTCGGGAAATTTCAGCCCCGAAGTGATCTCCTTGTGCGGCGTGGTCATCGACGTCCCTCCCCTACTGCCCCTTGAAGACCGGCTTGCGCCTGGCGAGGAAGGCCGCGACGCCTTCCGTGAAATCGTCGCTGCGACCGAGCTCGCGCTGCAGGTCGCGCTCGAGGTCGAGTTGCGCCGCGAGGTCGTTGCCGCTCGACTTGGCGAGAGCGCCCTTGATGCGCGCGAGCGCCAGCGTCGGACCATCGGCCAGGCGCCGCGCCAGCTCGGTCGCGGTCTCCAGCAGGGCTGCGTCCTCTACGACATCCCAGATCAGGCCCCAGTCCTTGGCCTGTTGTGCCGTGATCTGGGGCGCCAGCATGGCGAGCGCCCGTGCCCGCTGCTGGCCGGCCAGTCGCGGCAGGAACCATGTGCTGCCGCCGTCGGGCAAAAGGCCGATGCGCGCGAAAGCTTGCAGGAAGGTCGCCGACTTCGCCGCGATGGCAACGTCGGACGCCAGCGCAAAGCTCATCCCGACGCCGGCCGCCGGGCCGTTCACTGCCGCCACGATCGGCTTGGGGATCGCGCGCATGAGGCGGATCACCGGATTGAAGAACTTCTCCAGGGCCGCTCCCGAATCGGCCGCCGCACTGTTGTCGCGGTCGGGATCGCTGAGGTCCGCGCCGGCGCAGAAGCCGCGGCCGGCGCCGGTCAGCAGCACGGCGCGCACCGAGGACTCCTTCGCCAGCCCTTCCCAGCAGTCCTTCAGCTCGGCGATCATCTTGCGCGACACGGCGTTGAGCTTGCCCGGCGCGTTCAAGGTCAGCGTCGCCAAACCCTGGTCGTGCGCGACGATGATGGCGTCGTAGCCCATGGCGTCAGCGGCCGAGGAACTTTGCCGGACGCTTGGCGAGGAAGGCGGCAACGCCTTCCCTAAAGTCCTCGCTGCGGCCCAGCAGCCGCTGGCTGTCGCGCTCGAGATCGAGCTGCTGGTCGAGCGTGTTGGTGGCGGCGGCGTTCATCGCCTTCTTGATCGCGGCATACGAGAGCGTGGGGCCGCCGGCCAGGCGCCTGGCGAGCTTCCTCGCTTCATCCATGAGGACGGCATCGTCCACCACCTGCCACACCATGCCCATGCGCTCGGCTTCCTCGGCAGTGAGCGACGTGCCGAGCATGGCGAGCGCCCGCGCTCGCGCATCGCCCACGGTGTGCGGCAGGAACCAGGTGCCGCCGAGATCGGGCAGCAGCGAGATGCGCACGAAGGCCTGGTCGAAGCGCGCCGAGCGGGCCGCCAGCACGATGTCGCAGGCGAGCGCGAGATTGGCGCCGCCGCCCGCCGCCACGCCGTTGACCGCCGCGACGATCGGCTTGGGCAATTCGCGCATGGCGCGGATCATCGGGTTGAAGCGCTGGTCCAGGCCGGCGCCGAGGTCCGGCTTGCCCTCGCCGTCCGGCACGCCCGGTCCGCCATTGGCCAAGTCGGCGCCGGCGCAAAAGCCGCGGCCGGTCCCGGTCAGCAGCACGGCGCGAATGTCGGGATCCTGCCGGGCCCGGCCGAGCTCGTGATTCATGGCGTCGATCAGGCCGGCGCTCATCGCGTTGAGCCGCTGCGGGCGGTTGAGAATCAGGGTGAGAACGCCGCTTTCCAGCACGGCGATGACGGGTGTCCTGTCCATGGGAGCGGAGACTGGCACGCGGTCGGAGCCCGCGCCATCCAGTCGCGTCGCATCGCGGCACGTCGTCGCCTATGTCGGCGCGATGGCCAAGATCCTGATCCTGGTCGGCACCGAATCGGGCAATGCGCAGATGGTGGCCGACGCGCTGAAGCCGGTGCTCGAAGCGGCGGGCCACGGCGTCGACGTCAGCGACAAGGCCGCGTCATCGGCCGATCTCTTGGCGCACGAGGTGCTGTTGATCGTCTGCGCGACGCATGGCTCGGGCGACATCCCGACCAACATCCTGCCCTTGGCGGAGACGCTCGAGCGCGAGCGGCCCGACCTCAGGGGCCATCGCTACGGCATCATTGCGCTCGGCGACCTGACCTACCAGGACACCTTCTGCGGCGGCGGCAAGAAGATGGACAAGGTCTTCGCGCTGTGCGGGGCGAGCCGCATGGGCCACCGCCTCGAGGTCGACGCGTCGAGCCAGCCGCTGCCTGACGAGGAGGCGCTGAGCTGGATCGAAGGCTGGAAGGCGCTGGTGTAGCTCTTCACCTCCCCTTCGCGGAAGCCGCGAAGGGGAGGTGTCCGCGAAGCGGACGGAGGGGTCATGCATCATGATTTCGATTCCATGACCCCTCCGTCGGCGTAAGACGCCGACACCTCCCCAACTTCGTTGGGGAGGAAAACTACTCCGACAGGGTGAACACCTCGACCGGCTGCGGGATGCCGCGCAGCACGTGCTTGCCCAGCGACTTCATCGGCACCGTGCAGACCTCGTTGAATTCGGCCGAGGCCAGGACCGGCACGCCAAGCTCCTTGGTCAGGCTCTCCAGGCGGGCGGCCCGGTTGACCGCCGGACCGATCACCGTGAAGTCCAGCCGGTCCTCGGTGCCGACATTGCCGAAGGTGACCGGCCCGACATGCAGGCCGACGCCGAAGCGGACCGGATCGTGGCCGCCGGTGGCACGCGCCTCGTTGGCCGCCTCGATGTCGTCCATCAACCGGCGGGCCGCCCCGACCGCCGAGCTGGTGACGATGGGCAGGAACAGCGCGTCCTCGGCCGGGAAGTAGGCCATCACGCCATCACCGATGAACTTCAGGATCTCGCCGCCGTGCGCTTTCAAAGCATCGCCCACGAGCTGGAGGTAGTTGTTGAGCAGCTCCAGCAGATCGGCGGCGCTCATGCGCTCGTTCATGCCGGTGAAGTCGCGCAGGTCGGAAAACCACAGGACCGCGTTGATCTGCTCGCCCTCGCCGCGCCGCATCGCGCCGTGCAGCACGCGGTCGCCGACCACGGGACCGAGGTAGGTGTTGGCCACGGTTTCGGCCACGCTGCGCTCGATGTGCATCTCGACCACGGCACCCATGAGGTCCACGAGGCGATCGAGATCGGCAATGTCCTGATCGGAGAAACCGGACGGAAGGTCAGTGGCAAAGGTGACCACCGGCGGCGGCCCGTCGCGCCGGATGAGCATGGGCAGAGCGTAGTAGTCGGTGCCGCCCGCGTCTTTCAGCTCGTGCAAGACATGATGGTGGCGGTCGGAGAGCTCGTTCAGGCGATAGCGCACTTTGCGGCCCTGCTCACGCACTTCCTGCATCGGGCTGCCGATGTAGGCCGGCGTGAACTGGATGCCATAGGCTCGCGCCACTGCCTCGACGGGCTGGCCGCGCCGCCACATGTAGCCCATCGCCTGCAGCTGGGGATGGATCAGCTGCAGGCCGATATACATGCGCCACAGCGGAATGCCGGCGGCCTGCACGCGGTTCATCAGCTGCTCGATGAACTCGCGCGGCGTCGGCACGAGCCGGCCCTCGTGGACCAGCCAGCGGGCGATCGGCACCATGCGATCGCCTTCTGTCAGGCCGGCGTTCAGGAGCCCACCACGGCCGCCACCTCCTCGCCCGAGGTGCGGTAGACGTTGTTGGTCGCGAGGTCGGCGATCCTCTCGATGTTGTCGGCGACGTCCTCGACCGTGGGCGGGCGGCCCTTGATGCGCACGCCGGGCGCCTCGCGGTATTCGATGCGCGCGAAGTTTCCGGCACCGGCGCTCCAGATCTCGCCGGTGCGCTGGCACTGCTCGCTACAGAGATAGGCCACCATCGGCGAGACGAACTCGGGCCTGAGCTTGGCAAGCATGTCCGGCGTCATCAGGCTTTCGGTCATGCGCGTGGCGGCGACCGGCGCGAGCGCGTTGATCATGATGTTGTACTTCTGTCCTTCGAGCCGCAGCGCGTTCACGAAGCCCACGACAGCGAGCTTGGCGCCGGCATA
>JAFAKN010000536.1 GCA_019235415.1 Alphaproteobacteria bacterium
CACCGAGCCCGATGCCGGACTCAACACCACGGCGCTCGAGACGCGCGCCGAGCGCCACGGCAACGGCTACGTCGTGCACGGCAAGAAGACCTTCACGACGACGGCGCAGATCGCCGACAAGATGCTGCTGATCGCCCGCACCACGCCGCGCGACAAATGCCGGCGCGCCACCGATGGGCTGTCGCTGTTCTACACCGACTTCGACCGCTCCAAGATCGAGGTGCGCGAGATCGACAAGATGGGCCGCAAGGCGATCGACACCAACCAGGTGTTCATCGACGGGCTGAAGGTGCCGCTCGAGGACCGCATCGGCGAGGAAGGCAAGGGTTTCCACTACCTGCTGCACGGGCTCAATCCCGAGCGCGTGCTGATCGCCGCGGAGGCGATCGGCATCGGCAAGGCGGCGCTCGCCAAGGCGACGCAGTACGCCAAGGAGCGCATCGTGTTCGGCCGGCCGATCGGCAAGAACCAGGCGATCCAGCATCCGCTGGCCGAAAGCTGGATGCAGCTCGAGGCCGCCAACCTGCTCGCCTTCAAGGCCGCCTGGCTCTACGACACCGGCAAGGAGTGCGGCGCCGAGGCAAACTCGGCCAAGTATCTCGGTGCGCGCGCCGCCTACGAGGCCTGCGAGCGGGCGGTGCTGACCCACGGCGGCTACGGCTATGCGAAGGAGTTCCACGTCGAGCGCTTCCTGCGCGAGATCCTGATCGCGCGCATCGCCCCGGTCAGCGAGCAACTGATCTTGTGCTACGTCGCCGAGCGGGTGCTGGGACTGCCCAAGAGCTACTAGAGTTCATTGGGTCCGAAGGCGTCCCGCCCGCTGATGCCCTGATGAGGCGGGCGAGACCGCGGTCCTGGAGACATGCCGGGCCGGAGGCCCTCGGTCTTCGAGGAGAAAAGCTCGATCCACCCACCGGAACCGGCTTTCCGACCTATCCGGGGCGCTATAGGATTGCGGCGCAAAGGCGGCGCCATCCGGACGATGGGCAACCCTCATCAGTACGGAGACGTTGTCTTAGGAGAGGGGGTTTCGCGAGATGGAGGAGGTTCTCGTGAGCAGAAGCCAGATCCACGCCGGTATCGCTCTCGGCAGCGCCGTGGTTGCCGGTGTCCTGATTTCCTTCCTGCCGCCTATCTCGCCGGCTTCGGCGCAGAGCCAGGCGCAGCGCATCTGCCGCGAGCAGGGCGTCAAGCCCGACATGGCGGCGTTCGAATATTGCGTGTCCCAGGCATCGCGTGCCCTGGAATGGGGTGAGCCTCAGACCGCCTACACCTTCGCGCAGGTCAGCGCCGAGGCACGCAATGCGTGCCTGTCCTACGGCCTGCACGAAGGCGCACCCGGCCTTCAGTCCTGCATCGACCGGGAGGCGACCTCGCGCGCGCTGATGGCGTTCGCCAACGAAGAGCCGTCCTACGGGCCGCAGATCGCGGACCATCCGTAGCCGGCAACAACGGCTACGGTCGTCATCCCGAGCGTAAGCGAGGGACCTTTCCGGTCCGTTAAAGGTCCCTCGGCCTGCGACCTCGGGATGACAGCATGAGCCTCGATCCCCTCCCTTCGACAGCACTGCCGCCCGGCGTTCGCGCGCGTCACCTGCCAGGTATCAACGGTCTCGACGTGCACGTCCTCGAGGCTGGCTACGAATCGCCGGGACGACCGTGCGTGCTGCTGCTGCACGGCTTTCCGGAACTCGCCTACAGCTGGCGTAAAGTGTTGCCTGCATTGGCGGTCGCCGGCTACCACGCGATCGCGCCGGACCAACGTGGCTATGGCCGCACCACGGGCTGGGATGCGCGCTACGAGGGCGACCTCGCGTCGTGCCGGTTCCTGAACCTCGTGCGCGATGCGATTGGCGTGGTCCGCGCCATTGGGCACGAGTCGGTCGCGGCCGTCGTGGGACACGACTTCGGCGTGACGGTCGCGGCTTACGCCGCCCTGCTGCGCCCGGACATCTTCCGCCGCATGGTGCTGATGAGCGGTCCTTTCGCCGGGCCACCCGCCGTCGATGCCAAGCGTGCGCCTGATGGGCCGGACATCCATGCCGCGCTCGCAGCGCTACCGCGGCCGCGCAAGCATTATCAGTGGTACTACTCGACCCCGCCCGCCAACGATGAGATGTGGAAGGCGCCGCAAGGCGTGCACGCCTTCCTGCGGGCCTACTTCCATCACAAGAGCGCCGACTGGAAAGCCAACAAGCCGCATCCGCTGACCGGCTGGACGGCCGACGAGCTGGCCAAGATGCCGACCTACTACATCATGGATCTCGCCGACGACATGGCCGCCACCGTGGCGAAGGAGATGCCGTCGCCAGCTGAGATTGCAGCCAACAGGTGGCTGAGCGAGAGCGAGCTAGCGGTCTACAGCAGCGAGTTCGAGCGCACGGGTTTCCAGGGCGGCCTGCAGTGGTACCGCGTGCAGACCAGCGGCCGGTTCGACGGCGACCTCGAGATCTTTTACGGCAAGACGATCGACGTGCCGTCGCTGTTCATAGGCGGCAAGAGCGACTGGGGCGTCTATCAACGGCCCGGCGCGCTGCAGAAGATGCAGGAGAGCGCCTGCACCGATTTCCGCGGCGCCTATCTCGTGGACGGCGCGGGTCACTGGGTGCAGCAGGAGCGGGCCGACGAGGTCAACCGCCTGCTGCTGGAATTCCTGCGGACAACGTAGGAAACGATCCGGGGATTGCGGGGGATTGACATGGACCGTCTGAGCGACGCGGAACTCTTTACGGCGCCCGTCACTTTCATGGGCGCGCCCTACGGGCGGCCCGGTCCGGCGAACAAGGCGGCGATCCTCGGCATCCCGTTCGATTGCGGCACC
>JAFAKN010000552.1 GCA_019235415.1 Alphaproteobacteria bacterium
AGATCACCTATCGGCAGCTTGCCGGAGCTCCCTACGTGCGGGCGGAATGTTGTGACGTGTGCCACGGTTATTCGAAAGTGTTCTATCTTGATAATGTAAAGATCGTTGAGCCGCTGGCCGACGACCTGGCATCGTTGGGCCTCGACGTTCTGGTCGGCGAGGAGGGCTACTCGCGCGTGCCCAATCCCTTCGTCGTGGGCTCGAGCTCTTCGGCAGGGCTTTCATGAGGGGCCTGCCGTTGCTAGACGGCATCAGCTGAGCCAATCTGCGCCCTACTGCTGTCCCGGAGGAACACATCGTGTCGCGTGCCGACCAAGCCGAGCGTGAGGCCGTCCTCCGCCCGCCCTCCATCGACCGGATGGCCGGCTGGCCTTCCCTGCAGCCCCTGATCGACCGCGCCGGCCGCGGGCTGGTGATCGAGGCGCTGCGCGCCTGGGCGGCGGCCAAGCGCGGCAGCGCCGATGTCGCCGATCCGGTCGCCTGCCGGCGCTGGTGCGAGGCCAAGCTGGCGCCTCTCGTGCAGCCTTCGCAGCGGCCCGTCTTCAATCTCACCGGCACCGTGCTGCACACCAACCTCGGCCGGGCCCTGCTCGCCGAGGAGGCGATCCAGGCGGCGGTCGACGCGATGCGTTCGCCGACGACGCTCGAGTACGACCTGGCCAATGGCCGGCGCGGCGAGCGCGACCATCACGTCGCGCCGTGGCTTACCCGGCTCACCGGCGCGGAAGCGGCGACCGCGGTCAACAACAACGCCGCGGCGGTTCTGCTCGTGCTGTCGGCGCTGGCCGCCGGCAAGGAGGTCATCGTCTCGCGCGGCGAGCTGATCGAGATCGGCGGCGCCTTCCGCATTCCCGACATCATGACGCGCGCCGGCTGCCGCCTGGTCGAGGTCGGCACCACCAACCGCACGCACCTTTCCGACTACGCCAATGCGATCGGTCCCGAGACCGCGGCCATCATGAAGGTGCATCCCTCCAACTACGCCGTCACCGGCTTCGCGAAATCTGTACCGGCGTCGGAGCTCGTGCCTCTGGCGCGCGCCAAAGGGCTGCCGGTGATCGAGGACCTGGGCAGCGGCACGCTGGTCGATCTGGAAACCTGGGGCCTGCCGCACGAGCCCACGGCACGCGAGGCGATCGCGGCCGGCATCGATCTCGTGACCTTCTCCGGCGACAAGCTTTTGGGCGGCCCGCAGGCCGGCCTGATCGTCGGCCGCCGGGCTCTCGTCGAGCGCATTGCGCGCAACCCGATGAAGCGGGCGATGCGGCTCGACAAGATCAGGCTCGCGGCGCTCGAAGCCACGCTCCGTCTGTACGCGGATCCGGCGCGGCTCGCCGAGCGGCTGCCGACCGTCCGCGCGCTGGCGCGGCCGCCGTTCGAGATCCGCGCGCTCGCCGAGCGGCTTCTGCCGGCGGTGGGCAAGGCGCTGGGCAGCCGGGCGAGCGTCACCATCGAGCCGGTGCGCGGCCAGATCGGCTCGGGCGCATTGCCGGTCGACCTGCTGCCGTCCTTTGCGCTCGCGATCTACGCCGACAAGCTCGACCGCCTGGCCCAGTCGTTCCGCCAATTGCCCATCCCGGTGATCGGTCGCATCAGCGACGACGTGCTGTACTTCGACCTGCGCACGCTCGACGACGAGCCGGGCTTTGTCGACCAGCTCGAGAGGCTCGATGTCGTGGCTGACTAGAAGCTTCGGCGCGAACCGGCGGCTGGCCAAGGCGCTGACTGCCTGGAATGCCGGCGATTGGACCGGCGCGTTGGACATCTGGGCGCCGCTCGCCCAGCGCGGCAACGCGCGGGCCCAGAGCAACATGGGTGCGGCTTTCCTCCACGGCCGCGGCGTCGAGCGCGAGCCCGACAAGGCGGTGCAATGGCTGACGCTCGCCGCCCGGCAAGGCGATGCCGGCGGCCAGCACAACCTCGCGCTCTGCTACGCCGAGGGCTGGGGCGTCGCGCAGAACCATGCCGAGGCCGCGCGCTGGTACGAGAAGGCGGCCGGACAGGGCGACGTCGAGGCGACGGCGCGGCTGGGCGATCTGCATCATGAAGCGCTCGGCTTGCCCCG
>JAFAKN010000604.1 GCA_019235415.1 Alphaproteobacteria bacterium
CTACATGATTCATCAGACCGTCACGGTGATCACCGTGTACTGGCTGCTGACATGGCGCGTGCCGGCCCTGCCGGCCTACCTGCTGACCGTGCTGGCGACCTTCGGCGGCTCCGCCCTGATCTACGCAGTCTGCGTGCGACCCTGGCCCTGGGTGCGCCCGCTGTTCGGTCTCAAGCCGCTGCCCCCCAAGCCGGCGGCCTTGCCCGCCTCGACGACCGCCCTATAAAATTGCCCCTCAGGGCGGCTGCCTTTCGAGGAGGATTACATGACCAGCGACATCGTCATCGCCAGTGCGGCGCGCACGCCTGTCGGATCGTTCAACGGTGCCTTCGGCGCCGTGCCGGCGCACGACCTCGGCAAGGTCGCGATCCAGGGGGCGCTGGAACGCGCCAAGGTCAAGCCCGAGGAAGTCGACGAAGTCATCATGGGACAGATCCTGACCGCCGGTCAGGGCCAAAACCCGGCGCGCCAGGCGGCGGTCGGCTCGGGGATTCCCGTCGAGAAGACCGCGCTCGGCATCAACCAGCTGTGCGGCTCGGGCCTCCGTGCCGTCGCCTTCGGCTGGCAGGCGATCCGCAACGGCGACGCCTCGATCATGGTGGTCGGCGGCCCGGAGAGCATGAGCCAGGCGCCGCACGCCGCGCATCTGCGCGACGGCACCAAGATGGGCGAGTTCAAGATGATCGATACCATGCTGAAGGACGGCCTGTGGGACGCCTTCCACGTCTACCACATGGGCAACACCGCCGAGAACGTGGCGCAGAAGTATCAGATCACCCGCGCCGAGCAGGATGCCTTCGCCGCTTCCTCGCAGAACAAGGCCGAGGCGGCGCAGAAGTCGGGCCGCTTCAAGGACGAGATCGTTCCGGTCACCGTGAAGACCCGCAAGGGCGACATCGTGGTCGACACCGACGAGTTCCCGCGCCACGGCACGACGGTCGAGACGCTCGGCAAGCTGCGCCCGGCCTTCGCCAAGGAAGGCTCGGTCACCGCCGGCAACGCCTCCGGTATCAATGACGGCGCGGCCGCGCTGGTGCTGATGAGCGCCGACGAGGCCAAGAAGCGCGGCGTCAAGCCGCTCGCCCGGATCGTCTCGTGGGCGACCACGGGCGTCGATCCGGCGATCATGGGCATCGGCCCGGTCACCGCGACCCAGGCGGCGCTGAAGAAGGCTGGCTGGAGCGTGAACGATCTCGACCTCGTCGAGGCCAACGAGGCGTTCGCGGCCCAAGCGGTCGCGGTCGGCAAGCAGCTCGGCCTCGATCCGGAGAAGCTCAACGTCAACGGCGGCGCGATCGCGCTTGGCCATCCGATCGGCGCCTCGGGCGCCCGCGTGCTGACCACGCTCCTCTTCGAGATGCAGAAGCGCGACGCCAAGAAGGGCCTCGCGACGCTCTGCATCGGCGGCGGCATGGGCATCGCCATGTGCGTCCAGCGCGATTGAGCTGCAATGAATGTCAGGCGCGAGAATTCCTGTCATCCCGAGCGAAGCGAGGGATCCTTCCTGTAGCCTCAAAGATCCCTCGCTGACGCTCGGGAATGACGGACGCTCGCTAAAGCCCGAGCTCGCTCAAGCCGGCGTGATCCGACGGCCGCGGCCCCGGCGCGGGCCAGCGGAACTTGCGGTCGCTTTCCGCGATCGGCAGGTCGTTGATCGAGGCCAGACGCCTGCGCATCAGGCCGTTGCCCTCGAACTCCCAGTTCTCGTTGCCGTAGGAGCGGAACCAGTTGCCCGAATCGTCGTGCCATTCGTAGGCGAAGCGCACGGCGATGCGGTTGCCGCCCGAGGTCCAGAGCTCCTTGATCAGCCGGTAGTCGAGCTCCTTGGCCCACTTGCGCGTCAGGAACGCCTTGATCGCCTCGCGGCCCCGGAAGAATTCCGCGCGGTTGCGCCACGCGCTGTCGCTGGTGTAGGCGAGCGCCACGCGCTCGGGATCGCGGCTGTTCCAGGCATCCTCGGCGGCGCGCGCCTTCTGCGCTGCGCTCTCGGGCGTGAACGGCGGGTACGGTGGCCGCGGCGCGTCAGTCACGCGGCGGATCCGCGAGCTGCTGCAGCCGCTCGCCTTGGCGAACCATGCGGCGTCCATCGAGCGACGAGACCTCGAGGATGTCGGTGCCGCCGATCTTGTTCGCCTCGATCTGGAAGAAGCGGGTCTGGCCGGGCGCGACGGTGATGATCTGCTCGGTGCTGGTTTGCGTCCCGAAGGCCCGGATGTCGTACAGCCTGGGCTCGAGATTGAAGAGCATGTACGTGTTGCTGGCGAGGTTGCCAACGACACGCCGGCCGAGCGACAGCTCGATGGGAGCGGCGTCCTGAGGCGCCGTGCCGCGGATCAGATAGACCGCCGCTTGACCGGACTCCGGCTGCGGGAAATTCGGCCCCCAGGCCTCCTGCCAGGGCGAGATGCTCGAGGGCAGAATGCTCGAACAAGCGCCCGCCGAAAAGAGCAGCGCGACAGCGGTTACCAACGTCCTCATGCACGACCTCCGGCGACAAACTCCTTTGGTTGCGTGCGGGGGTCAAGCGCGGCGTTGCAGCCGGCCGGCGTCAATGGGCCATGGGTGTCCCGGCGCCCAGCTTCACCTTGCGCAGGATGAGCGCCAGCGGTACGGCGGCCGCCGAGAGCAGCATCAGCACCCAGAACACGTCCATGTAGGCCAAGAGCGAGGCCTGGTACTGCACCTGCTGGCCGATCCAGGCGAAGGCCTGGCGCTGGGCGTCGCCGGCCGATCCGGCGTGGGGCGCGAAGTAACCGGTCATCTGCTGCAGGGTCTGCTGGAACGGGATGCTCGACGGCACGACGTGCTCGACCAGCCGCGCCTGGTGGAACTGCTGGCGCCAGGCCAGCACGTTCAGGGCCAGGGAGACGCCGATCGAGCTGCCGACGTTACGCGCCACGTTCATCAGCGCCGACGCCTGGTCGGTCTTGTCGGGCGGTATGCCGTCGTAAGAGGCCATGGTGATCGGGATGAAGACCAGCGGCAGCCCGACGCCGATCAGCATGCGCGAGAGCGCGAAGAACCAGAAGTCGAGCGCCGGGTTGATCCGTGTGAGGTCGTGCATCGCGAGCGCGATGACGATGGCGCCGGCGGCGATCAGGTACTTGGGCTGCACTTTGCCCGAGATGCGGCCGATCACCAGCATCATGACCATGGTGACGAGCCCGCCGGGCGACAACGCCAGCCCGGCCCAAGTCGCGGTGTAGCCGAAGTCCTGTTGCACCAGCTCGGGCAAGAATTGCGTGGTGGCGAGCAGGATCGCGCCGGTCGCCAGCATCACCAGGAAGCAGGCGCCGAACTGGCGGTGCGCCACCATGCGCACGTCGACCATGGGATGCCGCCGCGTCGCTTCCCATGGGATCATGGCGACGAACGACAGGACGCAGATCACCGTGAAGGTGACGATGAAGCTCGAGGCGAACCAGTCGTCCTCCTGGCCGCGATCGAGCACGACTTCGAGCGAGCCGAGGAACGAGGCGACGAGCAGGAATCCCACGATGTCGAAGTGGATGCCCTCGCCCTTGAGCTTCTGGCGCTCCTCGATCGCCGTCTTCGGCTCCTTCAGAAGAAAAGAGACCAGCGCGATCGACAGGATGCCGACCGGCCCGTTGATCAGGAAGCACCAGCGCCAGCCCCAATTGTCGGACAGCCAGCCGCCCAGCGTCGGCCCGATCACCGGTGCGACCACGACGGCGATGCCGAACAGGGCGAACGCCTGGCCGCGCTTGGCCGGCGGAAAGGAATCGGCGAGGATCGATTGCGACACCGGCACCATGCCGCCGCCGCCCAGCCCCTGCAGGACGCGGAACAGCAGCAGCGAGGGCAGATCCCAAGCGAAGCCGCACAGCACCGAGCTCACCGCGAACAAGGTGACGCAAGCGAGATAGAACGGCTTCCGTCCAAAGCGCTTGGCGGCGAAGCTGCTGGCGGTCAGGATCACGGCGTTGGCCACGAGATAGGTCGTCACCGCCCACGACGCCTCGTCGACACTGACGCCGAGACCGCCGCCGATATAGGGCAGGGCGACGTTGGCGATCGTCGTATCGAGCACTTCCATGAACACCGCAATCGACACCACGATCGCGACCAGCCAGGGGTTCGAGGTGCAGGCCTCGTCGTCGGCCGGCTCGAAGCCGGGTTGCAACGAGGCCACGTGGTCCGTCATGCCTGTTGTCCGAACAGCTTCTCGTAGAGCGAGCGGTCGGCGCGCACCCGCACGCTCGGCACCACCGACATACCGGGGCCGAGCGTCACGTCGGTGGGCGGATTGTCGAGCACCAGCTTCACCGGCACGCGCTGCACGATCTTGACGTAGTTGCCGGTCGCGTTCTCCGCCGGCAGCAGCGAGAAGGCCGTGCCCGATCCCGGCTGCACGCTCGCCACGTGCCCGTGCACGACGCGGCCGGGATAGGCGTCGATGCTGATGGTCACCGGCTGGCCGGGTCGCATCAGGTCGAGCTGCGTCTCCTTGAAGTTGGCCACCATCCACAGCTCGTCAGGCACGAACATCGCGAGGCTGGTGCCGGCCTGGACGAACTCGCCGACCGCGGCGCTGAGATTGACGACACGGCCGGCCTGTGCGGCCGTTATGGTCGTGTAGCCGAGATTGAGCTCGGCCTGCCGGTGCTGCGCCTCGGCCTGCGCCAGGCTCGCTTCGGCGTTGGCCCGCTGCGCCTGCAGGGACTGCACCTGTCGCTCGGCCACCGTGAGAGCGGCCTGCGAGTCCTTCAGGCTGGCCTGATCCTGCTGCAGCTTGGACTGCGTCTGTTGCGCCTGCTGCACGCTGCCGGCGCCATGCTGCGCCAGGTCGCGGTAGCGCGCTGCATCCTCCTGGGAGTATTTCACGGTCGCCTGCGCTCGCGCGACCTGGGCTTGCGCGGCGGCGATCTGTGCCTGTTGCACGGCGATCTGCGCATCGATGCTGCGGATGCCGGCTTGGGCGGCATTGACCTGCGCTTCGGCCTGGGCGAGCGCGGCCTGATAGTCGCGCGGATCGATGCGGGCAATGACATCGCCGGTCGCCACGTGTTGGTTGTCCGTCACCGGTACCGCGATGAGGTAACCCGCGACCTTGGGCGCAATGGCGAACTGCCGCGACTGGATGAACGCATCGTCGGTCGATTCGAAACGCCGCGCATAGTCCCAGTAGAGATAGCCGGCGGCGGCGATCAGCGCGAAGGCGATCGTCGCCAGAGCAAGGAGCCAGCGGTTGCGCCGCAGGAAGCCTGCACGCTCCTCGGCCGCCTCGTGATGTTCCCCGTCCGGGCGATGATCGTCCTGCTCGTCCGGCACGAAGGTGCGCGGCGGAACCTCGACACCGCGGCGCGCAGGTTGCGGTTGCGGCCGGTCGAGGACCTGCGGCGCATCGTCTCCATCGTCGCGTCTTCGAACCATGATGGGCTGAAAACGCGAGCGGTTCGGACCAAGTTGCCGATGGCCCGACCCTCATGCACCGGCGGGTTGCGGCAAGACCTGCATGCGGCGCAAGGGAGACATCAGGATCACGAGGGTCGAGAGCGCGAAGGCCAGCGTCACCATCAGGAGCGCCATCTGCACGCCGCCATGTGCCGCGACCAAGCCGCCGGCCAACGCGCCCAGCGGGCGGACGCCGTAGTTCGCCGTCTGCAAGGTGGCGTTGACGCGACCCATCAGCGGCAGCGGCGTCACCAGCTGGCGCAAGGTCATCTGGCAGATCAACCACATCATCGGTCCGAAGCCGACCAGGAAATGACCGATCGCGGCGGCGGCGAAGGCGTTGGCGTGCGGTGCGATGAGAAAGAACGAGGCGGCCAGCACCGAGACCAGCGGTCCGAAGATCAGGATGGCGCGCGGCGGCAGGTGGCGTGCGGCAAGGGGGGCGGCGAGCGCGCCCAGGATCAGCCCCGCGCCGTAGCCCGACTGTGCCAAACCCATGTGCGCCGGATCGAGCTGCAGGGTGCGCAGCGCGAAGGGCGCCCACACGGCGAGCAGGGCGAAGAAGGCGAAGTTCCAGCAGACGGCGCAAAGGCCGATGCCGCGCAGCACCTCGTGCTTGGCGACGAAGCGCGCGCCCGCCGCGATCGCGCCCAGGAGAGAGGGCCGCTCGGAGCGGCTGTGGCCGGGCTCGACCTCGGGCAGCGCCAGCGCGCAGAGCACTGCGAGTGCGGCGCCCAGTGCCGCCAAGCCGTAACCCCAGGTCGGCGACAGCAGCTGGGCCAGCAGGCCGGCCACGAAGGGCGCGCCGAGGCTGACCACGGCGCGGGCGAGCTCGAGACGCGCATTGGCACGCGGCAGCTCCGTCGCTGCGACCAGGCTCGGCAGCAAGGACGCCGTGGTCAGCACATAGATGACGGTTCCCGACGCGCCGACGAATGCCGCCACGCACAGCAGCACGGCGAGGCCGGCGGCGGCCGCGGCGACGGCGGCGACGGCCGCGATCAGTCCGAGACTGAGACCGATGATCAGCAGCCGGCGGCGCGAAAAGCGGTCGATCCACGCGCCGGCGGGCAGCGACAGCAGCAGCCATGCGGCACTTTGCGCGGCCACCAGCAGGCCAAGTAGGTCGGGGCCCGCGCCCAACACCAGAGTCGCGGTGAGGGGCAGCGTGGCGAGCGCCAATTGATCGGCGGCATGGGTTCCGGCGGCGGCGCCGAAGAGGGCAGTGAAGGGTTTCATGGTTGCCCTTCTATGACTGCCGTCACATGCGTCGTTATCCGGCCGCGGCTGGCGAATTCGTAATCCTTGCCCGCGACTGGCCCGAACCGGCTACAGTGCAGCGGGCAAAGTCAGGGAGGATGCCATGGCCGAACGAGTTGTAGTTGTTACGGGCGGAACCCGCGGTATCGGCGCTGCCATTGCGCGCATGATGAAGGATGCCGGCTACAAGGTCGCCGCGACCTATGCCGGCAATGACGAAGCGGCCAAGAAATTCCAGGCCGAGACCGGAATCCAGACCTACAAGTTCGATGTCGGCGACTTCGCCGCCTGCCAGACGGCCGTGGCCCAGATCGAGAAGGATCTCGGCCCGATCGATGTCCTGGTGAACAATGCAGGCATCACCCGCGATTCCACGATGCGCCGGCTCGACCGCAAGATGTGGGAGGCGGTGATCGATACCAACCTCGGCTCCTGCTTCAACATGTCCAAGGCGGTGTGGGACGGCATGAACGCGCGCGGCTTCGGCCGCATCGTCAATATTGGCTCGATCAACGGCCAGGGCGGCCAGTATGGCCAGGTGAATTACGCGGCGGCGAAGTCGGGTATCCACGGCTTTACCAAGGCGCTCGCCCAGGAGGGCGCGGCCAAGGGCATCACCGTCAACGCCGTGGCGCCCGGCTACACCGAGACCGACATGGTGGCCGCTGTGCCCGCCAACGTGCTGGAGAAGATCGTCGCGAAGATTCCCGTGGGCCGGCTCGGCAAGGCCGACGAGATCGCCCGCGGCGTGATGTTCCTGGTGGCCGACGACGCCGGCTTCATCACCGGCTCGACGCTCTCCATCAACGGCGGACAGCACATGTATTGATCATCACCTCCCCATCGCGGGCTCCGCGATGGGGAGGAGGAGACCTACGATGAACGACGCCAAGGCGGCCGCGTGGGACGCCAATCTCTATCTGAAGTTCGCCGACCATCGCGTGCGGCCGGCGCTCGATCTCATGAGCCGGCTCGATCCCGAGATCGCCAATCGGCCGGGTCGAGCGATCTACGATCTCGGCTGCGGCGCCGGCAATATCTCCCGCATCCTGGCCGAGCGCTTTCCCGCCGCGCCGGTGATCGGCGTCGATTCGTCCGACGAGATGCTGGCCAAGGCCCGCAGCCAGACGGTCGGCCCGCGGGTGACCTTCGCCAAGGGTGACCTCACGCGCTTCGCGCCGGACGTGCCGCCATCGATCCTCTACAGCAACGCCGCCTATCAATGGGTCGAGAACCACATCGACTACTTTCCCGGCCTGCTGAAAGCGCTGCCGTCCGGCGGCCAGCTCGCCATCCAGATGCCGCGCAACCACGAGGCGCCGTCGCACGCGCTGATGCGCCAAGCCGCGACCGCAGGACCGTGGCGCGACAAGCTCGCCAAGGTCGGCGGCATTCGCAGCGTCTGGGAGCCCGGGCGCTACTACGATGTCCTGAAGCCGCTCAGCGCCTCGCTCGACATCTGGGAGACGATTTATCAGCAGCCGCTCACCGGCAAGGATCCGGTCGCGCAGTTCACGGCGGGCAGCGGCCTGCGCCCCTACATGGCAGTGCTGAACGAAGAGGAGCAGAAGGGCTTTTACGATACCTACGCCGGGCTCTTGGCCGAGGCGTATCCCATGCGCTCCGACGGCATCACGCTGTTTCCCTTCCGCCGTCTGTTCATCGTGGCGCGCCGCGCATGATGCGCCGCCTGCTCGCGGTCTGCCTGCCGCCGCTGCTGCTGCTGGCGTGGCGGGTCGAGGCGGCGCCTAAAAGCATGGTGGCGGCGGCCCATCCGCTGGCCGTAGAAGCGGGCGTGGAGGCATTGCGCCGCGGCGGCACGGCGATGGACGCGGCGGTCGTCGTGCAGATGGTGCTGGGCGCGGTCGAGCCGCAGGCCTCCGGCATCGGTGGCGGCGGCTTCCTGCTCTACTACGACGCGGCCTCGGGTTCGATCGACGTCTACGACGGGCGAGAAAGCGCGCCGGCCGGCGCGACGCCTGGCATGTTCCTCGGGCCGGACGGCAAGCCGCTGCCACTCCTGCAGGCCGTCGCATCGGGCATCTCGGTCGGGGTCCCGAGCGTGCTCGCCATGCTGGAGCTCGCCCACAAGGAGCACGGCAAGCTCGCCTGGCGCGAGCTGTTCCAGCCGGCGATCGGCATCGCGCGCGACGGCTTCGACGTCTCGCCGCGGCTCGCCGCATGGCTCGCGAAGGCGCCTTTCATGCGCGCCGACAGCGCGATCGCCGCGACCTATTTCAATGGTGACGGCACGCCGAAGAAACGCGGCGAGCGGGTCAGCAATCCGGCGCTCGCCGACACCATGCAGTCGATCGCCGACAACGGTGTGCAGGCGTTCTATCGCGGGGAGATCGCCAAGGAGATCGTCGAGCGAGTGACAGGCCATGCGCGGCCCGGCACGCTGTCGGAGCAGGACCTCGCCGACTATCGGCCCATCAAGCGCGACGCTCTGTGCGGGCCGTACCGCATCTGGATCGTCTGCGGCATGCCCCCACCATCGTCCGGCGCAATCGCCATCCTGCAGGCCTTGTCGCTGCTCGAGCCGTTCGACCTCGCGCACGAGACGCCGGGCAGCCTGAAGGCGGTGCATCTGATCGCCGGGGCAAACCGCCTCGCTTTCGCCGATCGCGACCGTTATCTGGGCGACCCGGCCTTCGTCACCGTGCCGGTATCGGGGTTGCTGTCGAAAGACTATCTCGCCGAGCGCCGCAAGCTCATGTCGCCCGACCACGCGCTCGGCAAGGTCGAGCCGGGCGTGCCGCCTGGCTACGTCGAGCGCGGCACCAGCCACGTCAGCATCGTCGATCGCTGGGGCAACGCGGTGAGCTTCACGACCACCATCGAGGCGCCGTTCGGCGCCGAAATGATGGTGCGCGGGTTCATCCTCAACAACGAGCTCACCGATTTCTCGCCGCAGCCCGAGCTCGACGGACGCCCGGTCGCCAACCGCGTCCAGCCGCTGAAGCGGCCGCGCTCGTCGATGTCACCGTCGCTGGTCTTCGATCGCGACCTCAGGCTCGTCGCCGTGGTCGGCTCGGCGGGCGGCGCGCGCATCATCGGCGACACGCTGCAGGCGATCATCGGCCTTTTCGACTGGAACCTCACGGCCCACCAGGCGCTGGCGCAGCCGCGCATCCTGAGCCTCAACGGCGTCACCGAGCTGGAGGACGGCACGCCGTTGGCTGACCATGCCGAGCCGCTGAAGGCGCTCGGCCATCGGGTGCAGCTGCGCAAGCACGATGGCGGGCTGAGCGCCATCCGCCGCACCGCCGACGGTTGGGAAGGGGCCGCCGATCCCCGGCGCGACGGGACGGCGCAAGGAGATTGAGCGTGGCGCAGAACAAGCTGCCGAGCGTTCTGCTGCACGCCGGCGAGGAGCGCCGCGTGCGGTCCGGCCATCCCTGGGTGTTCTCCAACGAGATCCTGATGGATGCCGAAACGCGCGCCCTGCCGGCGGGCTCCCTCGCCCGGCTGCGCGCCGCGAGCGGCGAGCAGCTCGGGCTCATCACCTTCAATCCGCATTCGCTGATCGCCGGTCGCCTGCTGTCGCCCGACCCCGACGCCAAGGTCGATGCGCTGTTCTTCGGACGGCGGCTCGTCCAGGCGATGGCCTTGCGTGATCGGCTGATCGGCGTTCCCTATTATCGGCTGATCCATGCCGAGGCCGACGGCCTGCCGGGCGTGGTCGTCGACCGCTTCGGCGAAGCGCTGGTCGTGCAGGTCAACACTGCGGGCATGGAGCTGCTGACGCCCGCACTGCTTGAGGCACTGGAGGCGGAGCTGTCGCCGTCGACGATCGTGCTCAAGAACGATTCGCCTGTGCGCGCGCTGGAAGGCCTGCCGCGTGAGACCAAGGTCGCCAAAGGCAATGCCGGGCCCGTCGAGCTCAGCGAGAACGGCGCCCGGTTCGTGGCCGACCTGGCCGGTGGGCAGAAGACCGGCTGGTTCTACGACCAGCGCGACAATCGCCGCTTCATCGCGAGCCTCGCCCGCGATGCCCGTGTGCTCGACGTGTACAGCTACAGCGGCGGCTTCGGCGTTCTGGCCGCCAAGCAGGGCGCCAAGGCGGTGACCTGCGTCGACCGCTCGCGCCCGGCGCTCGATGCGGCCAAGGAAGCCACGCGCCTCAACGGCGTCGACGGCATCATCACGTTCGAGAAGATGGAGGCGTTCGATGCCTTGGAAGCGCGCGCCGGCACGTCCTTCGACATCGTGATCTGTGATCCGCCGGCGTTCGTGAAAAGCCGCAAGGAGCTGAAGAGCGGCGCGCAGGGTTATCGCAAGCTGGTGCGGCTCGCGGCGCCTCTGGTCGCGCCGGGCGGCTTCCTGTTCGTCGCTTCCTGCTCGCACCTCGTCGATCCACCGCTGTTCGCCGAGCAGGTGCGGCGTGGCTTGCGCGATGCCGACCGCGGCGGACGCATCCTGCTGAGCTCCGGAGCTGCCCTCGATCATCCGGTGCATCCCAGCCTGTCCGAGACGGCCTACCTCAAGGCGCTCACCCTCCAGCTCGATTGACCATGCTGCGACTCGGACCGCGCAACCTCGTCACCGACGTGGACGGCCTGCTGGTCGGCAACGCCGAGGATCAGCGCGTGCGGTCGGGCGTCAGCGTCGTGCTGTGCGAACGGCCGAGCGTCGCCTCGGTCGACGTCCGCGGCGGCGGCCCGGGAACGCGCGAGACGGATCTCCTCGATCCGTCCTGCCGGGTCGACCGCATCGACGCGATCTGCTTGTCCGGCGGATCCGCCTTCGGGTTGTCGGCCGCCGATGGCGTCATGCGCTGGCTGAGAGACCGCGGGCGCGGCGTTTCTGTCGGCGACGCGGTGGTGCCGATCGTGCCGACGGCGATCCTGTTCGACCTTTTGAACGGCGGCGACAAGCAATGGGATTGGCCGCCGTATCGCGAGATGGCTTACGCCGCTGCCGACAGGGCCGCGCGCGACTTCGCGCTGGGTAATTCAGGAGCGGGGCTCGGCGCACGCGCCGGCAACCTCAAAGGCGGTCTCGGCAGCGCCTCGGCGGTCGACCCGACGAGTGGCCTGCAAGTCGGCGCTTTGGTGGCGGTCAATGCGCGCGGCTACACGACCATGGGCGACATGGCGCAGTTCTGGGCGTGGGCCCTCGAACAGCAGGGCGAGTTCGGCGGCCTGCCGCCGCCCAAGCACGGGCTCGGCCTGCCGGTGTCGCACCGCCGCGCCGACCTCACGCACGATCCCGCGGAGGCGGCGCGCACCAATCCGCGCGCCAACACCACCATCGCCGTCGTCGCCACCAATGCGCGGCTCGACAAGGCGTCGGCCAGGCGGCTGGCGGTGATGGCGCAGGATGGACTCGCCCGTTCCATCCGGCCGGTCCATACACCGCAGGATGGCGACACCGTGTTCGCCGTCGCCACCGGCACGCACGATCTCGGGGTCGATCCGCTGGCGCTGGGCGAGCTCGGCACGCTGGCTGCGGATTGCCTTGCCCGAGCCGTCGCGCGCGGCGTCTATCACGCTGCGACTTTGGGCGCGGTGCGCAGCTGGCGGGACGTGTTCGGCGGCTGATAAAATCGCGATCCAGGCACCAGCCGGCAAGAGCCCACGCCTTCTACGCACGGCGCCCTTCGAGCTCCGCGTCCTTCTTCGGAATCAGGTCGTACGGCAGCGCAAAGCCCGGCATTGCCATCAGCCGCTCGAACCAGGCGCGCGCGTGCGGGCGGGCGTCGAGGGACATGCCGCCCTCCTTCATGAACACCATGCGGCCGAAGCAGCCGATGTCGGCGATGGTGCAGCTGTCGCCGACCAGCCAGTCGCGGCCTTTCAGGCTCAGGTCGATGAAGTCGAGGGCGGCTTCCGCCGGCGGCTTGAAGAAGTCCATCACCGCCGGTTCGACGGCGCGGAAGCGGTGGAAGTGGCGGACGCGCGCCACGTTCACGATGGCGTCGTTCTCCCAGCCCAGCCATTCCCGGGCGCGCCAGCGGTCCTGCTCCGTCGCGCCCTCGAAATGGCCGGTGGTGCGCGCGAGATAGTCGAGGATCACGTTCGACATCACCAGCGTCAGGCCGCGGTGCCGCAGCACCGGCACCTGGCCATAGCGATTGCGGGCGAGGTGCTCGGCCTCCTTCTGCACGCCGATCTTGAGATTGACCGTGCGGAAGGAGAACGGCAGCCCGGCCAACGCCAGGAACAGCATCGGCTTGTAGCTCGAGCTGGACGTGAAACTGCCATAGAGGATGAGTCGGTCGTCGATCATCGGGGTCTTCTGGCCACAATCCATCTTGCCGCGCTGCCTGCAGCCTGCCTAGCTTGCACCATGTCCGACGAACGCTACACCGTGATCCTGGGCGACCGCCGCTATGCGGTACATCGCAAATGGGCCCGGCTGCCGCCGGGCGAAGGCTTCGGCTTCATCTCCGACCTGATGGTCGACACCGACGGCCGCGTGCACGTGGCGCAACGCGGGACGGACCGGCCCGTGCTGGTGTTCGAGCGCGACGGGTCGTTCGGCGGCAGCTGGGGCGAGGGCAGCTTGGCGGAGCCGCACTACATCAATCCGGCGCCGGACGGATCGATCCTGGTGGCCGATCGCGACGCCCACCAGGTGCTGCGCTTCGATCGCTCCGGCCATGCGCTGCAGGCGTGGGGCAAGCGGCATTGGCCGTCGCTCAATGCGCCCTTCAACCATCCGACCGCAGCGGCCGAGGCGCCGGACGGCGAGCTCTACGTCGCCGACGGCTACGGCAATTCCAACGTCCATCGCTTCGGCCGCGACGGCGCCCTGGTCGCGACGTGGGGCAGCCCCGGAAGCGGCTCGGGCCAGTTCACGACTCCCCATGCGGTGGCCGTTCATCCCTCGGGCAAGGTCCTTGTCGGCGACCGCGAGAACAATCGCGTGCAGGTGTTCGATCGCGAGGGCGCCTTTCTCGAGGCGTGGGGCGATTTCTATCATCCGATGCAGATCTGGGTGGACGAGCGAGGGCTGGTGTTCGTCACCGACCAGGTCCCGCGCATCAGCCTGCTCAGCCCCGACGGCGCGCTGCTGGGCCGCTGCCGCGGCGCCATCAACGGCGCGCACGGCCTTGCAGGCGATGCCGAGGGCAACCTCTACCTGGCGGAGCTGCCGCCGCAGGAGATCACCAAGCTCGAGCGCCTCAACTGAGCCTCGTCTGGAATTCGATACGCAGGCCCCATGAGGGCCGTAGGAGGGGAGATGGACGAGGAGACGATCGAATTGCTGGCCCTGCGAGCCGGCCTGGCCCGCGCGCTGGCCGACTTCCCGGAAGACGTCGAGGCGGCCGCGAAGCAGGCGGTGGGCGTCCTCGAACGGATCAAGCAGCCGGCCGATCCCGCCGCCGAGCCGTGGCCGCCGATGCGCGCTGGAGAAGGGCTATGAGGGACGGTTCGTTGAACGAGCTGCACTGGCTCGGCGTCGGCGAGGCGGCGCACGCCATCGCCCATGAGAAGCTCTCGCCGGTCGAGCTGCTCGAGGCGCTGCTGGCGCGCATCGATGCCCTCGATTCCAAGCTCAACGCCTTCATCCGGCTCGACCGCGAGCCGGCATTGAAGGCCGCGCACGCGGCCGAAGCCGAGGCGAAGGCGGGCCGCTTGCGCGGGCCGCTGCACGGCGTGCCGGTTGGCATCAAGGACATCATCGACGTGGCGGGTCTGCCCACCACCTGCCATTCCAAGATCCTCGAGGACAATCGCGCCAAGGCGGACGCGGTCTGCGTGCAGAAGCTGCGGGCCGCGGGTGCCATCGTGCTGGGCAAGCTCTCTACCCACGAGTTCGCGATCGGCGGGCCGAGCTTCGACTTGCCGTGGCCGCCGGCGCGCAATCCGTGGAACACGGATCATCACCCGGGCGGCTCGTCGTCCGGTTCGGGCTCGGGCGTGGCGGCGGGCCTGTTCCCGATGGCGCTGGGCTCCGACACTGGCGGCAGCGTGCGCAATCCCGCGAGCTGCTGCGGCATTGTCGGGCTGAAGCCGACCTATGGCCTGGTGTCGCGCCGCGGCGTGTTTCCGCTCTCCTTTACGCTCGACCACATCGGGCCGATGACGCGCACCGTGGCGGACAACGCCTTGATGCTGCAAGCCATCGTCGGTCACGACCCGCTCGATCCCGGCAGCGCGGCCACGCCGCACGGCCACTATGCTGCCGCCCTCGAGCGTCCGGTCCGCGACCTGCGGGTCGGCTTCGTGCGGAATTTCCACGAGGTCGACATGCCGGCCGAGCCGGAGGTCACCGCGGCGCTGGAGCACGTGGTTCGCACCCTGCAGATGGAAGGTGCCGAGGTGCGCGACGTGACGCTGCCGACCCTCGGCGAGTTCGCCGCGGTGAACCGCGTCATCCTGCAAAGCGAAGCCTGGGCGATCCACGGTCAGTGGCTGCGCGATCGTCCCGGCGACTACGGTCAGCTGGCACGCCGGCGCCTGATGTCCGGCGCCTTCTACAGCGCCGGCGACTACGTGCAGTCGCAGCGCCGCCGCCTGCAGATGATCGCCGAGGTCGAGGAGGCGCTGCGATCGCACGACGTGCTGCTCTGCGCCAGCTCGATGGACCCGGCCTGCCGCATCGACGAGCCGGCCGAGATCGATCGGACCTACCCCCGCCAGGCACGCACGCCGTTCAACGTCACCGGCCACCCGGCGCTCGCCATGATGGCCGGCGTCTCCGCCGACGGCCTGCCGCTGTCGGTGCAGTTCGTCGGCCGCTACTTCGACGAGGCGACGGTCCTGCAGGCCGCGCGCGCCTGGGAGCAGGCGTCCGGCGTCGACGGCAGGCATCCGCCGATCGTGTGACGTGATGTGACGCTGTCATCCCGAGCGACAGCGAGGGACCTTTAGGGCCACGGGAAAGGTCCCTCACTGCGCTGGGGTGACAGGGATAAGCGGTCGACAGGCCGAGTTGCGCGTGTCATCCCAACGACACGCGTCGACTGTACGTCGGTCGGGAAGGCCCGCAGGGGCCGGCAGCAGCAGTCGCAGGAGTGGTCCAACGGCGAGATGAACGCGCTATCGGCTGCCATGGAGACCGAGTTCGATCTCGCCAAGCACAAGGCGATGGTCAAGCGCATGCTGGAGATCCGCGAGCGTGGGACCGGGCTTACACGCTGCTGCACCAGACCGCGACCTTTACCGCCAAGCGCAAAACATCGCCTGGAAGGCGGCGCCCGCCTTCCACTTGGACTTCCGAAGCAGCAGTTTCCGCATGGGTTAGAGGAGTGGTCGATACAGGCCCCTGTCATCCCGAGCGAAGCGAGGCCGCAGGAAAGGTCCCTCGCTGCGCTTGGGATGACAGCACCGCCTTGGCCAGTTGCACGCCGTGCCCCAACCGCTGATTGACATCCGCAAGCTCACCGTCGATTTCGACACGGGGCGCCGCATCGTGCGGGCGCTGCATGGTGTCGATCTCGCCGTTCAGCCGGGCGAGGCGGTCGGCTTGGTTGGGGAATCGGGCTCGGGCAAGAGTGTCACCTGGCTGGCGGCGCTTGGGCTGCTCGGCAGCCGCGCCCGGTTGGGCGGGCAGGTGCTGTTCGAAGGCCGCAACCTCGTTGGTTCAGCGGTGGCGGAGCTCGAGGCCGTGCGCGGCGCCTGCATCGCCATGATCTTCCAGGACCCGTCGAGCAGCCTCGATCCGGTCTACCGCATCGGCAAGCAGCTTGGCGAAGCGCTGCAGCTGCATCGCGGCATGGCGGGAACCGCCGCTCTCGCCGAGGCGGCGCGTCTGCTCGACCGCGTCGGCATCGCCGATGCCCGCCGCCGGCTCGGCGACTATCCGCACGAGCTCTCGGGCGGCATGAACCAGCGGGTGATGATCGCCATGGCGCTGGCCGCTGAGCCGCAGATGCTGGTGGCCGACGAGCCCACCACCGCGCTCGACGCGACGATCCAGGCGCAGATCCTCGAGCTGTTGCAGGAGATCCGCCGCGATACGGGCATGGCGCTGGTGCTGATCTCGCACGACCTCGGCGTGGTGGCGGAGAACACCGACCGCGTCTGCGTCATGTATGCCGGCCGCATCGTCGAGGATGCGCCGATCGGCACGATCTTCGCCGAGCCCGCCCATCCCTACACCCGAGGCCTGCTCTCGGCGTTGCCCGAGCTGACCGGCCCGCGCCGTCGGCTGGTCGCCATTCCCGGCGTCGTGCCCGAGCCGTGGAACCTGCCCCGCGGATGCAGCTTCGCCCCGCGTTGCGCGGCGTTCGAAGCGGCCTGCGAAGCGGCCGCGCCAGCGTCCGTCGAGGTCGCGCAGGGCCACTGGGCCGCCTGCATCCGTGCCGGGGGCCGCAACCTTTGAACGCGCCGCTGGACGCACCGCTAGTCCAGGCGGAGAACCTCGTGCGCCACTATCGCGTGCGCCGCGGCGGCCGGCTGTTCGGCGAGCACGCGACGCTGCGCGCGGTCGACGGCGTCTCGTTCGCCCTCCAGGCCGGCCGGACACTGGGCCTGGTCGGCGAATCGGGCTGCGGCAAGACGACGACCGCGCGGCTGGTGCTGGGGCTGTTGACGCTCACGGCGGGGACCATCCGCGTCGACGGCGAGATCCTGCCGGGGGCCGGCACCGCCCGGTGGCGCTCCCTTCGCCAGGTCATGCAGATGGTGTTTCAGGATCCGCTGGCGGCGCTCGATCGCCGGGTCGCCGTCGGGCGCCAGGTCATGGAGCCGCTGGCGATCCACGGCATCGCCAACGCCGGCGAGCGCCGCGAGCGCGCGCTGGCGATCCTGCACTCGGTCGGCCTGCAGGCGCATCACTTCGACCGCTATCCGCACGAGCTGTCGGGCGGCCAGCGCCAGCGGGTCGTGCTGGCGCGCGCCCTGATCCTGTCGCCGCGGCTCTTGGTATGCGACGAGCCGATCTCGGCGCTCGATGTGTCGATCCAGGCACAGGTCGTGAACCTGCTGCTCGACCTGCAGGCCGAGCGCGGTCTCGCCTATCTCTTCATCAGCCACGACCTGCGCATGGTGCGCCAGGTCAGCCACGAGGTGGCCGTGATGTATCTCGGCCGCATCGTCGAGCAGGGCGACCCTGACCTGCTGTTCGCCGCGCCCGCCCATCCCTACACGCAGGCGCTGGTGTCGGCGATTCCGGTGGCGACCGAGCGCGGCCGCAAGCGGCTGATCCTGAAGGGCGACCCGCCGAACCCGGTTAGCGTGCCGCCGGGCTGCGCCTTCCATACTCGCTGCCCGATGGCAGTGGCGCGCTGCCGCGCCGAGACGCCGGCCCTGCGCCTGCTCGACGACGGGCGGCGCGTGGCGTGTCATCTCGCGCCAGGGATGGCCGATGCCTGATCCCGGACTGCTGTCATCCCGAGCGAAGCGAGGGATCTTTCGTGTCGCGAAGGAAGGATCCCTCGCTACGCTCGGGATGACAGTTTTGTTTGCGGTTGCGCCATCATGATGCGCTACCTCGCCGGTCGTCTGCTGCGCGCGATGCTCACCATCTTCCTGGTGGTGACGTTCGCCTTCTTCGTGCTGCGGCTGTCGGGCGATCCGGCGCTGCTCATCATGTCGGTCGACGCGCCGCCCGAATCGATCGCCGCCTTCCGCCAGTCGTGGGGCCTCGACCAGCCGGTCTGGGTGCAGTACCTCGCCTATATCGGTCACGCGCTCACCGGCGATCTCGGCAATTCCATGCGCGACGGGCGGCCGGCCATCCAGCTGGTCGTCGAACGCATCCCGGCGACGCTGGCCATCACCGTGCCGGCGTTCCTGCTCAAGATCGCGATCGGCGTGCCGGCCGGCATCTACGCTGCGCTCCATCGCAACTCCCTGGCCGATCGCCTGACGATGGTGCTGTCGGTCGCGGGCTTCACCATGCCGAGCTTCGTGCTGGCGCTCCTGCTGGTGCTGCTGTTCGCGGTCAGGCTCGGCTGGCTGCCGTCGAGCGGCGCCGATGGCATCGCTTATGCGATCCTGCCGATCGTCACCCTGGGCGCGGCCGGTGCGGCGATCCTGGCGCGCTTCACACGGTCGGCCATGCTCGAGGTGCTGGGCCAGCCTTTCATTCGCGCCGCTTCGGCCAAGGGCCTGCCGTGGCGCCGCGTCGTTGCCGAGCACGCGCTGCCCAACGCTGCCATACCGACCACGACCATCATCGGCTTCATGGTCGGCACCTTGATTGCGGGAGCCGTCGTGGTGGAAAGCGTGTTCGCCTGGCCGGGCGTCGGCCGGCTGCTGGTCGTCGCGGTCGCCAACCGCGACCTCGCCGTGGTGCAGGCCATCCTGCTGCTGGTCGCCGCGACCATGGTGAGCGCCAACATCGCAGTCGACCTGCTCTATGGCTGGATCGATCCGCGCATGCGCCAAGTTCCGCGATGAAGGGGCCGCGATGAGGGGGCCGCGATGACCGAACGCGCATTCACCGCGATCCCCCGGCCGATCGAGCGCAGCCGCACCGCGCGCTTCTTCGAGGCCTGGCCGCCGCTCACCCTGCTGGCGATGGCCTGGGTCGCGCTGATGCTGGTGGTAGCGCTGGGCGCCGACTGGCTCGCGCCCTATCACTTCGCAGCCCTCGACCTCAAGGCGCGGCTGCAGCCGCCGATCCTGTTCGGCGGCACTTGGCGCCATGCGCTCGGCACCGACGAGCTCGGCCGCGACGTGCTTTCGCGCCTGATCGTGTCGATCCGCATCAGCGTGCTGATCGCCTTGTTCGGCACGTTGATCGCCGCCACGCTCGGCACGACCCTGGGTTTCGTCGCCGCCCATTTCCGGCGCAGCGTCGAATGGCTGATCCTGACGCTGATCGACTTCCAAGCCAGCATGCCGTTCCTGATCATTGCGCTCGCCGTGCTGGCCTTCTTCGGCAACTCGCTGGTGCTGTTCGTCTGCTTGATGGGCCTCAACAGTTGGGAACGCTACGCCCGCATCGCCCGCGGCCTCACCCTCTCGGCCAACGAGCAGGGCTATGCCGGCGCCATCCGTCAGCTCGGCGCCTCGAGCTGGCGGATCTACGGCCTGCACGTGCTGCCCAACATCGCCTCGACCCTGATCGTGTCGATGACCATCACCTTCCCCGAGACCATCCTGCTGGAAAGCGGCCTGTCGTTCCTCGGGCTCGGCGTGCAACCGCCGCTCAGCTCGCTCGGCAACATGGTGGGCTATGGCCGCGAATACATCACGCGGGCCTCGTGGATCCTGCTGTTCCCCAGCGCCGTCATCATCCTGACGACGCTCTCGATCAGCATTTTGGGCGACTGGCTGCGCGACCGCCTCGACCCGACGCTGCGCTGAAGGAGATCATCCACAATGACGGAAATCGCCTCGCATCGCGGCGGCGCGCTGCTCTGGCCCGAAAACAGTCGGCTCGCCTTCGAGCAGACCGCCCGGCTGCCGGTCGAGCAGGTCGAGCTCGACGTCCATCCCTCGCGCGATGGCCGGCTTGTCGTGATCCATGACGCGACGCTCGAGCGCACGACCGACGGCAGCGGCCCCGTCGCCGCGCGCGACTGGGCCGACCTCGATCGGCTGATCCTGAAAGGCAGTGGCGGCCAGCGCATGCTGCTGCTCGACGAGGTCCTGGAGATCTTCCGTCCGACCGAGATCGTCCTGCGCATCGAGATGAAGGCCGGCCCGAACCGCGTTCCCTATCCGGGCCTGCCGGCCAGAGTCGTATCCACGCTCGCCGCGGCGCGTCTGCTGGACCGCAGCGTGCTAACCAGCTTCCAGCTGGGCACGGTAGCCGAGGCGCCCCGCCACGGCGCGCCGAGGCGCCACGTTTGGCTGGTGACGCCCGATCTCCAGACCGATGTCGGCTTGTCCGCAGTGATCGAGCTGGCGCGCGGGCACGGCGTGCCGATGCTCGGCTTGCGCAGCAACATGCTGGAACCAGCGGCCGTCGCCGCGGTTCGCCAAAGTGGCCTCGGCATCGGCGGCTGGGCCTGCAATGATTCCGCAACGATCGCCAGGATGTTCGAGCTCGGGGTCGACGTTTTCACGACGGACCGGCCGGATTTGGCGCTGGCGATGCGCCACGCGCGCGTCACGCCAGATCGTCGGACGTAATGTCCCGCCAACCCCGGTTTCGGCCCAATTCCAGACGCCTGCGACATCGCGGGATTCGGCAGAAATCGGCCACAGCAGAACATTCGTTGGCCGCCGCTGGGGCACAGGCGATCACAAGTGCGCACGAGCTCTTGGCTCCGCGCCCCTGAGGCTCGCCTGTCCCCTATCGATGGCGGTTAGGTCATGCGTCCGATCGTGGAGGATCGGATGTGAGTCTTACCGTGCTGCCGATCAGCCGCGGACGACCGGAGCCGGAGGCGGTGGCGGCGGCGGTGGCGTCGTGGCAACCGGTTGCGGCGGCGGCGGGGGCGGGTTTGAGGAGCATCCCACCACGGCCAGCACCGCTGGAATCACGACAGCAACCAGCGCGACATTACGCAACTGCCTGAGGCAAGCCAATTTTTCGGAGACGTCGGACATCCGTATCCTCCTCGTTGAGGGACTGAAGAACGCTACAACGCTTTGAACACAACTCGGAAGGTGATTGAAACGTCGAAGGGGACCTTCTGGTTCCCGCCCCATGCACCAACATATCCCGTTGGCCGCCGCAACCCTCCATCAGTCGGCACCCCGCGGTCGGGTCACCGGAAGGCGCTCGACGAAAGTGTTGCTTTTACGGCCGCTTAAAGCAAGCTCGTTCTGGAGGGCCGATTGTTCTAGAGGTCGTCGCGTGACAGATTTGTTCAACCCGGATTCGGAATCGCGAACCCCCTCCTGCAAGTCCTCGACGCGAGGCCATCTGGCACGCGTCGCCCTGATTGCAGGCGGTGCGATTGCGCTCGCCACTGCCTGTTCGTCTGCCGAGCCGCCGGTCGTTGCGACGGAGCGGGAGCCGGTCGCCCTGGTGTCGGCATCGTCCGCCTCGATGCCCGGTGCGAAGGCTACCCCGACGGCAGCGTCTGCCAGAACCAGACTGGGCGAACTGATCGAGAACGGGCCCAGGTCGGGCATCGCGGGTGAGCCGCTGAACGTCGAGCTGCTGCGGCGCTTCTACGCACGCCATGGTTATGCGCCGGTCTGGACGACGCGGAAGGACCAGGCGGATTCACTGATGAAGGCTGTGCTGCGCGCCGGCGATCATGGCCTCGCCCCCGACCTGTTTCACGCCGATCTTCTGCAGTCGCCAGCGGCGTTGCCCCCGCTCGAGCGGGAACTGATGCTGTCGAACGCCTTCCTGTCCTATGCCGACGCGCTGGCGCGCGGGGTCATGCCGATCGAGCGGCGGCGCGATGACGAGGTCTTGACGCCGGCGCCGATCGATATCGCCGCCGTGCTCGACGTCGCGATCGACAGCTCCGAACCGGCGGCGGTGATCGAACGGCTGGCACCGAAGACGCCGACCTACCGGCTGCTGCGCGAGGCTTTGCAGAATTCTCGCGGGAGTGTCCCGGGCGGCGGCCCCGGCAAGGCCGCCGCGACGACCCACTTGCGCGAGATCAAGGTGAACCTCGAACGCGAGCGCTGGCTGCCGCGGCGGCTGCCGGCGGACCGCGTCTGGGTCAATGTCGCCGACGAGCGGGTGGTGATGTACCGCGACGATCGGCCGGTCTTCTCCTCGCGGGTCATCGTCGGCCAGGACGACAGGCACAATCAAAGCCCGGAGTTCCAGGCCTCGATCGACAGGATCATGTTCAACCCGCCCTGGAACATCCCGCCCGACATCGCTGCCAGCGAGATCCTGCCGCTGGCCAATCGCGACCCGAATTATCTGGCGAAGCACAACATGGTCATACTGCCCGACGGCATCGTGCAGCAGAAGGCGGGCGCCACCTCGGGGCTCGGCTTCCTGCTCTTCGAGATGCAGAATCGGTTCGACGTCTACTTGCACGATACGCCGTCGAAAAATCTGTTCCTCCGCGACAACCGCCGCATCAGTCATGGCTGCATCAGGGTGGAGGATCCACGCAAGTTGGCCGCCTTGCTGATGCAGCAGCCGATCAAGGAAATCGATCAATCGATCGCGACCGGCGACACGACCCGAAGCGATTTGCCACGGTCGGTACCGGTGTTCGTGGTCTACGAGACCGCATTCGCAGACGCCGACGGCAAGTTGCAATTTCGCCCGGACGTATACCAGCGCGACGCCGAGATCTGGCGGTACCTGGATCCGAAAGGGCGAGCGATGGCCGAACGCGAGGAGTCCGACCAGGGCGGGCGCTGACCTTGAACCGCCGACGTCGGCAATCGGCCAGGGAGCAGGCCCCGACGCGTCGAGTTTACTTGTGTCGTCCCTAGTTCTTGTCGTCCGAAGGACCTTGCCGAACCACCCAGCAGAGGCAAGATAGCAGACATGAGCCGCAAGCAACTCCGCCTCGGCGCGTTCATGCGCCCGGTCAGCATCCACACCGCCGCCTGGCGCTATCCCGGCGGCACGCCGGACGCCAACTTCAACCTCAAGGCGCTGGTGCAGTACGCCCAGACGCTGGAGCGCGGCAGGTTCGACGCGTTCTTCATGGCCGACCACCTGGCGGTGCTGAACATGCCGATGGAGGCGCTGAAGCGCAGCGCCACCGTGACCTCGTTCGATCCGCTGACGCTTCTGCCGGCGCTCGCGATGGTGACCGAGCATCTCGGCCTGATCGCCACCGCCTCGACCACCTTCGAGCCGCCTTACACCATCGCCCGCCGGTTCGCCTCGCTCGACCATATCTCGGCCGGCCGCGCCGGCTGGAACGTCGTGACGACGTCCAATCCCGATGCCGCCTTGAACTTCGGCATGGACGAGCAGATGGAGCATGACGAGCGCTACGGCCGCGCCCGCGAATACTTCGACGTCGTGACCGGGTTGTGGGACTCGTGGGCCGACGATGCCTTCATCCGCGACGTCGGGTCGGGCGTCTACTTCGACCCGGCCAAGCTCCATGTCCTGAACCACAAGGGCAAGTACTTGACGGTGCGCGGGCCGCTCAACGTCGCGCGGCCGATCCAGGGTTGGCCCGTGGTGGTGCAAGCCGGCGCGTCCGACGCCGGCCGACAGCTCGCGGCCGAAACGGCCGAGGTCGTGTTCGCGGCGGGCGGCCCGATCGAGGCCGGGCGCGCCTTCTATGCCGACGTGAAAGGCCGCGCGGCGCGCTATGGCCGCAACCCCGACCACATAAAGATCCTGCCGGGAGCGTTCGTCGTGATCGGCGAGTCGTTCGACGAGGCCAAGGAAAAGCGCGCGCTGCTCGACAGCCTGGTGAGCTACGACAGCGGCATCGCCGCGCTGTCGATCGCGATCGGCCAGGATGCGCGCAAGTTCGATCCCGACGGGCCGTTGCCCGACATCCCGGAGACCAATCAGAGCAAGAGCGGCCGCGAGCGGGTCATGGCGTTGGCCAAACGCGAGAACCTGACCGTGCGCCAGATCGCCGGCCGCCTGGGCGGCTACGGCGGGCTCGGCATGCTGGGCACGCCCAAGATGATCGCCGACGAGATGGAGGAGTGGCTGACGACGGAAGCGAGCGACGGCTTCAACGTCATGTTCCCCTATCTGCCAGGCGGCCTCGACGATTTCGTGAACAAGGTCGTGCCCGAGCTGCAGCGCCGCGGCCTGTTCCGCACCGAGTACGAAGGCACGACCCTGCGCGAGAACCTCGGCCTGCCGCGCCCGGAGAACCGGTTTTTCGCCGCGACGGCCAAGGCGGCGGAGTAGTCTTGCCGGACCGCGGGCCTCCAGGCCCGCCTCTGTCATCCCGAGCGGAGCGAGGGATCCTTCCTGCGGCCCTAAAGATCCCTCGCTTCGCTCGGGATGACAGATGAGTCAGAGGCTACTTCGCCCGTCCGGTGATCATCCCGAGATCGATGGTGTTGGCCATTGCGGCGTAGCCCGCGCGGTTGGGATGCAGCTTGTCGCCCGGGCCGCCGATCGACGAGCTGGGCTGGTACTCGGGCTTGATCTCGCCGGTCGCGGGATCGAGCGTGACCGCATCGAAGTCGATCACACCGTCGAGGATCTTCGAGGTGCGTAAGAACTCGTTCAACGCCTTGCGCTTGGCGTCGACCTCGGGCTTGCCGTAGTTGCCGACCGTGCTGTGCAGCGCCGGAGTCAGCGTGGCGACGTAGATGCGCACACCCGGAACTTTCTGGCGCAGGGCATTCACGCCCTTGGTGTAGCCCTCCTTGACCGCGTCGACCGACGCGTCGGCCGTGCCGAAGTCGTTGATGCCTTCCAGCCAGATCACGGCGCTGACGCCCGGCAGGCTGACGATGTCGCGATCGAGCCGCGACAGCGCACTCGGCCCGCCGGAGAACGGCTTGGCCGGCGTGTACTCGGTTGGCCCCACGACCTGGTTGCCGCCGATGCCCTGGTTCACGACCACGAAGTCCTCGCCGTAGGCGGCGTGCAGGCGGCGCGACAGCACGTCGGGCCAGCGGTCGTCGCCGTTGATGGTGCTCGCCGTGCCGTCGGTGATGGAATCGCCGAACGCCACGATGAGATCGCCCTTGCCGGCGACGTTCATATCGACCTCGTCGAGGAAGTACCAAGAGGTGGTCGAGAAGGGGAACGAGCTCTCGCCTTCCTCGCCGCCTTTGGGTCCCGAGCCGGGCGGCGTCACATAGGACGTCTGCATTGCCTTGGCGTGCCAGGTCATCGGCCCGCTGTCGCCCACGACATGGAAGCTCACGGCGAGCTTGCGGCCGCGCAGCAGCGCGTCGCCCTTCGCGAACGGCAGCGTCACCGGATCGCTCACCACGCTCTGGCCGGGTTGGACGATGACGCGCTTCTGCCCGCCGAACAGGACCGCCTGGTTGCTGCCCTTGACGAGGGCGCTGCTGTCGTCCTGCAGGCCGACGAAGGCGTCGTTGAAGGTGACCGGCTGGGTGCCGAACACGTTCGACAGCCGGATGCGCGCCTGCTGGCCCCACACGTCCGGCCGGACGATCAGGCGGAAGGTCTGGTTTCGCGCACCCTGCTCGGCGGAGGGGAAGGCGAACTTGAGCTCGGGCTGCGCGGTCGGATTGCCAACAGGGTAAGGGCCGTGCGCCGAAGCGGTCCAGCTCGCCACCCATTGCTGTGCGTGGGCATCGACGGCGACGAGCCAGCCCAACATGCCCATCAGGGCCAACACGCTCCACCGCCGCATGTTTCCTCCTAATTCTCCTGGCGGCACTGTGAGGCGCACCGCGAGAGCTTTGCAAGCCGCTGTGCTAGCGTCGTGGCATGACAATCGAAATTGCCGCCGCCAGCGCAGACGACGTGCAACGCATGGCGCAATGGGCCGCAGAGGAAGGCTGGAGCCCGGGCAACACCGATCACCTGGCGTTCTTCTGCACCGACCCCGGCGGGTTCCTGATGGGTTGGGTCGACGGCGAGCCGCAGGTCTCCATCTCGGTCGTGAAGTACGGCGCCACGTTCGGCTTCCTCGGCTTCTACATCGCGCGGCCCGCGGTGCGCGGCAAAGGCTACGGCATCCAGATCTGGCGCGCCGGCATGCAGCGATTGGAGGGCCGCAACGTCGGCCTCGATGGCGTGGTGGCGCAGCAGTACAACTATCGCAAGTCGGGCTTCCGCCTCGCGTGGAACAACATCCGCCACCAGGGCGCACCGGTCGAGGCGGCGGCGCCGGCAGGCGTGAGCCTGGTCGATGCCCGCAGCATCCCGTTGGACAGGCTCGTCGCCTACGACCGCCGCTTCTTTCCCGAACCGCGCGACACGTTCCTTGCCGCGTGGATCACGTTGCCGGAACGGGCGGCGATGGTCGCGCTCCGCGACGGCGCATTGGCGGGGTTCGGCGTGATGCGCAACGCAGCGGGACCGTCGCGCATCGGGCCGCTCTATGCCGAGACGCCGGAGATCGCCAACGTCCTGATCGCGGCTTTGGCCAGGACGCTGCGGACGACGTCGATCGCGCTGGACGTACCCGACGTCAATCGCCCAGCCGTGCGGCTCGCCGAGCAGATCGGCCTCAAGCCGGCGTTCGAGACGGCCCGCATGTACACCGGGAAGAATCCCGACGTCGACGTCGCGGGCACCTTCGGCGTGACGAGCTTCGAGCTCGGCTAAGTCAGCGTTTGGCCGCGCGCGGCGGCATAAGGGCGAGCCACAGCGACAGCACCGTCGATCCGATCGCCACGGCCTGCAGCGGCGACAAAGGTTCGTGCAGGAAAACCACGCCGCTCACGATGGCGACGATCGGAATGGCGATCGACGAGAGAGCCGCGACCTGGGTCGGCAAGAGCCGCACCAGGGCGAACCAGCTCGCGGTGCCGAGCGCCATCGGCACCGCGCCGGTGTAGACCGCCGCGATCAAGACCGGCGCCGAGGGCCAGTGCTGAGGCAGACCGTCGATTAGAAGGGCGCCGAGCACGGTCGGCGGCAGGCTGAGAGCCGCTTGCCAGAAAGTGAGCGACACGCCCATCTTGGGCCACACGGTGCGCTTGACGACGAAGGTGCCGATCGCCCAGCTGAGGCCAGCGGACAGGCCCCAGAACAGGCCGGCGGGGGCGTTGGCGTAGCTCCGGAAGTTGGGCACCATCAGCGCGACCACGGCGGCGGCGCCGACCACGATCGCCAGAAGGAGTCGCGACGTCAGCCGCTGGCCGAACACCACGAAGCCCAGCAGCGCGACCCACAGCGGCATGGTGTAGGCCAGCACCGAGGCGTGGCCCGAGGGGATGTAGAGCACGGCCATCGACGTGGCGATGTTCCAGATGAACATGTTGAAGGCCGCGGCGGCGATCAGCACCGGCCACTTGCCGCGCGGCACGGCGAACGTCTCGCCGCGCAGCTTGACGACGAGGATGAGGACGGCGGTGCCGGCGATCAGCACGATCGAGCGGAAGGTCAGCACCGGCAGCTCGTCCAGCGCGATGCGGAACAAGGGCCAGTTGGTGCCCCACATCAAGGTGAGCGCGGCGAGCAGCGCCAGCACCTGCGGCGAAACGCGGTTCATCGAGGCGGGCGTAAAACGTCAGGCCTGGTGCTCTTCCGGCGCCTGCAGGTAGCAGCCGTCGATGCGCCAGCTGCCGTCCGGCAGCTGCGTCATCGGATAGTAGGCGGTGACCGGCCGGCCATCGGGACCGACGACATGCACCTTTTGGGTGAGCTGGCCATGCAGGGTCACGATCTCGCCGAACTCGAAGACTTGCGGCCGATAGACCGGCTGGTAGCCCTGTCGCACCATGTCCATGAAGACGGCGGAGGTGCCGAACATCTGCCGGATGGCCGGCGAGGCGAAGCCGAACGCCTGCTCGCCGTCGTCCTGCCGGAAGGCCTCGACCTGGCTCTGGATGACGTCGCGGATCGCCGTCCGGTCGGCCGAGGAAATGTCCTGGGCGGCGAGCGGAAGCGCCAGGCTGCAAAGCAGCACAAGGAAGGCGGGAAGCCTGAGAGCCATGGCCTAGTTCTACGCCCCCGGACCGATTCGGGCGACGACGAGAACCGCCTTATGCCGCATTGAGGACATGGTTTTCGCGGCTTGCATCGTGGGGCCGCTTTCATTAGGGTGCGCCCCTCTTCGCCGGACCCCGCGGCCCGGCGCGTGCGCCCGTAGCTCAACTGGATAGAGCATCTGACTACGGATCAGAAGGTTAGGAGTTCGAATCTCTTCGGGCGCGCCACTTTTTCCCTCTTCGAATAGCTCCCAAGGTCTCCGACTGCACCTCTACGTTAGGTGCACCATAGGTGCACAGCAGGGCTTGAAGTCTCGCGAAAGCTAGACACTACCGCGATCAGCGGTTTCCCCGCTCGGCGGCAAGGGGCCGACCTCGTCCGGACCGGCCGCTGCATGGATGTGCCCGCTCGAAGGCAGCGCGCGAAGCAAGCCGGTAGACTGACGAGCTGGCCCGGACAGCCGTTCGACAAGCGTCTGTCTTGAATGATGCCACACCGTATCTTTCTCAATTTGCTTCACGAGGCTCCTGGAGCACTGCCGTAAGCACGCGCTCCAAGTCTGATGCCTCGAATGGCTTGACGACAAACGGAACGCCCTTCAACGGCTCAGGAATTGCCACGGCCCCGTAACCGGTGGAAAAGACAAATGGGATGCGCCTTCTCGCGAGATCCATCGCAGCAGGATAGCTATCATCGCCATTGAGGTTGACGTCGAGGATTGCCGCATCGAAAGTGAGTGATGAGATCCTCTGCAGCGCCTCCTCCAGCGTAGGCGCGACGCCAACGACGAGGCAGCCTAGGTCGGCAAGCGTGTCCTCGATCAGCATTGCGATCAATGCCTCGTCCTCCACGACGAGGACGCGCAATCCGTCGAGCTTCATGATTCCCACTGCAATGCTCAGTGTTGCGGTCGCGATTCTTCTGCCGTGAGTGGCGCATCGATAACACAAACCACTCCCGCCGGGTCGAAGGCGAGGCGGACCTCGCCGCCGAGGTCGAGGCCTAGACCGCGCTCAATCAGGCGCGAACCGAACCCGTGTCGGCTGGGGGGCGACACCAGAGGACCGCCGATCTCGCTCCACCGCAACCGCAACCGCAACTGGCCGGCGGCATCGCGGACGCTCCACGCGATCCGCACGCGTCCCTTGTCTGCCGACAAGGCACCATACTTTACGGCGTTCGTGCAGAGCTCATGAAGCGCCATGGTCATGGCCAGCGCCTTCTTGGGCGATACCCAGACTTCAGGTCCGTCGAGGTCGAAGCGCTCCACTTCTGGCACGCAATGGGGAGCAACCGCCTCCTCGATGAGTTGCCTTAGCGGCGCCCCTTCCCAACTCCGCTGGGTAAGGACATCGTGCGCTTTCGAAAGCGCAACAAGCCGACTGGTGATCTGCTTCTGAGCCTTCGCTGTCGTCTCGCTATGGCGGAGCGTCTGCGCCGCTATCGACTGCACCGAAGCCAAAGTATTCTTCACCCGATGGTTGAGCTCATTCACGAGGGTATTTTGATGCCTCTCCTGCCGCTTGCGATCCGTGATGTCGCGGGCAATTTTGGAAGCCCCCACGATCCGGCCCTTCGCGTCGCTGATAGGAGAGACCGTGATCGAGACTTCTATCAGCGTTCCATCCTTGCGGCGGCGGGCGGTTTCGAAATGCGCGAGTCCCACGCCTCTGCGGATGCACCCTAGGATCGTACCTTCCTCCTCGGGTCGATCCGACGGAATGAGCAGGGTGAACCGCTTGCCGACGATTTCGTCGGCTGTATAGCCATACATGGTTTCGGCGCCTGCGTTCCAGCTCCCGATCACACCCTCCAGGTCCGTGCTGATAATTGCGTCGTGCGACGAGGTTACCAAGGCCGCCAGCATGGCCCGAGCGTCGTCGGCCTGCTTGCGCTCGATGCCGAAGCCAAGCTGCCGCGCGATGGTCGATGCAAGCGCGACCTCTTCCCCGGTGAATTCGTGAGTGGCCCGATAGTAGGTCATGAATTTGCCGATGAGTCTGCCATGGGCGATGAGCGGCATGAAACAGAGCGCGCGAATGCCTTCTTCGCGCACGACTCTCTTTAGCGCCTCCGGTTCGTCGGCTGTCTCGATGTCGGGAAGACACACCGGCTGTGGAGCAGGATCATCGGGCGCCCACGGAGAATGGCCTTCCACTGCCGCTCGATACCTCTCGGACAGTCCACGCCAAGCCACGAATCGCATCACGTTGCGGGCATCGACCAGCAGGATCGACGATCGATCGGAGTCCAGTGCCTCTGCGATCGCGTCCAGCGCCGCATCGTGCATCTCGGCGAGCGTCTCCGCCCGGTATAGCCGGTCCGTCAGCCGGCGTAGCGCCGCCTGCTCCGCGGCATGCCTCTCCAGGGCTTGTTCGATCTGCTTAGGCCGGGTGATGTCCTGGAAGCACAGCAGAATGTTGCTGCCCGTTGTGCCGGCCACCGACAAGCGTCGCGCCGTGAGCAGGAAGGAGCGGCGGGCGGCCGATGCATCGGACCAATCGAGGCCGAACGGTTCCCTATCCTCACCAGCGAGACTGCCTGAGAGCCAACGATCGAGTGCAGGAAGCGCGAAGCCTCCGTTGCAGCTTTCGCGCAGTGGCACACCTTGGATTTCTTCCCGGGATACCTCGAACATGGCGTGGAAGGCCCGGTTGGCGGTTTGTATCCGCAGCGCTGCATCCAGCACGAGCAGTGGTTCCGGGACCGTGTTGAGCACCGCCTTGGTGAATTCGCGATCGTGGATGGCCTGCTCGACGCTTGCCCGGAAGGCCGTGACGTTGGTGAAGGTGAGCACTGCCCCGGATATCCGGCTACCGCTCCTGCCATGCGGTGAGACCCGAAGGACGAAAGCCCTGTTACCGTCGTGAAAATCGTGACGGGAAGAGGTGCCCGCGACCGCCTTTGCCACCCAATCCATCAAGCCAGGCAGCGCCGCAAACCGCCCCGTCTCGCCCGGCAGCCGACCGATGTCCAACGCGGTGAGGCCCAGCATGTTCGCGGCAGCGAGGTTGAAGGACGCGATCGCGCCGGCGCAGCCTATGACGACGACGGGTATATCGATGACATCGAGGATGTCGATCAGACCCTGGGTGGTCGATTCCGGGGCGGTCTCGGCGTCATAGGGCTGGTGGTAACCGATCCAGCCGCTGGCAGTGGGCGCCCCAGACGTCATTTGCCGGGCGCTGCCTCCGAGTAGAGACGGCGCGTGCGCTGGAGCACCGAGTCCGCGACGCCAGGCAAGGCTTTTCGGAGCGCCAGCAGCAGGGCTTGGGCGCGCGGCATATTGAAGGGCTGTTGAGTGGATGAGAGACGATGTTCGAGGACACGCGCCTCATCGGGGCCAACGATCTGGCGCAGCGCGTCGGCCACGGCACGCTCGAGAAGCGCATAGTCTTCCACGGGAATCAGGTGTGAATGATTCTCGCCGAGCCGCGGCAGCATGTGGGTGTGCACATCGCCGTTGAAGTTGTCCATGAGAAAGGAGCAGAAGATCGCGATATCCTGGGCATGGCTGACCTGGTCGAACAGATCTTCGAGGTTCATGCTGGCCTCGACATCGCCCCGCTCCCACAGGATGTTCACCATCTCGCCCCACCAGCGCACCTTGGGGAAACGACCCGCGCCGCGCGTACGGGCCACGATCTCGCCCGCAAGCCCAAGAAACATCGGCCCGTCCGGCAGCGCCTTCTGCATGAAGCGCGGCAGCAAGTGGTCGGCATCGACGACGGTCAGCTGGCCGCGTGCTTGCGCATCCTTGACATTCACGCCCTCGGCCTCGAGCCGCGGCCGAAAGGCGTTCCAGTGCGCAGCCGTCGGGACCAATATGAGTCCTTCTCCGTTCGCCAGCGCCGCGGCGGCGAAGCGGCACACGGCGCGATTGAGAAAGTCCTGGTCCTGATAGAGCTGGACAATATGATCGCGCGGACCGGCTTGCGTCAAAAGTTGGTCCCAAGGTTGGGAGTGCCCACCGCCATCATGCGCGTGATGAGAGTGGTAGTGGTCGCTGTCTTGCTGCATGCCGTTGCCTCCTGGTAATCGGATATGGACGCGCCGTGCGACTCTACCGAAATGACTCGGCGCTGAACCTACGCGCATGAATTCGAATTTTTGCAGCAAAGTCGGAACGCCGAAAAGGAGTTTGTGCGCCCCCATCCCGAGCACAGGGCCGACAAAAATAAGTACGCAACCACAATGCGTTTCGCGCGTTGTAATATCTCATCGGCTGAGCGCTGATGGAGCAACGGCGTGCTTACTGCCGAATAGCGTGCGCTGGAGTCCGAGACATTCGAGGCGGCTGGAATGGAAGTGCATCAGGCCGGCACTGGCCAGGAGGCGCTCGATCTCCTCGAGCGGGGGTCAGCTCTCTTGCTTCATCACAGGCCGCCGCCCTGCCGTGCCTGTTATCGTGGCGAGCGGGTATACCGGGCAATCTGGCTGCCCGCGTCGCACCGAACGCGACGGCGATTGTCTCGAAACCATACGACGTACCTCGGCTGCGTGCGCTTGTATCCCGATCGTGAGTTCGTGGCGCCGCCGCCTCAACGTGCTGATCAGTCCGCAATCTGTGCGTCGGGCACATTCCGCTTGCGGGCACCAGCTTCGCGTAGGCGTGCACGCGCTGCTCGGAGCGTGTGGGATCACGCCGGTGAGGTCTCACCCAAGTCCGCTTTGGGTCATTTGGAGACATGAGCGCCGTCAGGCGTCGCGTCACATGACCAAGCCCGGAAAATCTAACACCGGGTGGTCCAATGTTCGGGGGCGGAGCAGACGCCAGCTCTCTCAAGTTAACCGTGGTCCGAAGAAACGGGGCAGCTCACCCTCGCCGGCTCGAAATGCAATTCTGACAATCAATGCCGGATCGAGCAGAAATACTGAATCTGGCTCCGCAAGTCGACCGATCAATTTGCCGCGATCGCCGATGCTTCAGGCTGATCCTTACTGCCTCGTGCATCCTGGACCGCCTTCCAGACGCGCGAGGGCGTCAGCGGCATGTCGAGATGTGCCACGCCGAACGGCGCCAAGGCGTCCAGTACGGCATGCACAATGGTCGGGGGCGCACCGATCGTTCCACTCTCGCCAATCCCTTTCGCGCCTATCGGATTGGTTGGCGAGGGCGTCTCCTGAAACTGCGAACGGATGTTCGGCACCCGGTCGGCGCGCGGTACGGCATAGTCGAGCAGCGAACCGGTCAACAATTGCCCGCTTTCCCTGTCGTATGCGACCTCCTCCGACAATGCCTGACCGATTCCTTGCACGATCCCACCATGGATCTGACCGGTGGCGAGCAGGGGATTGATGATGATGCCAGCATCGTCGACCGCGACATAGTCCACGATGTCGACCATGCCCGTTTCCGGATCGACTTCGACATAAGCCATGTGCACGCCGGACGGTGCTCCCATGCCGACGGGATCGTAAAAGAGCGTCTCGTCGAGGCCGGGTTCGACACCTTCGGGGCGGACGTGGCCCACGTACGCCATGCGCGCCACCTTGGCGAAGGGCAGCGGCTTGATGTCAGTGCCGGGAACGACGAAATGGCCGGCCTCGTAGGCGATGTCCTGCTCTGACACTTCCATCATGGCGGAGGCGAACTTCTTGGCCTTTGCCACGATACGCGTCGCGCAGACGCTGACGCTCGAGGCACCGACCGGCATTGAGCGCGAATTGAATGTGCCGTGACCGGCCTGGACCAGCTTGGTGTCGCCCTGCACCACGTCGATATTCTCGGGCGGCATTTGCAGGACATCGGCGGCGACCTGCGCGAGAACGGTGGCGTGACCATGGCCCTGGGTCATCGACCCGGAATAGACGGTCACCTTGCCCGCCGAATCGGCGACGACCCGCGCGCTCTCCCAGCCGCCGCGGTCGAAGCCGATGAAGGCGAGCCGGCGGGAGGGCGCCATGCCGCAGACCTCGGTATAGGCGGCGACGCCGATGCCGCGATAGCGGCCGGCCTTGCGCAGGCTTTCCTGTTCGGTGCGCCGCGCGGCGTAGTCGAACGCCGCCACGGCCTTGTCCATGCAGCCGTGATAGTCGCCACTGTCGTACATCGTGGCTTTGCTGCCGTACGGGCGGTACGGGAAGGCCGCGCTCGGCACGAAGTTCGCTCGGCGCACCTCGACCGGGTCGAGGCCCAGATGCCGACTCACCGCCTCGATGCTGCGTTCAGCGATGTATGCCGCCTCGGGCCGCCCGTAGCCGCGATAGGCGTCGACGGGAACGGTGTTGGTGACGACGACCTTGGCGACAGCTTCGAAGTTCGGGATCTGGTAGGTGCCAGTGCCGTACGTAATGGTGTTCGCCGTCGGTCCGCCCGATGCCATGTTCGACAGGTAGGCGCCGACATTGCCGAGCGTCTCGACCTTGAGGCCGAGGATGTGGCCGTCGTTGTTGAACGCAATCTCGATGTGCTCCGTGTGCGCGCGACCATGGCTCGTCGACTGATGGCTTTCCGAGCGTGCTTCGACCCACTTAACCGGCGAGCGCAGGGCGAGCGCCAAGTATGCGCAGAGCAGTTCCTCCGGGTAGAGATGCATCTTGGCGCCGAAGCCGCCGCCGATATCGGGCGCGACGACACGAAGATGATGTTCGGGGATGCCCACCGTTTCGGCGATCCACCGGCGATGCATGTGCGGGACCTGGCTGCCCATGAACATGGTGAGGTGGCCGTCGACGCTGGGCTCGGCAAGGATCGTGCGCGGCTCCATGCAGGTCGGTATGAGGCGGTTGTTGACGATGCGCAGCTTGAGGATTTGATCGGCCTTTCGCGCCGCCTCCGAGTAGTCGCCGCCCACGAGTCTGAACTGCGTCGTAACGTTGCCGGGAACGTTTGCGTGCAGCTGCGGTGCGCCTTGCGCGATGGCGTCCTCCTCCTCGATCACCGCGGGCAGCGTTTCGTAGTCGACTTCGATCAGTTCCGAGGCGTCGAACGCTGCCTCGCGCGTATCGGCGACGATGGCCGCCACGCATTCGCCGACGAAGCGGACGCGGTCGATTGCCAGGACGGAGCGCACGGGAACGTGGGTGCCGGGCATGATCCAGTTCGGCTGGATTGCGCCGATTCTGCCCAGGACGTCGCTGCCCTCGACGACCAGCCGTACGCCGGGATGGGCGCGCGCGGCAGCGACGTCCAGCCGCGCAATCCTGGCGTGGGAATGCGGCGAGCGCAGGAAGGCGATGTGCAGGGCGCCCGGCGACTGGATGTCGTCGACATAGCGGCCCTTGCCGGTGATGAAGCGCAGGTCTTCCCGCCGCCGCAGTGGCTGGCCGACATAGGTGGGCGAGGACTTGACGTCCGTCATGGCGACGTCTCCAGGGTCAGGTCGTTGTGGTTTTGGCCGGGATGCGTGAGACGAGCGCACCCGAAGCGGCGTGCCGCTCGATTTCAGCCGTCGAGAGGCCGAGTTCCTCAAATACGCTTCTGTTGTGCTCGCCCTGGAAGGCCGGTGCGCCGAGTGGGCTGAGTTCCTCGCGAGAAAAGCGCCACGGGCGGCCGGGCAGTCGGTAGTTGCCGCCGTGCCGATCCGGCACTTCCTGGATACCGCCCCAGTAGGCGCACCAATCCGATTGGGCCAGCTCGCGGATCGAGCGCACGTTGCCCATGGCGATCTTCGCCTCGTCGAACTGTGCATCGAGCGTCGCGGTGTCGGGGAAGCTCAGGATCCAGGACTGCACGATGGTATGCAACGCGGCGAAGTTCTGTCGCCGTGCGGCGGCCGTCGCAAAGCGCGGATCGTCGATCAGATCGGCACGCCGCATGGCACGCAGCCAGGACGGGAACGTCCGGCTGCCAATCAGGCTGGTTGCGGCGGTGAATTGTTCGCCGTCGGGTCCGCGGAAGAACGGACAGTCGGTTGCCCCCAGCACGGCTGGCTCGGCGCCGATGTCGTCGTCGGAGAGATCGACATGCGCGCGTTCGTTCACGGCCATCAGCGTCGCGGCCATCGCCACGTCGATGTATTGCCCATGGCCGGTCGTGTCGCGCCGGTGCAGGGCGGCGAGGATGGCGATTGCGGCCTGCAGCCCCGAATAGACGTCGGCATGCGACAGTCCGTCGGTGCGCGGCTCGGTGAGCGCCTCGCCGTAGTGACGCACGCTGTTCTCGGTGAAGCCGGCTTCGGCCTGCACGGTCGGCGCATAGGCCATGCGGCCGCGCCACGGGCCGCCTTGCCCGTAGCCAGTGATCGATGCATAGATGAGGCGCGGGTTGCGGCTTGCTAGCGCCTCGTAGCCGAGACCAAAGAAGCCGAGCGTGCCTGCACGAAAGTTTTCGACCACGATGTCGGCGGTGTCGCAAAGCCTCAGCGCCAGCTCCAGCGAGCCCGGCTGATTGAGGTCGATGCTGACATTGCGCTTTCCCGCATTCTGCTGGGCGTAGTAGCCCGACATGCCCTCCTTCGAGGGAAAGGCGAAACGCGACACGTCGGGGGTGGGAGGTTCGACCTTGATCACGTCAGCACCAAGATCGAGAAGCGTTCGGCCGCAAAGCGGCCCGGCGAGCACACGGGAGAAGTCGACAACCCGGATGCCTTGCAGAGGCCCGGCCATGGTCAGCGCCCCTCGAACTTCGCCAGGCCGGGACCGTTCTTCTTGAACGAGGCGAGGCCTGTCTTGAGGTCTTCGGAGGCCCAGATCGGCTCCTGGATCTTGGTCATTGCCTGGTCGGCGGCGACCACGCCCTGGCTGGCGGCCAGCCAGGCCAGCTGCTTGGTGGCGGCATGGGCGACGGTCGGACCGCGTGCCAGCTCTTCGGCGATCGACAGAGTCGTCTGCTCGAGCGCTTCGTCGGGAACCGCGAGATTGATCAGGCCCCACCGTTCCAGCGTGGCCGCGTCGTAGCGGCGCCCCAGCATCGACATTTCCTTGGCGCGCGCCGCACCGATCCGCTGAACCTGTCGCTGGATGCCGCCCATCAGCGGATGCAAGCCGAGCGCCGCCTCGACCGAGCCCAGCTTGGAGGAGGCTGCGGCGATGATGTAGTCGCAGCCCAGAGCGAGCTCGAGACCGCCCCCCAGGCAGACGCCGTGGATGCTGGCGACGATCGGAATCGGCAGAAGCTCGAGCCTGTGCAGAAAGTCGATTCCCTTGATCTCGCTGTCGGAACGACCCTCGCCGGTGATTCTGGCGCCGAACAGGCTGACATCGGCGCCGGCGCAAAAGTGACGCAAACCGCTCTTGAGCACGATCGCCCGGCTGCCCGCCTCCTCAGCGAGTGTGAGTTCGCGAGCGATGGCCCCTATCAGCTTGGGACCCAAGAGGTTGTACGGCCGATAGGCCATGGTCAGGATGCTGATCGGTCCGCGCTGCTCGCGGCTGACCAGAGGAGTGTCCGCTTCTTGAGCCATGTCGACCTCTCGAGTTGGAGCTCTAGCTGTTGCGTTGACGCGAGCGCGGGCGCCGCCTCAGGCGCTCGATGCCCAGGCGGGCTTTCAGGCAAGTCCGCGATCCTTCCAGGATGGAGTCCGATTCCCTGGCGTCCGCGCCGCGCGCCAGAACCAGGGCCCCGACCATTTCGGCAAAGGCCGAGTTGGCAAGCGACTCGGACTCCTTCTGCCCGAGCGCCGAAAGCAACGCGGCAATGCCGGAAGTCAAACGCCTTACCCCGCGGGAGAAACGGCGTCGGGCCGCGACGTCGAGGCGAGGTACATCAGCTGACAGGGCGGCCAGCGGGCAGCCCGTCTCGCGCGCGTCGCGATGAGAGGGCGAGAGGTACCAATCGACGTAGGCGCCCAGCGCATCCGCCGGCGCTCGATCGCGCGTCAGACGATGGAGATTGGCGAGCGCCTCGTCGAACAAAAGTTCGATGGCGGCCACGATCAGCTCGTCCTTGCCCGAGAAATGGGCATAGAACCCGCCATGGGTCAGGCCGGCTTTGGCCATGACGTCGGCTACGCCGATGCGGTGCGGGCCAACCGCCAGTATCGACCGCGCCGCTGCGCCCAGCACGCGGCCTCTGGTCCGCTCCTTGTGATCAAGGCCGTAGCGCATGCAGTTGTGAAATCCTCTCTTTGTATGATGGTCATCATCTAAAGATCGCTCGTCAAGAACCCCGCGCGCTCAATCTCCAAATGCACCCGTGAGATATACTTTTCCGACCGAAGCGTATGCGGTCGCTGGTTTCTCGAGTGCTCCGCGCGCGGATCGTGGTGGAGGCCACCAGCGCGCTTCACATCCGACATCGGAATGGTTCAGGACGAAGCCCTTGACGACGGGTGCTTCAGGTACACCTTGTGTGAAGTGCTTTCCGCAACGTCAGGCTAAACGCTAGACTATCAAGGGCGTTCTTGGGTAACGGCCGCAACGGAGCAGGGAATTCGTTCGGTTAGAACAGGGAATTTTCAAATACGAAACAGAGACAGTTGCTGTCGATCCTGGGCTCCCGAAATCGGCAATTCACGGCGCCTACTTGTAGGTCTGTTTTCGAGTGCAAGGCGGAC
>JAFAKN010000651.1 GCA_019235415.1 Alphaproteobacteria bacterium
ACCATGAAGGCATCGAGCCAACACCAGCTCGCCGCGACGATCGGGCCGCTGCTGGGGTCGGCCGACACGCCGGTCGTTTTCGCGCAGAACGGCATTCCGTGGTGGTACGGCCATGGCCTCTCGAAAGCGCGGCCGCCGGCGCCGGACCTGTCGCGGCTCGATCCGCACGGTGCGCTTGCCAAGGCGGTCGGCCTCGAGCGCGTGGTCGGCGGCGTCATCAGCTCGCCCAACCACGTCGTCGAGCCCGGCGTGGTGCACAACGAAGTGCCGGACCGCAACATTCTGTCGGTCGGCGAGCCGGACGACCGTCAAACGCCGCGCGTCGCGGCGCTGCGTGCGACGTTGGCGGCGGCCGGCATCGCTTCGCCGGCGACGACCGACATCCGCTACGAGATCTGGCACAAGCTGATGGCCAACCTGACCGGGTCGACCGTCTGCCTGGTCACCGGCCAGCCGGCCAAGGTGCAGGCTACGCCGCTCGGCAACCGGCTGGCGCGCCGCGCCCATGCCGAGGCGCTGGCGGTCGCGGCGGCGCACGGCGTGGTGCTCGATGACCATCCCGACAAGCGCTACGGGGCGACCCGCGTCTATACCGACCATCGGCCGTCGATCCTTCAGGACTACGACCTCGGCCGGCCGATGGAGGTCGAATCGATCGTGCGCGCGCCGCTCGCCTTCGCGCGCAGCGCCGGGCTCGACACGCCGACGCTCGATGCGATCGAAGCGATTTGCGTCAGCCTGGCCGAGGCGAAGGGGCTGTATTCGTCATAAACCGGCGCTACCATCGGGGCGGTCACCAACAATCGGGGAATGCCATGCAAGGCAGGATCATGCGCGCCGCGGCCCGTCCGACGAACAAGGCGGAAGCGGCCAACTTCGTCGGCACCGTCATGTCCGATCCGGTGTTCGCGCCGGAAGGACCGTCGCGCCTGCGCGCCTCGCGCGTGTCGTTCATGCCGGGCGGGCGCACCAACTGGCACCAGCATGCGGTCGGCCAGATCCTCTACGTGCTCTCCGGCGTCGGCCGCTACCAGCTCGAGGGCGAGCCGGTGCAGGAGATCAAGCCGGGCGACACCGTCGTCATCCCGCCCAACGCGCGCCACTGGCACGGCTCGGCGCCCGACACGATGATGGTCCATCTCGCCATGTCGGAGACCGACGACAAGGGCCAAGCGACGACCTGGTTCGAGCCGGTGAGCGACGCCGACTACAAGAAGGCGCCGGCCTGAATTCCTCCCCTTCGCGGATACCGCGAAGGGGAGGTGTCCGCGCAGCGGACGGAGGGGTCATGAACTCATGAGATTTCACGACCCCTCCGTCGCGGTATGACCGCGACACCTCCCCACGCGAAGCGTGGGGAGGAAATTAGGTAGCGGTGCCGCCCACGGTCAGAGCATCGATGCGCAGCGTCGGCTGGCCGACGCCGACCGGGACGCCCTGGCCGTCCTTGCCGCAGGTGCCGATGCCGGGGTCGAGCTTCATGTCGTTGCCGACCAGGCCGACCTTGGTCAGCGCCTCGGCACCGGCGCCGATCAGGGTCGCGCCCTTGACCGGCGCGCCGAGCTTGCCGTTCTCGATCAGGTAGCCCTCGGTGATGCTGAACACGAACTTGCCCGACACGATGTCGACCTGGCCGCCGCCGAAGTTGGCGCAGTAGAGGCCCTTGGGCACCGAGGCGATGATCTCCTGCGGGTCCTTGTCGCCCCCCAGCATGAAGGTGTTGGTCATGCGCGGCATCGGCGCATGGGCAAAGCCCTGCCGCCGGCCGTTGCCGGTGGGCTTGGCGCCCATCAGGCGTGCGTTCTGGCGGTCCTGCATCAGGCCCACCAGGCGACCGTTCTCGATCAGCACGTTGCGCTGCGAGGGCGTGCCTTCGTCGTCGATGGTGAGCGAGCCGCGGAGATCGGGCAGCGTGCCGTCGTCGACCACGGTGACGCCGGGTGAGGCGATCATCTCGCCCATCAGCTTGCTGAACACCGAGGTCTTCTTGCGATGGAAATCGCCTTCGAGGCCGTGGCCGACCGCCTCGTGCCACAGCACGCCGGACCAGCCTGACCCCAGCACGACCGGCATCTCGCCGGCGGGCGCCGGCACCGACTGCAGGTTGACCAGCGCCTGGCGGATCGCCTCGTCGGCTTCGCGCTTCCAGTACTCCGGCTTGAAGATGTCGCCGTAGGCTGCACGCCGGCCACTGCCGCTGCTGCCGGCTTCCATGCGATCGCCGTCGGCGCAGACCACGCTGACGTGCAGCCGCACCAGCGGCCGTACGTCGGCGGCGCGCCAGCCGCCGGCGCGGATGATCTCGACCACCGACCAGGAGCCGCCGAGCGAGACCGAGACCTGACGTGCCTTGGGCTCCTTGCCGCGCACATAGGCGTCGATCTCCTGCAGGAGCGCGACCTTCCTGGCGAACGCCTCGGAGTCGATCGGGTTGTCCTCGGCGTAGAGCAGCTGGTTGGTGCCGTGCGGGGATTCGTCTGATTTGCCGCCGCGACCGCCGCGGACGGCCTTGACGGTCGCGACGGCGCGCTTCAGCGCCGCCTCGTCGAGCGCCGAGGCATGGGCGAAGCCGGTGGCCTCGCCGACGACGCTGCGCAGTCCGAAGCCTTGCGAGGCGTCGAACGACGCGCTCTTCAGCTTGCCGTCGTCGAACGACAAGCCCTCGCTCTGATCGTACTCGAGGTACAGCTCACCATCGTCGCAGCCCGCCAGCGCCTCGTCGACCAACTTGGCGGTACGCCGCTGGTCGAGGCCACCCTTGCCGAAGAACAGGGCGTCGGCGGTGGCGAGATGGTTGATGGCTTTGGACATGGGGTGCCTTTCACTAAACCAATGTCATCCTGAGCGAAATCTCTGTCATCCCCAGCGAAATCTCTGTCATCCCGAGCGAAGCGAGGGATCTTTCCTGTTGCCTTAAGGATCCCTCGCTGCGCTCGGGATGACAGGAGCTTCGCGCGGCATGACAGCTAAGTCAGACGATCAGGACGATCTTGCCAAAATGGGCATTTGCCTTCATGTGCGCAAGCGCAAGGGCCGCCTCGGCGAGCGGGAAGGTGCGGTCGATCGGCACGCTGAGCTTGCCCGTTTCGATCGCCGGCCACAGGTCGGCGCGCGCGGCCTTGACGATGGCGCGCACCTCCTCTTGTGACCGCGTCCGGAAGGTGACGCCGATATAATCGATGCGCTTCAGGGCGTGCAGGTCGAAGTCGAATTCGCCCTTCATGCCGCCCAGCCGCCCGACATTGACGATGCGGCCGAG
>JAFAKN010000372.1 GCA_019235415.1 Alphaproteobacteria bacterium
TTTGATGTTGTCGATCGCCGCCTCGGCCGCGGCGACGTCGGCCTCGGCCTGGGCGACGCGCGCCTTGTAGTCGTCGTCCTCGATCTCGAGTAGCAGCTCGCCGGCCTTGACGCGCTCGAAGTCGTTGACCGGCACCTTGCGGACGTACCCTTCGACCTTGGCACTGAGCGGCGTGAGGTCGCCTTTGACGTAGGCGTCGTCGGTGGTCTGGTCGACCCGCGCGCCGACCCAGCTGTCCCAGCGCAGCATGAACAGCACCGCGACGGCGGCGGCGATCATCAGGATACCGAGCCTGACGGATACCCCGAGCAGGCGCTTGGCGTATCCGGAAGGAATCCGTGGAAAGCTACCCTTCGGCAACACCGCTCGATCGATCCTGAGGCACGCCGTACGGAAGATGCCGGCTTCTGACGGCCGGTTCATGCTGCCAAGGTATCGACCCTACTTGTTTCCAGACCGCACGACAACGCGCCTCGCGGGTCTGCGGCGTGCCCATCGACCTGGTTGACATGAGCCCGGAGCGGCGGAATGTGCGCCGCACCATCTTCGGTTCGGGCGCATGGCGAACGAGCAATTGGACCTGTTCGACGAGGCCGTGCGTCCGGCACCGACGCCCCTGCCGTTACCGACGGCGCCGCACACGGTCGATGCGGCGGCGCTCGATGACGATGGCCTTCTCGACGGCCTGGCCGATCTGCCGATGGAACAATGCCTCGAACGCGTGCGGGAGATCGGGCGACGCAAGCTCAGCGCGGCATGCGTCCCGCTCGAAGGGCTTTGTCTCAGGCATGCCGGGTTCGGCAGGACGCGAATCGTTCCCGAGCAGGCTGCGGCCATCGAAGCCATGATCGCGATCGGCGGCGGCGAGGCGGGCGCCGCCGTCGGCAGGCTGATTGGTCGCGAGATCATCGGGGGCCCGGGATTGAGCTTGGCCTTCTTCGCGGCAGATCTGCTTCGTTTTCCCTTGCAGGAAGACGTCGTCCGCAAGCATCTGCGCCACGACGATCCCGCGATCCGCTGTGCCGCCGCGCGCTGCGTTCGAGCCGGGCCACAGCTGGCACCGATCCTGATCGAGCTCCTCGACGATCTCCATGGCGACGTCCAAGTCGCCGCCGCTTGTGCGCTCGGACGGCTGGGCGCCATGGAGGCACGGCCCCTGCTCAAGCGCTGCCTGCAGGAAGATCCGACCCTGGAAGTGATCGATGCCTCCGCCGGCATTGCCGATCACGAGATCATCGTGTTCTTCCGCCGGCTCGCCGCGAGCCGCCCGGAGCTGTCCGCCGCCGTCATGGATGCGCTTGAGAGCGCCGACGATCCAACGGCGGACAAAGTGCTGGCAGAGCTGCGCGCGTTGCAGGAAAGGCGCTGAGCTATCCTTCCATCCGGGTGAGCGCCCACTTCACGCTGGTGCCCTCGCGCGGCACCTGGCCCACCAGCACGATCTGCTCGGTGCGCCGCACGCGGCCCTCCTCGCCGAGATAGACGCTCTCGGCCAGCCCGATGCCGGCGCCCGAGGCGCGCAGGCGCCAGCCGCGGCCGCTCGGCAGGCGCATCAGCACCGCCTGGCCGCTCTGCGCCAGGGTCGCCTTGACCGAGGGATGCAGATGGAAGCGCACGATGTAGCGGCGGTCGGGGATGGTGACCGCGCGGCCTTCAGGCCCGCTGAAGATGTCCTCGCCACGCAGGTCGCCGCCGTCGGGCGACAGCCACAGCCGGCGACGATGGATGATGCCGTAGAGCGACCGGTAGCCGTCGTGGCACATGTCGAGCCATTGCGCGCCGTCGTTGTCGGCGCGATCGACCAGCACGTTGCCGGCGCGATATTCCAGCGCGCCGTGATCGGTGATCTCCGAGGAATTGGTGTCGTCGACGATCGCCGTCGAATGGGCCGCCGTGTAGCGCATGAAGCGCTGCCAATCGCGCGGCGCGCCGGGATAGGTGCCGCAATTGACGATCAGCCGCTCGTGTGCGGCGCTCATCTCGAAAGACAGCGTGCCGGCGTGCGCGATGCCGTCCATGCCGCGCCCGGGCGGACTGCCGGTATCGGCGATCACCAGCGACGTTCCGGCGGCGATCCGCTGGAAGCCGCTCACCAGGGCCATCGCCGGCGCCGGCTCGTTCGACCCCGAGCGTGCCAGCACGAGATCGATCAGCGTGCGATCGCCTTCCCAGGCACCGTTGAACAGCGCCAGTCCGCCGTCGCCGTGGCGGAAGAAGCGCAGCATTGGCGCCAGACGATCGACGGCGGCGATCAGCTCGGCCGGCGCGCGCCGCTCGGCCGAGGCCAATGCCGCCCGCACGTCCAGGAGGTGACGCAGCACGGCGAGCTGAAGGTGCGGCGCACGCTCCGCCACGATGCCGTCGTGCAGCACGTAGCGCTTCACGAAACGGCCGAGCTTGGCGAGCGTCTGCTCCAGGCTTTTCTCGAAGCGCCGCCCGTCGCGCAGGAAGGCGAGGTCGGCGAACACCATGGCCTTCAACGCCGCGACCGATTCGTGGCCGATGAGGCCCGCGCGCAAGGCGCGCTTGAGGTGCACGCGCTGGCGCGCCAGCGACAGGACGAGGCGCGCCGCGAAGCCGGAATCGGCCGAGGCGGACAGCCAGTCGTAGTGCCGGATCCACGACACGATGCGCTCGGCAAGCACGTCGCGCCGCCACGGCACGGGCGACCACCGCCATTCGCGGTTGCTCCAATCGTCGACCAGCCGGACCGCCAGCGGTGCCGCGCCCGGCTCGCCACAGTCGCGCAGATCGCGCAGCCAACCGAAGCCGTTCAGCGCCTCGAGCCAGAGCGGCGAGGCGCCCGCGCGCTGCCAGGGCGGATCGTCGGACTCCGGTGCGACGGCGCCGGCGCTGCCGCGGGCCAAGAGCTCGCCCAAAACCAGGCGCTGGCCGATCGCGGGGTTGCCCGGCCAGGCATCGGGTGCCACGGCAAAGAAGGACTGGGGCGTCCCGTAGCCCAGCGACAGGGAATAGAGCCGGGAACCGAGCAGCCACCGGCTGAAGGGTGCGCTGGGAGCGAATTCGCGCTCGGACGGACGAGAGGGGCTGGACCGGACGGGTCGGGCTCCGGCCACCAAAGGCTCACCGCCGCGGCGC
>JAFAKN010000155.1 GCA_019235415.1 Alphaproteobacteria bacterium
CAATTCGATGCCAAGGGCCAGAACGTCGGCATCAAGGTCGCGGCGCTGGAGAACTTCAAGCGGGCGCCGGTGGTCGTGCTGCCGGAGGAAGCGGCGGTGGCCGACCTCGTCTTCCCGCCGCCGCCGTGGGGCGACAAGCGCCGGGCATGAGCACGCTATCGCGGGAGCCACATCTGTCATCCCGAGCGCAGCGAGGGATCTTTGAGGCAACACGAAGGATCCCTCGCTACGCTCGGGATGACGGGTCGCGGGCATGTCGTTGGTCATAGCATTATTTAAGTACGTCGTCAATGTTTCTTAAGTACCAGGTCTGGTATTTCTGGGCGCCGGGGCCAGGACCATCTTTATTGTCCGCATGCGCCGAAAGGGCATTCGGGAATGCGCGGAATTGGAGTGGAGCTTAACTGCAGTCTCACTGTAATATTTCCTTGCTAAGACGTTGGGAAACGTCGACAAGGGGTTGGGGGAAGTATGCATCTTGGGGGAAGGCCGGCTCGGGGGCCGGCGGAGCGTCGCGTACGCGTTTGGCTGCTCGCCGGAACGGCCCTCACCATGGCGGCCTTGCCGTGGTTCGCGGACGAGGCGTACGCCCAGGCCAATTGCACTGGTCTCAGCGCAACGTCGTGTATCCAGGCCAACCAGCAGCATCAGGTACTGTCGCAGTTCGCGGCGTTGCCGAACTCGGCGGCCGGCGTCAACGCGCTGCAAGCCGACATGTCGACCGTCATCAACATCTACCGGTCGGCCACGATCAACCAGCAGCTCCAGGCGGCGGCAAACTCGAATCTCTCCGGAGCCACGCCGCAGTACAACATCTGGAACCAGGTCTCTTCGAGCAGCCAGATTCTCTCGACCCTGACGTCCTTCCCGCAGCTCTGGATTTCGCAGCCGCTTGCCAACACGCTTGCTGCCCAGATTCCCGGTCAATCCGGCATCTACGGTCAGATCACCAACGCGCTGAGCAACATCGGCAGCGTGCAGCAGGTCGGCGCTCTGAAGGGCAGCTTCTCGTCCTATGCGCAGGTATTCCCGGGAAATCTCACGCCGTATTCCTTACCGACGACGCAGCAACCCGATCCGCGACCGTTCCAGATAAGCACCGCGATCTCCGCCAACCCATGGACGGAGGCGCAGTTCGGCAACACGGCGGTGGGCAACGCCGCGGTGGCCGCTCAGCAAGGCGAATGGGGCACGCCTGGCGCGGGGGACGGACTGCAGACTTCCGGTGCCTTCCCGAGCGGACACACGGTGATCGGCAACACGACGGCGCTGCTCTACGCACTCATGCTGCCCCAGGCCTACCAGAGCATGATGGTTTCGGCCGAGCAGTTCGGCCTCAGCCGCAACATCATGGGCGTCCATCATACGTTCGATGTGATCGGCGGCCGCATGGTCACATACTACACCATGACGCAACTCCTCGCCGGCACCTATACCCTGCCGGGGATTTCCAGCTTTCAGGGATATGTCTCCGGGCTGTCCTCCCAACTGACGAGCCAGCTTGGCGCTTCCCTCACTGCCGTTCCCTATGCAAGCTGTGCCGCGAACGTCGCAAGCTGCATTGCGAACAACGTGTTCCCGACGGCGAGCCAGTTCACCACCGCCAGCCAGGCCTACGCCCAGCTCGCGACCTACGGCTTGCCCTCGGTTGGCCCGACCAATCTCGCGCCCGTCGTGCCGCTGAATTCGCAGCTGCTGATCGCCTCGCGCTTCCCCTATCTCAGCAGCAGCCAGCTGATCGACGTGCTGGCCAGCACGGAATTGCCGTCCGGCAGCCCGCTCGACAACGGCAGCGGCTGGGACCGCCTCAACCTGTTCGCGGCGGCCGGCGGCTACGGGGCGTTCACCTCCAACGTCAGCGTGAACATGAACGCCGCCCTGGGCGGCTTCAATGCCATCGACGTGTGGAGCAACAACATCGGCGGCCCCGGTGGCCTCACCAAGCTCGGCACCGGCACGCTGGTGCTGGCGGGCACCAACAGCTACAGCGGCGGCACCAGCGTGCTGGGCGGCACCTTGGCGCTGACGGGCAGCATGATCGGCAACCTTTCGATCGGTCCGGGGGCCAGCTTCGTGAGCGGCGGCGGCTACTCGGTGGCCCCTGGCGCGACGCTCAACAACGCCGGCACCTACCAGTCGGTCAACTCGACGCTGTCGAACCAGGGGGCGCTGATCAACAACGGTCTCATCATCGGCAATCTCAACAATTTCGGCAGCCTTTCGGGCAACGGCATCCTGATCGGAAACCTCGCCAGCGGCGGCATCATCGCCCCCGGCAACTCGATCGGCGCGATGTCGGTGAGCGGCAACTTCACCCAGCTTCCCGGCGGCACGTACCAGGCCGAAGTCAATCCTCAAGGCCAGAGCGACCTTATCACGGTGAGCGGCACGGCCACGCTGCAGCCCGGATCGGGCGTACAGGCGTTGCCGCAAGGAGGCGTCTATGCGCCACACACCACCTACACGATCCTGAATGCCGTCGGTGGGTTGAGCGGCACCTATTCTTCGGTGAGCAGCCCCAATCCCTTCCTGCTGCCCGCGCTCAGCTACGATGCCAACAACGTCTATCTCACCTTGCAGATCGGCGGTTTCCTCGCTGCGGCGCAGACGCCGACCCAGGCCGCGGTCGGCGGCGTGCTGGACGCCGCGGCGCCGTCGGCGACCGGCGACTTTGCCGCCGTTCTCGGCAATCTCGCCAGCACCGGCAACCAGGCGGCGGTCGCTCCGGTGCTGACCTCGCTCTCAGGGCAGAACTACTCGGCCTTGTCGACCTCGATGGTGCAGACCGCGCAGCTTTTCATGAACAATTTCGCCGCCGCGGTCGGCAGCTCGCGCGGCAGCGCCGGGGTGCGTGTCGGACTGGCTCAAGCCTGCGACGTCGCGTGCGACGGCGATGCGCCAGCGCTCTGGGGTGCCTGGGGCGGCGGCTTGGGCGGCATCGGCACGGTCGGCGCCGGCTCGCCGGCCGGGGCGCTCACCTACAACGTCGGCGGCTTCGCGGCGGGACTGGACCGTCGGCTCACCGACAATTTCCTGGCCGGCGTCACGGTCGGTTACGCCGGCGGACGACAGTGGGTGTCGGGCTTCAACGGCTTCAGCAACTCCGACAGCGTGCAGACCGGCCTCTACGGCCTGTACAGCCAAGGCCCGATCTACGTGAACGGGCTGGCGGGCTACGCCTACAGCGCCAACCAGATGTGGCGCGGCATCCAGATTCCGAGGATGGCCCAGCGCACGGCGACCGGCCAGACGGGGGCCAATCAGTGGCTCGGCCAGCTCGAGGGCGGCTATGCCATCGATGCCGGCGCGATCGGCAGCGCGCTGATGACGGTGACGCCGTTCGCCCGGCTGCAGGGCTTCACCGGCACGCAGAACGCCTTCACCGAGGGCGGCGCGCAGTCGCTCAATCTCTCGGTGGCGGCACAGACCACCAACTCGCTGCGCTCGGTGCTGGGCGTGCAGGGAGGCACCGCGCTCGATGTCGGCTGGAAGGACAAGCTGGCGCTCGAGCTGCGTGCTGGCTGGAGCCACGAATATGCCGACGTCTCGCGCCCGGTCAGCGCGACCCTCGCCGGCGCACCGGCCCTGCCGTTCACGACCTACGGCGTGAGCCCGGTGCGCGACGGCGGGCTCGTCGGGCTGTCGGCCAACACCGCGGTCGCCGAGGCCGCCAGCGTCTTCGTACGCTACGAGGGCACGTTCAACGGATCGGACTCGAACCAGGCACTGACCGTCGGCCTGCGCATGATCTGGTGATCACCCAGTCGAACCTTCCCATCTCGCACCAGAAGAGGGGACATCGAGGCGGTCAAGACAACACCGCCACGGTTGGTGGCGGTGTTGTCCATCAAGGTGCCGCTTAGCCGTAGTACACGACGGCTGGTGGCCCATAGTGATACGAATAGTAGCCACGGTACGGATAGTCCCGTGTGTAGACTGCGCAAGCCGCGCTCGACAGAAGCAGACCGACGGCTGCGACGAGCTTGAAGATCCTCATTGGTCGCCTCCCTAGCAGCTGTCTCGAAAAATCTCCGCGAAGCGACGCGGTTGGGGCTCTTCGTCACGAACTAGTAGTGACGTTCGTGCCAACCCATGTCCTTGTCGCGATCGTGTCGCCACTCGTGGTACTCGGCGTTCCTGGACCTGCGATAGGCGTCGCGGTCGGCATCGCGTTGCCACTCGTGCCAAGCATGATCGCGGTCCCAGTAGCCGTCGCTGTAACCGATCCCAACGTTGCCGGTGCTGAAGGTGACTGACTGGGCGTAGCCAATACCCGCGGCACCTCCGACGAGAGCGAGTGCCAGGGCGGCGGTCTTGAGAATGCCATGCATCATAAGCTCCTTTCCTACAGGACTGGACGCCAACGCCCCTGTTGTGGGCCGGTTGCCGGTGACGACCCCGGAGCCAAGGCCATTGCATGGCAAAGCTGCGTCTATTCTGGGTTTGCCCGCCCGCCCTTTACGATGGCGAAAACCAGCAAGGTTGCTCGACAGCAGCCGGTCAGTTGTTGGCGCCGGCGGGTGAGGCGTCGAGCACCTTGAAGGCTTCCTCGAGCTGCGGCGAGATCGGGATGCCGAGCTTCTCGCCGGTCGGCAGGCGGGCCATGAACCACTTGTTGTAGAGCGGCACGAGGTCGTGGTCGGTGGCGAGCCGGCGGAAGGTGCGTTCCACAACCGAGGCGAGCTGCGGCTCGCCCTTGCGGAACATGATGCCGTAGGGGTCGTAGGACAGAAGATCACCCACCACCTTCATGCGGTCCTGCGCCTTGTGGCGGGCGATCAGGCCGTAGAGCAGCACGTCGTCGGTGGCGAAGGCGTCGACCTTGCCGTCGGCCAGCATCTGGTAGGCCTGCTCATGGTCCTCGGCGGTCACGATTTTGAGCCCCAGCGAGAACTTCTTGTCGGCGGCCTGGATCGCCGGCTCATTGGTGGTGCCCCTGGTCACGACGATCGACTTGCCGCGCAAGTCGGTGATGCCGCCGACGGCTGAGTCCTTGGGCACCATGAGCTTGGTGCCGGCGACGAAGATCAACGGCGAGAAGGCGACGCGCCGGCTGCGATCGGCATTGGCTGTGGTCGAGCCGCATTCGAGATCGATCTTGTTGTCGAGCGCCGCCGGAATGCGGGTTTCCGATGTCACCTTGACGTACTCGATCTTGAGCGTGGGCTGATCGACCTCGACGCCGATCTCCTCGACGATCGCCTCGCAGAGCTCGAGGCTGTAGCCGATCGGCCGGCCGGCCTGGTCGAGGAAGGAGAAGGGCGGCGAGGCCTCGCGGTAGCCCAGCTTCACGGTCTTGCTGGCCTTGATGGCCGCCAAGGTCGGGCTGAGGCCGCTATCCTGGCTCTGGCCCTGGCCCTGGGCCTGTCCCGGCTCCGGCACGCCCGTGAGCGCCGCCAGCGCGAGGCCGGCGGCGACAAGCAGGGCGCGCATCAGGCGCGCACCGGGTCGCCCGGCACGGTGTCGGGCGGCACGGCGTCGTCGAGCTGCATCTCGTGCTCGGGCGCCAGCTCGCCCTCCCACTTGGCGACCACGCTGGTGGCCAGCGAATTGCCGATCACGTTGGTGGCGCTGCGGCCCATGTCGAGGAAGGTGTCGATGCCCATGATCATGAGCAGGCCGGCCTCGGGGATGTTGAACTGGCTGAGCGTGGCGGCGATCACCACCAGCGAGGCGCGCGGCACGCCGGCGACGCCCTTGGAGGTGATCATCAGCGTCGCGAGCATCGCGAGCTGCGTGCCGAGCGGCATGTCGATCTTGTAGGTCTGGGCGATGAAGATGCTGGCGAAGGTGCAGTACATCATCGTGCCGTCGAGGTTGAAGGAGTAGCCGAGCGGCAGCACGAAGCTCGAGATGCGCGAGGAGGCGCCGAAGCGGTTCAGCCCCTCCAGCGTCTTGGGGTAGGCCGCCTCCGAGCTCGCGGTCGAGAAGGCGATCATCAACGGCTCGCGAATCAGGCGCAGCAGATGGCGGTAGCGCGACCCCAGCACCACGAAGCCGACCGCGACCAGGATGCCCCACAGGAGCAGGAGCGAGACATAGAAGCCGCCCATGAACTCGATCAGCTTCCACAGCACGGCGAGGCCGTTCTTCGAGACGGTCGCCATGATCGCCGCCCACACCGCGAGCGGCGCGAAGAACATCACGTAGGCGGTGACCTTGAGCATGATGTGGGCGAGGTCCTCGATCACCCCCAGGATCGCCTTGGAACGCTCGGGCATGGCGCCGAGCGCAATGGCGAAGAACACCGAGAAGATCACGATCTGCAGGATCTCGTTCTGCGCCATGGCGTCGGCGATCGAGGTCGGGATCAGGTGGGTGAGGAACTTCTCGATCGAGAAGGCCGAGACCGGCAAGCCGGTCGACTGCGCCTTGTCCGGCAAGGCACCGGGGAAGTTGGCGCCGGGCTGCAGCAGGTTGACCATCACGAGGCCGAGCAGCAGGGAGACGAACGAGGCGCTGATGAACCAGCCCATGGTCTTGGCGAAGATGCGCCCGAGCTTGGCGCCGGCCCCCATGTGGGCGATGCCGCCGACCAGGGTGGCGAACACCAGCGGCGCGATGATCATCTTGATCAGCCGCAGGAAGGCCAGGGCGACCAGGTTGACCGCCGAGGCGACGTCGGCGCGGTCCTGCGGCAGGTACTCGTAGACCAGGGCGCCCATCACCACGCCCAGCGCCATGGCGATCAGAATGTAACGGGTGAACTTGTTGGACATGGCGGCAGTCATCTCCCCCGAAAGCCGAATGACGAAAGTATGAAGGCAACACGCGCAGAGCGACAGAGGCTTGCGCAAAATCACATGCGGTTGATGCGAATAGCCCTTCGATCGCGCCGGCCCCGCGCGCGGTGTTAGGCTGCCGGCATGGCTCGGAGCGCAGATCGCGAGCAATGGTGGGCCGCCCTGCTGTTCGGGTCGCTGCTGCTATTGCTGCTGCTGATCGGCGCCTGGGCGCTGCGAATCGTCATGCCGGTCGCACCGGCGGTCGGCCTGTCGGCCGTGCAGCTCGGCGCCCGACCGGCCGCCAAGAACACGCCTGATCCCGTGCCGGCTCTCAAGGCCTCGCTCGACGCCGCGCGAAGCGATGAGAAGAGGCTCGCGGCCGAGCTCGCGCGCCGCGTGGAGGACCTGAAAAAGAGCCTGGAGCAATGCAGGCCGAGCGGACCCGCTTTGCCCGCGGAGGGCTGGTCGAAGGGCGATCTCGGCACCTTGAAAGGGTGCTGGGTGCTGGGCCGCGACGTGCCGATGCTGCACACGCTGGCCGACGGCAGCAAGGAGCCGGTCACCATCATGGCCGGCCGGATCTGCCTCGACGACCAGGGCGGCGGTTTCCACGAGCAGGTGACGCTCGGCCCCACGTCGCGGTGGGACTGCAAGGCGCCGCTCACCG
>JAFAKN010000153.1 GCA_019235415.1 Alphaproteobacteria bacterium
CGTGCCGATGCTGATGTCCGGCATCACGGTGACCAATTCGCCCGACGACTATCTCGCCTTCCATGCCCTGCAGCTCTGCCAGTTCGACGGCGAGAAGCTGGCGCCGCTCGGCGAGCTGATCTCCTTCAGCTCGTCGACCTGAGCGCCTGTCGCCGCCTGGCGGCGACTTCCTCGAGAAGCGGCCGCCGCGCTGGAAGGGGTCGCTGACGAACCGGCGCCCTCGCATGCCGCTATTCGCTTTTCTGCCGAGACACGCGGTTTTTTCGGCGCGAAAAGACCATACTGTTCCGCTCAAGCCGGGAGCGCACGTCGATGGATGCGTCAGACCTGAAGTTCTTCGAGCACGTCGTCGACGCGGGCGGCATGGGCCGCGCGGCGGAGACCCTCAACACGGTGCAATCGAACGTCACCATGCGCATCCGCGCGCTCGAGCGCGAGCTGGGCGTTGCCCTGTTCCATCGCAGCGCCCGCGGCGTGTCCCTCACCGAAGCCGGCGAGCGGCTGCTGCCGTTTGCGCTCAGGATCAATCGCCTGATCGAGGAAGCCAAGGCGGCCACGCGCGACGACGGCGTGCCCAAAGGCAAGCTTGCGATCGGCACGCTCGAGACGACGGCGGCGCTGAGGCTGACACCACTGCTGTCGCCGTTCGTGGCGGCCTATCCCGACGTCGACCTCACGCTCAAGACCGGCACGACGCGCGAGCTCATCGACGATGTGCTGGAACATCGGGTGGATGGCGCGTTCGTTTGCGGGCCGGCCGATCATCCCGACCTCGTGCAGCGCAAGATGTTCAGCGAGGAACTGGTGCTGCTGACGTCGCCCGGCGTGCGCTCGCTGGCGGACTATCTCTCGAGCAGCGATCTGCGGATCGTCGTGCTGCGCGCCGGCTGCTCGTACCGCTTGATCCTCGAATCGTGGCTCGCGCGCATGGGCCGGGGCGGCGTTCGGCTGCTCGAATTCGGCACGCTGGAAGCCATCGTGAGCTGCGTCGAAGCCGGGCTCGGCCTGACCTTGCTGCCGCGGGCGCTGGTCGGTCCCGTGTGGACGGCCGGTCGGGTCGCCGTCCATCGCCTGCCGGAGGCGGACGCGCATGTCGACACGATCTTCATCCGCCGGCGCGACAGTCTCTGCTCGAGCGCACTCAAGGAGTTTCTGGCGCTCGCCCGGCCCGAGACCTTTCGGCGCCAAGCGGCGGAATGATCCCGCGGAATGATCCGGCGGAATGATCGGCGGAAACGATCAGGCCGACAGCAGGGCCTGCGCATCGCGCCAGATCCGCGAGGCCAGCTCGGCTGCGGGCTCGGCCTTGGCCAACGCCGCTGATTGGCCGGCCCAAACCTGCATGCGCTCGACATCGCCTTCCTTTTGCGCCGCCGATCGCATCGCCGCGGTGAGGCCGCGCTGCACCGGGTAGGGCGCAGGCTGCGGTGCGCCTTTCGCGACAGCGGCCTTGACGTAGCGCGTGGCGATGGTGCGGCCGGCGCGGCCGCTGAAGGCGCGGCTGACGATCGTGTCCTCCGGAAGTGTATGGGCCAGGGCATCGGCCCAGGCAGGATGAATCTTGGCTTCGGGACAGCGCAGGAAGCCGGTGCCGATCTGGGCGGCGCTGGCACCGAGCACGAGAGCCGCTGCCACGCCACGCGCATCGGCGATCCCGCCGGTCGCGACAACCGGCAGCCGGACGGCATCGGCGATGGCCGGTATCAGGGCAAACAGTCCCACCTGACGGTTCATCGCCTGGTCCGCCTCAAAGCAGCCGCGATGGCCGCCGGCCTCGGCGCCCTGCGCCACGACCACGTCGGCGCCTGCCTGCTCGGCGGCGCGCGCTTCGGCCACGGTCGAGACGTTGGCGAACCAGGCGACGCCCCTCTGCTTGAGGCGGGCGACGAAGTGAGGGGGATAGAGGCCCATCACCGACGACACGATGCGCGGGCCGGCGGCCAGGATCGCCTCGCATTGGGTCGCGAAGTCGGGCGGGACCGCGTCGCCCGCGCTCGCCGGCACGGCGGGTCCCCATTGGCCGAGGAACTCGCGCACCTTGCCTTCGTGTTGCGGATCGCGATCGGGCGCCGGATCGGGGATCCAGGTGTTGAGCTGGAATGCGCCGTTGCTCCTGGCGCGCACCGCGGCCACCCAGGCGTCGATCTCGCCGGGGGGCATCAGCACCACGCCGCACGAGCCAAGACCGCCTGCGTTGGCAACTGCCACCGACAAGGACGGCGCCGGCACGCCTGCCATGGGCGCCAGCAGGATCGGGATGCGCAGCTCGAAGCGGCTGCAGAAGTCGTCGACTCGCTTTTGGATCTGTCTCATCGCCAGGATCAAGTCGGCGTGCACGCCTGCGCCGACAAGCGAGCGTCCGAGATGGCGCCATCACTGGATGTGATGAGACGCCGAAGGAACCGTAGCCAGGGCCAAAACCCATCGATCAATTGCTCATGCTCTGCCGGACCTCGACCCCCAGCACGCAAGTCGCTTATCGATGGGCGGTGCTGCCCCTAAGCGGGGCGGGTCGTCGCGAACACAGGCAGTCCGTCACCGATTACCGTCCAGCGATGTTTGTGGCTCGCCCAAATGTGGTGGGTGGGCGGCACGGCATCAGGGTCGTCGAGACTGCAGGTCATGATGTCGATCGTCTCGGGCGTGGAGTCATGGCGATAGCTGAGCGGCGAACCGCACCGACCGCAGAAGCTGCGCGTCGCTTCTTCTGACGACCGGAACTCGACCGGACGCCCCTGGATGATCATGAACGACTTCACGGCAATGGTCGCAAAAGGCAACTCGGGCGCCGAAGCCGCCTTGCGGCAGGTCCGGCAATGGCAGGTGCCGCTCGCCTGTACCGGGCCGGTCACGCGATAGCGCACCGCGCCGCATAGGCATCCGCCTTCGAAGGTTTGCTCCATACGCGCTGTCTGCCGTGGCCTTGACGCGGGATCAAGCGCGGGCGCTTGTGCAATCGGATTGTTATATTGTAACGAACATGGCGGTGCAGTGCTCGGAGAGCGGCAATGGCGCGGCAATGGATCGGTCTGACTGCCATGATGGGGTTGGTTGCCTCGGTGTCGCCCGCGCTGGCCCAGAGGGAACCTGTGGGGGTTGCTACTTCGCCTCGGCCTTCTCGATCTTGAAGAACAGCGCCTTTTCCTCGTCGTTGATCAGGCGCAGCCGGCCGGTCACCGACACGATCTTGTTGGTCCAGGGAATGGCGCGCGCCGCCTCGACCTCGACGACCTCGTTGGGCTGGCCGGGCGGGCAATAGAGACAGACCGGCGTATTGCGGCTGACCAGGAAATGCTGCGTGTGGTCCGAACCGTCCATCGGCAGCACGAAGCCGCGCAGCGTGATCGTCTTGCCGTCGAGCGCCTTGACCTCCGGCGTGAGCCGGATGCTGTAGGTGCCTTTGTCGTTGTCGTAGTCCACCGCGCATTTGGTGAGCTTGGTCCACAACGCGTCGTTCACCGTCGGCAGAAGCTTTTGTGCCGCCAACTCGTCCGGCGGCTGGCCCGTGGGAACCGTCCCCGCTTTTGGGTTGAGCGCCCAGGCCGGCGTCGCGGCCAAGGCCAGCAGGACGACGTAACGCACAATGAGTCTTGCCTTCATGACGGCGGCAGCTCCTCGATGTCCGCGCGCAGGGCGCGCAGCGCGAGAAAGGCGGCGGCAAGCATCGTAACGAGGACCGTGCCGCCAGCGCTACACTATAGCACTATATGGCAAAATTGGGTGTTATGGACTATCAGTCGTCATCTTCCTCGTTGAGGCAAAGGAGCAGACGCGTAACGCTGCGGCCGGCGACCGGCGGCGACCGATGCAGCAGGGCGCTCTTGCCGGCGAGCTTCACCCCCTTGAACAGCGCCGCCGAGAACGGCGCGACTTCGTTCAACGGCCCGCCATAGCCTCGCTGTGCTCGTGCCGCGCGTTCGGCGTGGGCCAGCGGCGGCCACTGCGTGCCCGGCCCGCGGTATGTCGCATTCAGGCGGAAGCCGACATAGTCGTGGTGGAAGCGCCAGCACGAATCGTGGTCGACCGCTTCGAGGCGGATGTCGACCCGGTCCCGGCCAGTCGTTTCGGCGAAGGCACGCACCAGGGTCGTGACGTCATCGATCAACAGCTCCCGTTGTGGACAGGCGAGCCCGACGATGTCGCACAGCGTCGACAGGCCCGAACGCGCATGTTCTATCGTCGAGACAAAGCGCCCTGCCGGCAGCTGCTCCGGGGCCAAAGAGCCGAGCCACTCGGCGAGCCCGTTGGGCGACGCTCGCTTCCATATCGCGAGCGCCACGCCGCGCTCATGTATGCGGTTCAGGATCTTCGGACCGTCGTCCTGAACGACCGGATTCATGACGCCTGGCAGGCAGCGAATCCCTTGCGCAGCTCGTCCGCGTCGAGGTCGCGCCCGATCAGGACGAACTTCGATGCACGGACCTCGCCGGGCCGCCAAGGCTTGCCCCAGCTGCCGTCGGCCAGCATGTGCACGCCCTGGAAGACGTAGCGGTCGCTGCTGTTCTTCAAGTCGAGGATGCCTTTGCAGCGCAGGATGTCGATGCCGCGGCTGCGCAGCAGCTCGGAGATCCAGGTCGAGAACTTCGCGGGCTCGAGCGGCCGGTCGCTGCTGAGGGACACGCTGGCGATCGAATCGTCGTGCGCGTGCGAGTCTTCACCGAGAAAGTTCGGCTCGATCTCAAGGATGCGATCGAGGTCGAAGCTGCCGCGGTCGAGCACGTCGGCGACCGCGATGCCGCAGTGCTGCGTCTTGTGGATGCGCGCCATCGGATTGAGCGAACGGATGCGCGCCTCGACCGCCGACAGCTCCTCGGCTGTGACGAGATCGATCTTGTTCAGCAGAATGATGTCGGCGAAGGCGATCTGCTCGGCCGCCTCGTGGCTGTCGTCGAGCCGCTGCAACAGGTGTCGCGCGTCGGCCACCGTGACGATGGAGTCGAGCTTGGCCCGCTGACGCACGTCGTCGTCGACGAAGAAGGTCTGGGCGACCGGCGCCGGATCGGCAAGCCCGGTGGTCTCGACCAGAATGCCGTCGAACTTCTGCTTGCGCTTCATCAGGCCTTCGATGATGCGGACCAGGTCGCCGCGCACGGTGCAGCAGATGCAGCCGTTGTTCATCTCGAAGACTTCCTCGTCGGCATTGACCACGAGGTCGTTGTCGATGCCGAGCTCGCCGAACTCGTTGACGATGACGGCGTACGTCTTGCCGTGCTGCTCGCTCAGGATGCGGTTCAGCAGGGTCGTCTTGCCGGCGCCGAGATAGCCGGTCAGCACAGTCACGGGGACTTGGCTCATGGCGCGCCTCCTTGCTGGATATGTTATAGTATATCAATTTATAGGCGACAATGGCCTGGGCTGAGGTTTCCTTACCCTCCAACAGCAGTCGTCTTCGTGTTACGCCTTTGCGGGAAGCGCTCGATTTGCGGAGCAGGCAATGTTGCGACTGTGGGCAAGTCTGATCGTAGTGGGCAGCTTGGTCGCCGGAACATGTTCCGGATGCGCCCAGGCCCCCTTTGCCGCTGACGCATCACTCAGCAGCACCGCGATTCGCCTAGATGAAGCGCGGCGCTCCATTCAGCCCTCTCTCGGCGCTACTGACTACACCTTCACGAAGTCGTTCATCGAGAACGTTCCACAGGGTGAGAATGCGCCATTAGGCCGAGTGCTGCGGCGGGCGCCTAACGTCCGGGAGGCCGGCTGGTGACGGGCTTCTCCTCGAAGTTGTTAAAGACCTCTCCGCCATCGCCCTGAATGCCAGCCGGTCCTCGAAGTTGCTTTCGCGCGGACGGTGGTACGCATGTGAACGGCAACAGTCCTCGCAAGTCCAAGCCCTGCAGGCATTCCGCAACGCGCGCGGCTTTGCGCCCGTTACCGGCGCAGACTCGGATCCGGAGACATTCCCATGAGCACCCGCAAACCCGCGCCGGCCAACGATGGCAACACGCCCGAACGGGAGTACGAGCGCCTCAACCCCGGCGCGGGCGGCCCGCCGGCCCAGCAGCAGGAGCGCCGCAAGCGTAACCCCCGCACTACCCGAGACGACGGCGGCGCCGCGCTGCCCGGCGGCTCGAACGCTGACGTCCGCGGTCCACGCAAAGGAGGGCCGCGAGCGGGCAACGTGTAGGCAAAGCGACAGAGAGGAACTATCGAGCCGATCCTTTCCGTTCACCTTGTCGAACATGACGTCATCGACGGTGCGCCTCACTGGCCATTGCATTCGTCCACTGGCCGGCCAGTCACCGCGCCGTTGCACTTGCCTGTTTGGCAAGGAGCACACCTCACGGATCGCCGTCCTCTACTCCGGATCGGTTTGATGCCGGCTTTGATGCGCCGATTCGGCCGACGTGCCGGTGAGCGGTGACCGGCCTCGGCCATCGAGGCTGTCGGTGGGTGCGACCGGGCGCACCGCAATGTCGATGGCGTGGGCACCCGCAAGGGCTTCTGTCGCTCGCTGCCGTTGCCCCTCGCTGGGCACCGCGCCGCGAACCAGCACCTTGCCGCCGTCGACCTCGACCGCGAGGTCTCGCGCATCGACGTTTACGGCGGCCAGCCGCTCGATGAGTTTTCCGCGAAGGGATTCGTCGCGCTCGTTCATGGTGGGCTCCTTGATTGGATGCATGGCCCAACGCCTACCGCGCTGCGCCGACTTGAACTCTCCCGGCCAGACCGATTGAAGGAGATACGTCGAGAACGCGACATGCGTCGTTTTGGCTGCGCCAAAGTCGGAAAGGGGAAGCCGTGCGTTTGCGCTCAGTTGCAATACGCTCGGTCGCCGCATTGCGACGAGCCACCGTTCCGGCCACTTTCGAGAAAGCTTCAGCCCAGTTGGGCAAGCAACCGAGCGGCCGGCGTGGCGTGTCCCACCTCCTGACCTGGCTGTCAGCTTCCTTCTTCGATGCGGGGACGGCGCGTCCTGGTCACGACACGCGCAAGCACCTCCGCCTGCGCAATCGAGGTCTTCGCCTTCTTGACCGCCGCCTGCTGCAAGGCGCCTTCCTCGAAGGCGTCGATCACTGCGTCATGCACGTAGGAGCGTCGGCACACCGTGGGCGTGTTGGCAAGCCCTTCGGCAATCTCGATCACCGCCTCGCGCACCTGACGTCGCCGCTTGGCCTTGCTGGAAGCAGGCGTGATTGCGGCAAGGGCTGTCAGGGCAGCCGCCGACGCCACGAGCGTGCGGAAGTCCTTCAGTGAGATCGGCCGGCCCGCGACCTCGCGCAAGAAGCCGTTGACGTCGCCTGCCCGCACGACATGGATCTCGCCTGCCTCGTCGCGGTACTGAAAAACCCTTCGGCCAGGCAGCCCGATCAGTCGCGCCAGCGCCGCGCGAATGCGCGCGTTTCGGATCTCCTTGCTGATGGTCTTGCCGCCCTTGGCCTTGAAGCTGAGCGTTACCGCCCGGTCGCCATCGAAGTGCAAGTTCGACTTCAACAGCGTCGTCGCGCCCCGCGTTCCGCGCTCGCGCGCATATTCCTCGCTGCCGGCACGAATGGCGGTCAGCGACACCACCTCGATGACGGCCGCAACGGCAAAGCGACGGTCGATCTCGTCGCTTGCAAGGCCTCGGCTTACGGCTCGACGTATCGCCGGCAGCGCCTTGGCGAGGCTTTGCAGGCGGTATGCCTTGATTTCCTCACGCACCTCATCCCATTTCGGATGGTAGCGGTACTGCAGCCTCCCCGCGGCATCGACGCCAACCGCCTGCAGATGGGCCGAGGGATCGGCAGCGTAGCGAACTTCAACGTAGGCAGGCGGCACGGCAAGCGACTTAAGCCACGCGATGCGGTCGGGGTCGCCAATCAGCTTCCCTGTCTCTGTTACGAAGGAAAAGCCCTTGCCGCAGCGCCTTCGCCGCCAGGTCAGGGCCTTTGGTGCAACGATCACCAGTCCTCTGTTCGCCGCAAGCCTTGCCACGAGCGCGCGCGATGCCATGGCAACAAGAACGTGAACGTCAAGACAGCGTTGCCGTTCGTGGCCTCTCTCAAATTATGTCGGCAACCCCACCCGCACCAGTCCCACATCGGTGGGGCGCTACCTTTCGCGACTTGCTCTGCCGCAGTTCTGGCCCGAATGGGCCGCCGTCATCCTCTGGCCGAGGCGACAACCTCCAGCGAACCGTGATCGTCGCAGTGGTTGCCGTGCGGATGGTGCAGATGCCCGCCGACCAGATAATCGACGTGATCGCCATGCGGCACCGCCTCGTGGCCACAGCCAGGACCGTGCTCGTGGCCCTTCTGATGGCCGCCGCAATCGTGGTCCGGAGTGCAGCGGTCCGGATTGGTCGCGCTCACCGCAACGACGTGCTCGTCGAAATGGTCCTCGTGCGGGTGATGAAGATGGCCGTCATGGAGATAGTCCACGTGGCCGTCGTGCCGGATCGCCGTATGACCGCAGCCGGGACCGTGCTTGTGCGGATGGTCGTGATGGATGTCGTGCGTGTTCATGGGGATGTCTCCTTGTTAACGATCTCTCCGGCATGGGCGACGGCGTTCTCCACGAGCGAGAGCACGTGGTCGTCGGCAATGCTGTACAGGATGCTCTTGCCTTGGCGCCGACGGGTGATCGCCCGGGCCGCGTGCAAAATCTGCAGCCGGGCCGACACCGTCGTCATCTTCTCTCCTTCCGTTGCAGCGATTTCCGAAACGCTCAGTTCCCTGTCCTTGAGAAGCAACAGCGTTCTCAGCCGGGGCATGTCCGAAAGGGCGTCGAACATGGCCACCGCAGCTTCGATCTGCCGGTTGCTCGGCTCGATGACTCGCCTTCTATCCATTATTCGTTGGAATTATGGATTCATAGAATGAAAAAGTCAAGGACCATTTCGGCAGGTCCGTTGGCATCGATGGCGGTTACAATATAACATCGTGTCGTGAGGGACCCTCCGCGGTCCTCTTCGAGGCCGTCGAGAAGCGAGTCGCGATGCGTCCGTCTTCGCTGAAGCCAGCCAGCACCCATGGCGATAAATCGGCATCGCCGTTCAATGGCGTGCTGGCGACTGCCAAGTCGCTTTGCGACGAGCGCAACAAGCGGCTGACGCGCTTGCGATTTGCGGCGCTCAAGGCGCTTGCTGAAAGCGATCATCCCCTCACGGCTTACAACCTCTTGGAGAGGGTGCGATCGACGCGCAAACGACGTCTCGACGCGGCCTCGATCTACAGAGTGCTGAATTTTTGGATGGCGCTGGGCTTGGTCACGCGCATCGCGAGCCGCAACGCCTACGTCATCAAAGCCGACCCGACGATTTCGGGCAACCCTGTCATGTTCTTGTGCGCGTCCTGCAATAAGTCGGCGACGGCGGACGTTGGCCAGATCGCGAAATCAATAGAGCGAGACGCCGCCCTCCTGGGGTTTCGTCTGCAGACCATCACCGTCGAATGCAGCGGCCTTTGCCCGTCGTGCGCGGAACATGGTGAAGACCTCCTCGCCGAACGAGCGAACGACAAGGCAGTCAGCGGTCCGCTCGCTCCTTCTGCTGCGCGGGGTGTTGGCGGGCGACGGTTCGGTTAGCTTCCTGTTGATTTGCTTGAATGTTATAATATAGCATCTGCCGCAATTCGGTCACTTGGCTGACAACACGGGGGAAAGTGATGCGGCAGATTGCAATCCCAGTGGCAATAACGGTCCTGGTGGCGTCCGCATGTCCCGTCCTCGCCCAGACGGGACCGCAGCCGGCAACACCACCTGGAGGTACGCCGACGACCATTGCGCCCGGGCTTCCGTCCGCAACCACGCCGACGCCAGGCGCCGGCACACCGTCCACAGGTACGCCCGCGGTCGTGCCCGCCATCACCGTCACCGCGACCCGCCTCGACGAGGCGCGCGGCTCGATCCAGCCCAGCCTCGGCGCCACCAAGTACGATTTCTCGCAACCGCTCATCAACACGATACCGCTGGGCGAGAACGCGCCCTTGAACCAGGTGCTGCTGCGTGCGCCCGGCGTGGTGCAGGACAGCTTCGGCCAGATCCACGTGCGCGGCGATCACGCCAACCTGCAGTACCGGCTCGACGGCGTGCAGCTGCCCGACGGCCTCTCGCGCTTCAGCCAGTTCCTGATGACGCGCTCGATCAACACCATGTCGCTGCTGACCGGCGCGCTGCCGGCGCAGTACGGCCTGCGGACCGCGGGCGTCGTAGATATCGGCGTGAAGTCGGGCACCACCGATCCCGGTGCCGACCTCTCGATCACCGGCGGCTCGCGTAACTATTCGCAGCCGGCCGGGTCCTACGGCGGGCGCAGTGGCATCTTCGACTACTTCGTGACTGGACAGTTCATCCACAACGGGCTCGGCATCGAAAACCCGGACGCGACCTACACCGCCTTGCACGACGACACCGATCAATGGAACGCGCTCGGCAAGTTCACCGCCATCATCGACGACCAGACCCGCCTCAGCTTCATTGCCGGCGGCGCCAACGCCGCTTTCCAGATTCCCAACGTCCCCTACGTGATGCCGAACAACCAGGTGTTCGGCTTCAACCAGTGGAACAGCGGCATCCTCGACCAGCGCCAGTGGGAATCGACCTACTTCGGAATCGCCTCGCTGCAGAAGAGCCTGGGCGACCTGAACTTCCAGGTCTCGGGCTTCATCCGCTACGGCGCCCTCTACTACCAGCCCGATGCGATCGGTGACCTGCTGTACAACGGCATCGCGCCGTGGACCAACCGACAGAGCCTGGCCGTCGGCACCCAGGGCGACGGCAGCTGGAAGGTGAACGACAAGCACACCGTGCGCGGCGGCTTTCTGGTGCAGCGCGAACGTGCGACCACCTTTACCCAGGCCAACGTGCTGCCGCTGATGGACGACCCCAACAATCCGGGCAACTCCATCCCGTCCGATCAACCCGTCGGCTTCACCGACGGGTTCGACATCACGAGCTGGACCTACAGCGTCTACCTGCAGGACGAATGGCGCCTCCTGCCGACGGTGACCTTGAACGCCGGCCTGCGCTTCGACGACTTCTGCGGCTTCGTCTGCGAGTACCAGTTCAGCCCGCGCGTGAACCTGGTGTGGACGCCGGTGCCGGCCTTCTCGGTGCGCGCCGGATACTCGCGCTACTTCACGCCACCGCCTCTGATCAGTGTGGGGCCCAATTCCATTGCGCTCACGGCCAACACCGTGGCCGCGCCCGAGGTTACGCAGAACGACCCGGTGAGGGCCGAGCGAGCGGATTATTTCGATGTCGGCGTCGTCGCCAAGCCGGTGCGCGGCCTGACCGTCGGTCTCAGCGCCTACTACAAGATCTCGCAGAATCTGCTCGACGATGGCCAGTTCGGCGCGCCCATCATCATCACGCCCTTCAACTACGCCAACGGCATCGTGAAGGGCGTCGAATTCAATTCGAGCTACGACAACGGGCCGTGGAATTTCTACTTCAACGGCGCCTTCAGCAACAACATCGCCACCAACATCAACTCGGCGCAGTTCAACTTCAGCGCCGCCGACCTCGCCTATATCCAAAACTTCTACATCACCACCGATCACAACCAGAGTTGGACGATGTCGGCGGGCGCCGCCTACACCTTCAACTTCGACACCGACTGGGCGACCCGGTTCTCGGTCGACTGGCTGTACGGCAACGGCTTGCGGGCGACTGTCGTGACGCCCAACGACATTTCCTTGCCGCCGTACAACACCTTCAACGCCTCGATCGCCCAGAATCTCCCGATCGGGCTCGGCAAGAGCACGCAGGTGCGCTTCGACGCCAGCAATCTGCTCGACACCAGCTACCAGATTCGCAACGGCACGGGTGTCGGCGTTGGCGCCCCGCAGTACGGTCAGCGCCAGACCTTCCTGCTCACTTTGCGGCAAAAATTCTGAAGGCACGAGATGCTTCGGGGAAAGACCTCCATGCGACGAATGGCGATCGCCGCCCTGACGCTGCTCATCAGCAGCCTGCTGGAGTTCGAAATCCTGGCGCAGACGACGCTCTCGATCGTCGCGGCGGAGAACTTCTATGGCGACATGGCGCACCGCATCGGCGGTGCCGACGTCATCGTAACCAGCATCCTCTCGAACCCGAACCAGGACCAGGACCCGCATCTCTTGGAAATCAGCCAGTCGGTCATGGCGACATTGATAACGCCACGGCGAGCATCGAGTCAGTAGCCTGCAATGATGGCATCGACGCGACATGCGGGCGCGCTGCACTGCTGGCATTTAGTCTGGCCCCTCGCAAGGCGGCGCAGGGGAGCTTTCTACTTCGCGCCGCGCGCTCGAACGGCCTCCGGCGGCCAACGGCTTCATGAAGGCGGCCAGCGATCTGAAGTCTCGCGAGTTCGGCGTCGGAGCGTGGTGGGCGCACCAGTGCGCGACAGGTGGCCATGTGCGACAACTCGCCTACCAAGCGCGG
>JAFAKN010000198.1 GCA_019235415.1 Alphaproteobacteria bacterium
GGACAGGCTGTTCGCATTGTTTCCCAACCTTGCCGGCATGCGCGATCGGCTTGGTGGCCGCATGTCGGGCGGCGAGCAACAGATGCTGACGGTGGCCCGCACCTTGATGGGCAATCCGCGTTGTCTGCTGCTCGACGAGCCGTCCGAAGGCCTGGCGCCGATCATCGTCGAGCAGATGGCGCAATCGATCCGCGCGCTGAAGGCCGAGGGCCTTTGCGTGCTGCTCTCCGAGCAGAACTTGCATTTCTCGCGGTCGGTCGCTGACCGCGCCTACATCATAGAAAAAGGCCAGATGCGTTTCGCCGGAACGATGACGCAACTGGCTGCCGATCCCCTCCTTCGTGAACAGTATCTTTCGGTTTGATCATGGCCAAAGCGTCACTCACCGTCGGGATCGATGTCGGCGGCACGTTCACCGACCTCCTGGCGGTCGATCCCGCGACCAACAGCGTCAGGCTCGCCAAGGTGCCGACCACCATCGACAACCAGGCGCTGGGCTTCATGGCCGCGCTGGTCGCCGCCGGCGTCGATCCCGGTTCGCTGCAGGCCGTCGTGCACGGCACGACGACGACCACCAACGCCCTGCTCGAGCGCAAGATCGCGCGCATCGGTCTGATCACGACGCGGGGCTTCCGCGACGTGCTGGAGTTGGGCCGCCGCACGCGGCCGCAGCCCTACGGCCTGCGCGGCGCCTTCCGTCCGCTGATCGACCGCGAATACCGCCTCGAAGTCGCCGAGCGCATGGACGCCGACGGCAAGGTCTTGACGCCGCTCGACGAGACCGCCGTCGCCGACGCCGCGCACAGGCTTCTGGCGATGGATTGCGAGGCGGTCGTGATCCATTTCCTGCACAGCTACATCAATCCCACACACGAGCTGCGCGCGACCGAGATCGTGCGGGCGCTGTGGCCAAACCCCTACGTCACGGCCGGCCATACAATCTTGTCGGAGTACCGCGAGTTCGAGCGCGGCGTGACGGCCACGGTGAATGCCGCCGTGCAGCCGGTGCTCGATCGCTATCTGTCGCGCCTGCGCCAGGAACTTGCGAGCAAAGGCTTCGACCGAGACATCCTGGTCATGCAAGGTAACGGCGGCACGATCTCGTCGAAGCTCATTGCGCGCGCTGCCGTCAACACGGTGATGTCGGGGCCGGCCTCCGGTGTCATGGCGGCGGCCTATACCGGCCGCGCCTGCGGTCATGCCAAGCTCGTCACCTACGACATGGGCGGCACCTCGACCGACGTCGGGCTGATCGAGAACGCGGTGCCGCAGGTCTCCGGCGAACTCGAGCTGGAATACGCCATGCCCATCCATGTGCCGATGGTGGACGTGCATACGATCGGGGCCGGAGGCGGATCGATCGCCTCGCTCGACGCGGCCGGCATGCTGCGCGTCGGGCCCGAGAGCGCCGGCGCCCGACCCGGGCCCATTTGCTACGGCCAGGGCGGCACCGAGCCCACCATCACCGACGCCAATCTCATCCTGGGCCGCCTCGATCCCCGGCGCCTGCTGGGAGTCGATCGCCCAGTGACCCTCGACCATGTGCGCGACGTCATCCTCGACAAGGTCGGACGCCGGCTCGGGCTCGATGCCGAGGCGGCGGCGGCGGCGATTCTGCGCATCGCCAACGACCGCATGGCCGGCGCCATCCGTCTGATGTCGCTGTCGCGCGGCCACGATCCGCGCGACTTCGCGCTGTTCGCCTTCGGTGGTGCGGGTCCACTGCACGCCACGGCACTTGCCCGCGAGCTCGCCATTCCGACCGTGCTCGTGCCCGCGCGGCCAGGCATTACCAACGCGCTGGGCTGCGTCGTGGCCGACCTGCGGCACGACTATGTGCGCACAGTGAACAAGCCCGTGTCGTTGGTGGACGATGCCACCATCGCCGGCATCTATGCCGAGCAGGCGCGCCGAGGCGAGACGACCATCGAGAGTGAAGGCGCCCCGGTGCGCGAGATCAGGCGCGTGCTCAGCGCCGACATGCAGTTCCAGGGTCAGAGCCACATCCTCTCGGTGCCCATCGAGCGCGCGGACGTCAGTGTCGAGGGACTGCGCAAGGCGTTCGCGGCAGCCTATCTCCGCCGCTTCGGCATCGAGCTGCCGGAGATTCCGCCGGTGCTGGTCAACCTGCATACGGCAGTGATCGGCGTGCGGCCGGAGATTTCCCTTGCAGCGCTTGCGACCGATGAGCGTGCGGGCTCCTTGAGCGCGGCGCAGAGTGATGAACGGCCCGCGTGGTTCAGCGACGGTTGGCAGGTAACGCCGATCTATCGGCGCGACCGGCTGCCGCTGGATGCGGCGTTCGAGGGCCCCGCGATCCTCGAGCAACTCGACTGCACGACAGTGATCGAGCCTGGCGACCAGGTTCGGTCCGACCAACTTGGCAACCTGTCGATCTCGGTGCGCAGGACCGCCCAATAAAGGGTGTCCGCCACGGAATGACCTAAATTCTGTGTGGCCAAATGTGACGATTCACACACACCGAATAGCAAGCAGCTGGTAGTCAGCGCGTGGGGTTAGGCAAGGGGTGTCCCATGCAAACGACTGCCGTCCTGACACAGCTGTTCCGCTTTCGTACGACCGAGCGTCGCGGCGCCGCCGAAATGCTCGACTCTGAGCAGCCGGTTCGCCTGCCGCCGACCATCGAGCCGCACGAGCTTCCTCCGGAGTTCGAGGACGTCGTCGAGATCCAGGTGCTGGGCTATCGCGAGCGACTGACGATCTTCCACGGCCACCGCTTCCGGGTCCTCGATCCGATCTGGACCTTGGTGCCGCGCGATCAGCAAAGCGTGACGCTCTAGAACCCCCGCAGGCTCTCGGCGAAGCGGGGACTGGCGGCCGCTTTGGGCGGCGGCGGGGACTGGCCGGCGAGCGAAGCTACGCGCACCTCGCGCGGAGTGACGCCGAACTCCTGGCGGAAGGCGCGGCTGAAGCTCGAGGCGTCGGCGAAGCACAGCATCTCGGCGACCTTGCCGATCTGCAGGTTTTGCGAGGCGTCGCACAGTAGGGCGAAGCTCTCCGAGAGGCGTCGTCGCTGGATGTAGTGGGCGACGCCGCCTTCGCTCTCCAGCACACGGTAGAGCTGCGAGCGCGACATCGCCGCCTCCCGGCACAGCTTGTCAGGCCCCAGGGTGGACGACTTGAGATTGTGGCGCACGACCCGGCGCACCCGCTCCATCAGCGTGAAATCGATCTGCCGCTGCGCCGTGGCGGCACGGTCGGCCGACGGCCCCAGGCACGCCGCCAGCATGGCTTCCACGGCCATGGGCAAGCGAGCGACGTCCTCGGGCGCCAGGCTTGGAAGGTGGCGCTCGAGCACGAGCATGTAGTCGGCCAGTAGATTGGCCTGCGCGCCCTCGAGGAGGATCCCCTTCACGGCCTCGAGGTGATGCGCAATCGCGCCGAAGTGATCGCGCGACAGCAAGAGCTGTAGCCGGTCGTCGTGCAGCGCTCGGCTGATTCGCATCTCTTCGCCCAGCGACAGCACAAAGGGCGCACCGGGTGGCGCGCTGAGAGACGTGTCCCGTACCTGCACCTCGTTTGGACTATGCTTGCTGAACGTGATCGCCCAATGGTCCACCGGGCTGCGCCGTATGACGGAGGCCGGCCGCCAGACCAGAGCGGGCGGCGAGCAGACCCGGCTGACCATAAGTCCGGCCAAGCTCCAATTCCAGTTGGTCGCCAGGAACCCGGCCCGAGTCGGCCTGAGCGAATCGACCTCGAAGACGGGGCTGAGCCAGCGCCGCCAAGCCCCGAGCTGCTCAAGCACCGGCAGCGCATCGGTAGAGAAAGTCTGCGAAATCATGACGTTCTCTCCTCGCAACCTGAGATAGGCTGGCCAGCTTGACAAAGCCCACAAAAAAGGACCGGAAACAGAAGCTGTGAACGTCGCGATAAAATATATAGTTGGAGTGCAATAAGCGAAAGGTGCATCCCTGCATACCTGGGTCGGCGAAGGGTGTGTACGGGTTCCGACGCTGCGCATCGGTTGTACGGATTGGGATGCCGGAAACAATCATGGGATGCGGGGCCAATGCCTCGGCAGCACTTCTCCGTACAATGCGTGATCGAACAAGGGCGCTGTCGGAGGAAGGATCATGTTCTCCGGAGAGTCCGCGTTTGCGAACTTCATCGCAGACGCCTTCGCGGTGTTCATTTTCATCCTGTGGTTCTGGCTGTTCATCACGGCCGCGAGCGATCTGTTCAGACGCAGGGACCTGTCGGGTTTCGGCAAGGTGCTCTGGGTGATCCTGCTCATCGTCCTGCCCTACATCGGCATCTTCGCCTACATCCTGACGCAGGGCGGCGGCATGGCAGAGCGCAATCGGGCGCAAGCCCGGCAGGCCCGCGACGAGCTGCGCCAGGCCGTGGGTTTCAGCATCGCCGACGAGCTCATGAAGCTCGATCGCCTGAAATCGGAGAAGTCCATCTCCGACGACGAATACTCGAGATTGCGTGCGCGGCTGGTCGCCTAGGCGAGGCCAGCCATGCGCTTCACGACATCCATGATGTGGCCGAGGCGTCAGGCTCCGCTTCGGCCGACCGCACCGAGGGCCTATGGAGACGAACGATGCGCAACAAGTACACTGTAACTGCCCTTGCGATTTGCGGCGCGTTCCTGGCGAACGTCGCGTACGCCCAGATCGCCACCACTCTTGAACAGGCCGAGCTGGCGGGCCTGACCCCGGAAAAGCGGGCCGAGGTCCAGCAGCGCGCCACCCAGCCCGGCCAGACGGTGAGCGAAGTGCTGCAGACCATGCTGCTGAACGGCATCAAGAACAAGCACAAGGCCAGCCGCATCGTCGCCCTCGATTTCGGGCGGGGCATCGCCGTGGTCGAACTCCAGGGCGGCGGCATGACCGCGGTGAACTTCGATACCACCACGCTTGCCATCAAGTAACGGGCCATCAAGTAACGGGCCATCAAGTAACGGGTTGGGAGCCCCTCTCGGGCCGCAACGCGCCCGAGCATGTCCCGCTCGGCTGGCTCCAGCCGAGCGGGACGTCGTGTTCAAATTCTCGTGGGAGTGAGCCTGCTCAGTCGGCTTCCATCTACCTCCCCTGTCACACGGGGGGAGGTACCGCGTCTTACGCGGTGGAGGGGGAAGGCTGCACAGGAGCTTCTCGAGAATTACAGATCTGGAATCAGCAGGCGCCGTTCCCGCGGCATTCCCCCTCCGGCGCTCCGCGCCACCTCCCCCGTACGACGGGGGAGGTGTAAGACTTTCTACGGCGAGACGACGTTGCACGTCGCGCGGTCGACGAAGTGTTCGACGCGCGGTCCCATGACGGCGATGCCCGCCCGGACGCCCGGACCCATCTGCCCGACTTGGGCGCGCGTGTCGCTTACCGGCTGGCCGTGGTTGGTGAAATGGCACTCAACGACAGGCGTAACTCCGCCGCCGCTGTTGTTATTGAGATACATGACGACCTGCCAGCGCTGCCCCGGCACGGCGCGCAGGGTGGCATTTTCCATGTTGACGATGGGAACGGTCGGTCCCGCGGTGATCGGCACGCTGCCGACCGGGCGCGGCGTGGCCTTCTGCAACACCGCCTGCGCGGGCGCCGACTGGGCGCGCGGATCGAACGCCTTGTCGTCGGGTCCGATGGGCTTGCCGTCCTGGCTCACCGTTTCCGGGGTCCACACCTGGCCGGTCTTGGGGTCGCGGAACTCGGGCGAACCGGTGCCGGCGGCGACGTCGACGGCGCTCCTGGTCTGCGCCTGCACTGCCGGCGCCAGCGTCGCCATCAGAGGCGATATGCCGAAAAGACCGAGCGGCACCGCTACGAATAATCGCTTCATCGCTAACCTCCTGGATACGCCGCGTCAGGCGCGCGCTCTGAGACCGAAGCCGATCGAGATCCAGCCGACCCCCGTGAAGATGAGATCGACCGCGAGGAAAATGCCGAGAATGTACAGGCTGCCCCACGGCCACTGCGCCAGGATCAACAGGCCGACCAGCAGCGTGACCACGCCGGCCAGCACCACCATCCCCCATGAGGAGCCGGCTTTCATGCTGAAGGCGAGGACGATCTTGGCGATGCCCGAGGCAATGAGCGACGCGCCGAGGAACAATGTCAGAATCTTTGCGGCGAGCAGAGGATTTTCGAAGGTCAGGACGCCGGCAACGATGTAGAGCGCGCCGAGCAGCAGCCACAGCACGAACTTTCCCCACGACCTCACCTGCAAGGCGTTCAGCACCTCGGCAACGCCGGCCACCAGCATCATGATGCCGACGAGGAAGACGCTCACCGCGGTGGCAAGAGCGACGCTCGA
>JAFAKN010000237.1 GCA_019235415.1 Alphaproteobacteria bacterium
CCTCGCGCTGATCTTCCTGGTCGCGCTCGGCGCCGACCTGATCTGCCCCGGCGACCCCCAGGATATCGTCGGCCCGCCCGCCCAGTGGCCGGGCGAGAACGCCGAGTTCCCGCTCGGCACCGATTCGCTCGGCCGCGACGTGCTCTCCGGCCTGGTGCACGGCGCGCGCGCCTCGCTGCTGGTCGGCCTGTCGGCGGCGGCGATCGGGCTCGCCATCGGCATGGCGATCGGCGCGCTGGGCGGCTTCTTCGGCGGCTGGGTCGACCTTTTATTGATGCGCATCGTCGAGCTGTTTCAAACGACACCGACATTCCTGCTGATCATCGTCATCGTGGCGATTGGCGAGCCCACCATGCAGACCATCGCGCTGGCGATCGGGCTCGCCTCGTGGCCGACCGTGGCCCGCCTGGTCCGCGCCCAGTTCCGCTCGCTTCGCGAATCGGACTTCGTGATGGCGGCGCGAAGCCTGGGCTACTCCAACCTGCGCATCATCGCCCAGGAGATCCTGCCCAACGCGCTGCCGCCGGTGATCGTCGCCGCCTCGGTGATGATCGCCAACGCCATCCTCACCGAGGCCGGCCTGTCGTTCCTCAACATGCGCGACCCCAACGTCGTGAGCTGGGGCGGCATGATCGGCGACGGCCGCGACCTTTTACGCACCGCCTGGTTCCTCACCGCGCTGCCCGGCGTCGCGATCGCCGCCACCGTGCTGTCGCTCAACCTGGTCGGCGACGGCCTGAACGAGATTTTAAACCCGCGGACAGATCAATGAGGATTGGGCCATGAGCCTGCTCGCGGTCGACCAGCTCACCGTCGCCTTCCCCGGCCACGTCGCCGTGCGCGAGGTGAGCTTCGCGGTCGAAGCAGGCGAGACGCTTGCCCTTGTCGGCGAGTCCGGCTGCGGCAAGTCGGTCACCGCCTTCTCCGTGATGCGCCTGCTGCCGCCCAATGCGCGCGTGCTCGGCGGCCGCATCCTGTTCGAGGGTCGCGACCTTTTGGCCGCCTCGCCGCCCGAGATGCGCGAGCTCCGCGGCAAGCAGATCTCGCTGATCCAGCAGGAGCCGGTGACCTCGCTGAACCCGGTGCTGTCGATCGGCACCCAGATCGCCGAGGTCATCCGCCGCCACGAGAGCGCCTCGCGCCGAGCCGCCCGCAACCGCGGCGTCGAGCTTCTGGACCTCGTGCGCATCCCCGAGCCGCAGCGCCGCATCGACGACTATCCGCACAATCTCAGCGGCGGCATGCGCCAGCGCGTCATGATCGCCATGGCCGTCGCCTGCGGCCCCAAGCTCCTGATCGCCGACGAGCCGACCACCGCGCTCGACGTCACCACCCAGGCGCAGGTCCTCGACCTGCTCGACGACCTGCGCCGCAAGCTCGCCATGGCCGTTCTGCTGATCACCCACGACCTCGGCGTGGTGGCGCAATGGGCCGACCGCATCTCGGTGATGTACGCCGGCCGCATCGTCGAGCAGGCCGGCATAAAGCCGTTCTTCGCCCAGCCGATGCATCCCTATTCGCGCGGCCTTCTGGGCGCGCGTGTCGATGTCGACGCCGACGAGCACTACACTGCCAATCGCCTCAGCGAGATCCCCGGCAGCGTCGGCTCGGCCGCCGACGAGCGAGGCTGCCCGTTCGCGCCGCGCTGCCCAATAGCTATCGCCGACTGCCGCACCGCCCCACCGCCGCTGCTCCCGCTGCCGGCCGAGCGCGCCGTCGCCTGCCCACGAGTCGTCGCATGACCGCGCTGCTCGCCGTCCGCGACCTGCACACCCGCTACGGCGCCGGCAGGCACGAGACGCGCGCCGTCGACGGCGTGAGCTTCGAGGTCGAGCGCGGCGAGACGGTCGGGCTGGTGGGCGAATCGGGCTGCGGCAAGAGCACGCTGGGCAAGACCATCCTGCGCCTGGTGCCGTCGGCCGAGGGCAGCATCCGGCTCGACGGCGCCGACATCACGCGGCTGGGCGAGGGCGCGCTGGCGCCGCATCGCCGGCGCATGCAAATGATCTTCCAGGACCCGTTCGGCTCGCTCAATCCGCGCCAGACCATCCGCACTGTCCTCGACACCGCGCTAAAAGTGCATCGCCAGGGCGACCGCGCCGAGCGCGAGCGACGCCTGCAGGAGATCGTCGCCCGCGTCGGCCTGCCGGCCGATGCGTTCGACCGCTATCCGCACGAATTCTCCGGCGGCCAGCGCCAGCGCATCGGCATCGCCCGCGCGCTGGTCCTGCGGCCGGCGCTGATCGTCTGCGACGAGCCGGTGTCGGCGCTCGACGTCTCGATCCAGGCGCAGATCCTGAACCTTCTGGTCGACCTCAAGCGCGATCTCGGCCTCTCCTACCTGTTCATTAGCCACGACCTCGGCGTGGTACGCTACTTC
>JAFAKN010000276.1 GCA_019235415.1 Alphaproteobacteria bacterium
GCCGGCGATTCCATCGGGGTATAGGCTGACGCGCAATAGGAAGGAAACACGCCATGGCTGAGGCGACGACCATCGGCTCGATCAACGTCATCTCGGATGCGATCTGCCCGTGGTGCTACATCGGCAAGCGGCAGCTCGAGCGGGCGCTTGACCTGCTCGAGAAGCAGCACCTCGAGTTCGCCGTCTCGTGGCATCCCTTCCAGCTCAACCCCGACATGCCGCGCGAGGGCGTCGACCGCGCGCAGTACCGCCTGCAGAAGTTCGGCAGCGCCGAGCGCTCGCGCCAGCTCGACCAGCGCATCACCGATACCGCGGCGACCGTCGGCCTCGAGTTCCATCTCGAGCGGCTCACCCGCACGCCCAATACGCTCAACGCCCATCGCCTGATCCGCCTTGCAGGCCAGAAGGGCGTGCAGGACGGCGTCGTCGAGGCTCTGTTCGAGGGCTACTTCTGCAACGGCGCCGACATCGGTGACCCGGCCGTATTGGCCGAGCTGGGCGCTGCCGGCGGGCTCGACCGTGCCGAGGTCGCCGCGATGCTGGCGGGCGACTCAGGCACGAGGGAGGTGCTGGCGGGCGACCGCATGGCGCGCAACGCCGGAATTTCGGGCGTGCCGAGCTTCGCCCTGCAGGGCCACGTGCTGTTCTCGGGCGCCGTGCCGGCCGAGGAGATGGCGGCGGCCTTCCACAAGGCCTGGGACATCCTGAAGAACCGCGCGGCCTAGGCGGGGACATGACGGTCTTTCAGTTATTTAGCAATTACTGAAATATTGGCGACCAAGAATCGAGCAATTTCAAGGGGTTAGAGGCCCTGGGCGGAAAACCGGAATCCCGGTCCCGGAGCCCAGAAATTCGGTCTCGCAGCCTCATACTTAAGTTCTTTCAGTTTTACTTGACACCTCATGGATTGACGTGCAAATATCGCCATGATGGCGGCGCCATCGGGAAGGAATCATATGCGCTGGTTGATGCTCCTGGGTGGCGCGCTGGCCGCCCTCGCCTCGTGCTGCAGCGGCGCCCTGGCTCAGAAGAGCGGCGGCGTGCTGAAGATCTATCATCGCGACAACCCGCCCAGCGCCTCGATCCACGAGGAGGCGACCAACTCGACCGTCATCCCGTTCATGCCGCTGTTCAACAACCTGGTGCTCTACGACCAGGGCAAGCCGCAGAACAGCCCGCAGGACATCGTGCCCGACCTCGCCAAGTCGTGGCGCTGGAGCGACGACGGCAAGGATCTCACCTTCACCCTCGAGCAGGGCGTGAAATGGCACGACGGCAAGCCGTTCACCGCCAAGGACGTGGTCTGCACCTTCGATCTCCTGACCGGCCGCGGCGAGCAGAAGCTCAGGCGCAATCCGCGCCAGTCGTGGTACGGCAACGTCGACAGCGTCACGACCAACGGCGATTACGAGGTCACGGTGCATCTCAAGCGGCCGCAGCCCTCGCTGCCGGCGCTGCTCGCCTCGGGCTACTCGCCGATCTATCCCTGCCACGTGTCGCCGGCGCAGATGCGCACGCGGCCGATCGGCACCGGCCCCTTCAAGTTCGTCGAGCTCAAGCAGAACGAGGGCATCAAGACCGCGCGCAACCCCGACTACTGGAAGAAGGGCCGGCCCTATCTCGACGGCATCGAGTTCACCATCGTGCCCAACCGCTCGACGGCGATGCTGGGTTTCCTGTCGGGCCGCTTCGACATGACCTTCCCGTGGGAGGTGACGCTGCCCCTGCTCAAGGACATCAAGAGCCAGAAGCCCGAGGCGCAGTGCGTCGTCACCTCGATGAACAACAGCACCAACCTGATCCTGAACCGCGACGCGCCGCCGTTCGACAATCCCGAGATCCGCAAGGCGCTGGTGCTGGCGCTCGACCGCAAGGCGTTCATCGACATCCTGAACCAGGGTGACGCCCTGGAAGGGGGCACGATGCAGCCGCCCAGCGACGGCGTGTGGGGCCTGCCGGCCGCTGAGCTGGCCGAGGTGCCGGGCTACGGGCCGGACGTCGCCAAGAACCGCGCCCAGGCGCGCGCCATCATGGAGAAGCTCGGCTACGGGCCCGACAAGCGGCTGAAGCTCAAGGTCGGCGCGCGCGGCATCTCGCTCTACAAGGATCCCGCGGTGATCCTGCTCGGCCAGCTCAAGGAGATCCACGTCGACGCCGAGCTCGACATCATCGAGACGGCGCAGTGGTTCACCCGAATCGCTCGCAAGGAGTACACGATCGGGCTCAACACCACGGGCAACGGCGTCGACGATCCCGACCAGAACTTCTTCGAGAACTTCTCCTGCAAGTCGGAGCGCAACTACACCGGCTACTGCAATCCCGAGATCGAGACGCTGTTCGACGCGCAGTCGATCGAGACCGACATCGACAAGCGGCGCGAGCTCGTGTGGCGGATCGACCGCAAGCTCCTGGAGGACGGCGCGAGGCCGATCGTGATGTGGAACCGCGCGGCAACCTGCATGCAGCCATTCGTCAAGGGCTACGTGCCGCAGGTCAACAGCGTCTACAACGGCTTCCGCTTCGAGGACGTGTGGCTCGACCGTTAGCTCCAATGAGAAGCCGGCCGACCCTGCGGGACGGCCGGCTGCTCGTCGTGTTCAAAGCGTGATCAACGCGACGGGATGTGCGGCGACATCACGTAGCCGCGGCCGTCGAGGCGATTGCCGTCGGCGTCGTAGCGGAAGCCGTACTCGTCGCGGAACGCAACCTGGTGCGGCCCGCGATCCGGCGGCATCGGCTCCGGGCCGGTCGCATGCTGGGTCGAGAGCTTGCCGCCCTTCTCGAGCGGCGTGCCCATCTGCGAGGTGCCGCTCATCTGGGCATTGCCATAGGCCACGTTTGGAGCCGAGGCCATGTTGGCGCTGCCGGCACCGGGGCCGGGCCCGTCGCCGGGCTGGCGCACCCAGTCGTTGCGGCCGACGACGGGACGGCCGTTGGCGTCGACCGCGGTCGACATGGTCTGGGCGTACGAGACGCCCGACGTCGCGATCAAAGCGAGCGCAAGCAACGTGCGTTGCATGGAAGATCCTCCTTGGCAGGGACTGCTGGTCCGCCAACGCACTGTCCGCGAGCCGGTTGCGCCCTGGCGGGAGGGAGGTATCCTCAACTGAGGACGGCAATCTTCTTTCGCTCGATCAGCCTGAAATCGATTGCGGCGCCCAGTCCCGGCTCGTTCGGCACGTGCACGAGCCCGTCGCGGCCGACCGCGATGTCCTGTTCCAGGCCATATTTCTGGGCGGCATCGGGCAGGAGCACCTCGAAGAACTCGGTGTTCCTGAGCGAGGCGATGACGTGCAGGTTCGCCACGTTGTTCAACGAGTTGCCGCCGTGATGGACCTCGAAGTTCATGCGGAAGGCCTCAGCGAGATGGGCGCCCTTCACCAGGGTGGTAATGCCGCCCTTCACCGCCACGTCGCCGCGCAGGAAGTCGGTGGCCTGCAGCATGATCCAGGGCTGGTAGGAATCGAGCCCGGTGATCGGATATTCGGTGGCGAGGATGGGTATTGCGAGCTGCTGCTTCAGCTTCACGTAGTTGTAGATGTCCTGGTCGGCGAGCGGATCCTCGTACCAGTGGAAGCCCATCTCCTCGACGGCGCGGCCGACGCGCACGGCCGCCGGGAGGTCGTAGGACCAGGTCGAGTCCAGCATGATGGTGAAGTCGCCCACCGCGCGGCGCACCGCCTCGCAGACCTTGATGTCCTCGCGCCAGCGCGTCGGCGGATGGATCTTGTAGGCGGCCCAGCCTGTCTCCTTGAACTGCACCGCCTCGTCGGCATAGGCCTCGGCCGAGGCAAGCACGGCCGAGCTGGCATAAGCCGGCACCGACTCGCGATAGGTCCCGAGCAACCGGTGGATCGGCTGGCCGAACGCCTTGCCCAAGAGGTCCCAGAGGGCGACGTCGACGGCGCCGATGGTGCGCACGCCGGCCACGCGCTGGCGCCTCCAGAGATCGGCGACCAGCGCCTCCCGCTGCAGCACGTTGCGGCCCAGCAGCATCGGCTTGAGATGGCTGATGAGCCCCTGCCCGTCGGTCGTCGCGCCATTGGAGGCCGAGCCGAGGAAGGCGTTGCCCTCGATGCCTTGGTCGGTGACGAGCCGCAGCAGGCCGAGCGCGCTCGAGCCCGCGAAGCGGCTGTGCTGGCCGTACTGCGTCGCGGGAATGTCGTCCCAGGCGAACAGGGTCAGCGTGACGTCGGTGATCTTCATGGCGCTTCTCTCCCGGTGCACGTCGGTTTCGATGAGTATAGACTACGGCCATGTCCGACAAAGCCAGAGCTGAGCTCGCACCGACCGGCGTCCTGCGCGCCGGCATCAACCTTTCCAACTTCCTGCTGGTGACCGGCCGCAGCGACAAGGGCGAGCCGGTCGGCGTGGCGCCCGACATGGCCAAGGAGATCGCAGGCTCGCTCGGCGTGCCGGTGAACTACGTGCCGTTCAAGACTCCCGGCGAGCTCGCCGACCAGGCGGGCAAGAACGTGTGGGACGTTGGCCTGATCGGCGCCGAGCCGCAGCGCGCGGCGACCATCGCCTTCTCGGCAGCCTATGTCGAGATCGAGGCGACCTACATGGTGCCGGCGGGCTCGGCCCTGAAGTCGATCGCCGACGTCGACAAGCCGGGCGTGCGCATCGCGGTGTCGGCGCGCTCGGCCTACGGGCTGTGGCTGGAGAACAACATCAGGAACGCCACGCTGGTGCCGGTGAGCGGCCTCGACGGCGCCTTCAACAAGTTCATCAATGACAAGTGCGACGCGCTGGCCGGTCTCCGCCCGGGTCTCTTGAAGGACGTTGAGAAGGTGGCCGGACTAAAGATCCTCGACGGCCAGTTCACCGCCGTGCAGCAGGCGGTCGGCACCGCCAAGGCCAACGGCGAAGGTGCGCGCTATCTGGCGGCCTTCGTCGAGCAGGCGAAGCGCTCCGGCCTGGTGGCCAAGCTGATCGAGCGCCACAACGTGAAGGGCCTCTCGGTCGCGCCGCTGGCGTAGACCCTCTGTCATCTAGGCCGGCCCTCTGTCATCCCGATGCCGAAGGCCGAGGGACCTTTGAGGCAACAGGAAAGGTCCCTCGCTGCGCTCGGGATGACAGGAGTGCTCGCGCGACCGACGGGACCTACAGCTCGCTGCCGACGAACTGCTGGAACTCCGCCGTCTTCGGGTTGGCGAACAGCTCGGCGGTCGGGCCGATCTCCCACACCTTGCCCTTGTGCATGAACACCACGAGGTCCGCCACGCGCCGCGCGAAGCCCATCTCGTGGGTGACGCTCAGCATGGTCATGCCGCGATGCGCCAGGCCCTCCATGACGCCCAGCACTTCCGCGGTCAGCTCGGGATCGAGTGCCGACGTCACCTCGTCGAACAGCATGACTTGCGGCTGCAGGGCGAGCGAGCGGGCGATGGCGACGCGCTGCTGCTGGCCGCCCGACAGCTGCTCGGGATAGGCTAAAAGCTTGTCGGTCAGGCCGACCATGCCCAGCACCTCGGCCGCGCGCCGCCGCGCGTCCTCCTTGGGCTGCTTCTTCACCAGCGTCAGCGCCAGAGTGATGTTGCGCTCGACCGTGAGGTGGGGAAAGAGATTGTAGCTCTGGAACACCATCCCGACGTCGCGCCGCAGCTGCGCCCGCGCGGCACTGCCGGGCAGCCCGACCTCGTGGCCGCACACGGTGATGCGCCCGGCTTGCACCGTCTCTAGGCCCGCGATGCAGCGCAGCAGCGTGCTTTTGCCCGAGCCGCTGCGACCCACGATCGCCACGGTCTGGCCGGGCGCCACCTCGAAGCCGACGCCGTCCAGCACGCGCAAGGGCCCGAACTCCTTGACGACGTTGTCGATCAGCACGATGGGCTCAGCGACCGACATGGACTCTCTTCTCCAAGGTGCGCGCCGCCAGCGACAGCGGGTAGCACAGCACGAAGTAGATGGCGCCGACGCAGGCGAAGATGACGAACGGCTCGAATGTCGAGTTGTTGACGATCTGGCCGGCGCGCGACAGCTCGACGAAGCCGATCACCGAGGCGAGCGACGTGTTCTTCACGATCTGCACCATGAAGCCCACGGTGGGCGGAATGGCGATCCGCAGGGCCTGCGGCAGCACGACGTAGGCGTACTGCTGGAAGCGGTTGAGGCCCAGTATATCGGAGGCCTCCCATTGGGTCTTGGGCACCGCCTCGATGCAGCCACGCCAGATCTCGCCCAGGAACGCCGCCGAATAGAGCGTGAGAGCCAGCCCGGCGGCGACCAGCGGGATCAGCTTGTAGCCCAGGATGCCGAGTCCGAAGTACGACAGGAACAGCACGATCAAAAGCGGCGTGCCCTGGATCAGCTGGATGTAGGCTGTAGCGAGGACGCGCACCAGCCGGCTCTTGGCGACGCGCATCACGGCGAGCGGCAGGCCGAGGATCGAGCCGCCGACGAAGGCGAGCAGCGACAGCAGGATCGTCCAGCGCGCCGCCTCGACGAGATAGAGTAGATGCGTGGCGCTGAGCTTGATCACAGCGCCGTCCCCAGCCGGCGGCGGCGCTCGAACAGCACCAGCCCGATCGCCCAGAAGGCCAGGCGATAGAGCGCCGACAGCGCGAGATAGACGATCGCCACGACGATGTAGACCTCGAAGCTGCGATAGGTGTCGGACTGCACGAGGTTGGCGGTGGCGGTGAGCTCCTCGGCCGAGATCTGCGAGGTGATCGACGAGGCCAGCATCAGCAGCACGCCCTGGCTCGCGAGCGACGGATAGACGCGTTCCATGGCCGGCAGCAACACGACATGCAGGATGGTCTGCAGCCGCGTGAGACCGAGGCAATCGGCCGCCTCGAGCTGGGTGCGCTGGATCGACTGGATGCCGGCGCGCATGATCTCGGTGGTGTAGGCGCCCATGTTGACGGTGAGCGCGATCACCGCCGAGACCTCGGCCGACAGCTTCAGGCCGAGGCTGGAGAGGCCGAAATAGACAATGAAGATCTGGATCAGGAGCGGCGTGTTGCGGATGGTCTCGACGTACGCGCCGGTGACGCGGCGCAGCAGCGGTCCGCCATAGACCCGCGCCAGCGCGCACACCGTGCCCACGGCGAAGCCAAAGGCGATCGACAGCACGGTGAGCTGGATGGTGAGCCAGGCGCCTGCCACGAAGTCGGGCCAGCGCTCGGTCAGGAAAGCGAAGTCGAACTTGTAGGACACAGCCCTCAGGCGCCCCTTCAGGAACCCGCCTTCAGGAGCTGCTCGGTCGGGATGTCGATGCCGTGATACTGCTTGTAGATCGCGGCCAGCTTGCCGTTCCTGAGGTTCGCCCTCACCCAGTCGTTGACCCAGGCCAGGAGCTTGGGCTCGTCCTTGCGCAGGCCGATCGCGAGATAGAATGTCTGCATGGTGATCTTGGGCTCGAGCGTGCGCGAGGGGTTCTTCTTGCTGATCGCCGGCAGGAGCGAGCGTGCCGTGGCGATGATGTCGACCTGGCCCGAGGCAAAAGCGAGCGCCATCGTGGCGTCGTCCTCGTAGCGCACCAGCTGCGCGCCCTTGGCCTGCTGGGTGAGGTCGGTGTCCTGCGTCGTGCCGCGCACGACGGCGACCTTCTTGCCGTCGAGATCGGACATCTTGCTGATCGGCGCGCCTTTCAGCCCCGCCACCACCGAGGGATGGTCGGCATAGGGCACCGAAAAGTCGATCACCTTGGCCCGCTCGGGCGTGATCGACAGCGTCGAGATCACCAGGTCGGCCTTGCTGGTCTGCAGCATCGGGATGCGCGTCGGACCGGTCGTCGTCACGATCTCGAGCTCGACGCCGAGATCCTTGGCGAGCAGCCGGGCCACGTCGACGTCCGAGCCGGTCGGCTGCATCTTGTCGTCGGACATGCCGAACGGCGGGATGGCGAGATCGATGGCGACGCGGATCTTGCCTGCCTTTTTGATGTCGTCGAGCGTGTCGGCGTGCGCGGCCACCCCCGGCGCCAGCAATCCGGCGGATGCGCCCGCCACCAGGCGCAAGAAGGAGGCGCGCTTCACTGCGGCACCTGCTGGCTCAGGATCGACTCGGGCAGGCCGCTGCCGTGGTATTTCTTGTAGATGGCGTCCAGGCGGCCGTTCTTGAGGTTGGTCGCGATCCACTTGTTGACCTCGTCGAGGAGGCGCTTCTCGTCCTTCTTGACGCCGACGGCGAGCTTGAAGGTGTCGAGCACGAACTTCACCTCGACCTGACGCGCCGGGTTCTTCTTGTCGATCGGCGCCACCAGAAGCTCGGCGGTCGAGAAGATGTCGACCTGGCCGCTCAGGAAGGCTTGCGCCTCGGTCGCGTCGTCCTCGTAGCGCACCAGCTTCATGCCCTTGGGGCCCTCCTTGGTGAGCTGCGTGTCGTGCGTCGTGCCGCGCACGGTGCCGACGGTCTTGCCGTCGAGATCGGCAAGGCTCTTGACGTTGACGCCCTTGGGCGCGGCGATGACGGTGCGCAACACGGCATAGCCCAGCGAGAAGTCGATCACCTTGGCGCGCTCCGGCGTAATAGAGAGCGTCGAGATCACGAGGTCCGCCTTGCCGGTCTGCAGTGCGGGGATGCGCGAGGCGCCGGTGGTCGGCACGTGCTCGAACTCCAGCCCCCAGTCCTTGGCCAGCGCCTGCGCGGTCTCGATGTCGGAGCCGCTCGGCTGCATCTTGTCGTCGGTCATGCCGTAGGGTGGCACGCCGAGGTCGACCGCGATCCGGATCTTGCCAGCTTTCTTGATGTCGTCGAGCTGATCGGCGTTGGCGGCCTGCGCCAGACTCATGCCGGCCAGCGCGACCATCGCGACGGCGACCAAAACCCTCTTCATCGTTTCCTCCAGTTGACGATATTCGAAACTAGCGATCCGCATCCATCGCCGCGAGCTTGGCGACGCGGCGGCGGAATTCCTCCGCCGTCGAGAATTTCGCGTTGAGGTATGCGGCGATCAGGTCCTTGGCGAGCCATGGGCCGACGATCTGTGCGCCGATGCACATGACATTGACGTCGTCGTGCTCGACGCATTGGTGCGCCGAGTGCACGTCGTGGCACACGGCGGCGCGGATGCCTTTCATCTTGTTGGCGCCGATCGAGGCGCCGACGCCGGTGCCGCACACCATCAACCCGCGCTCGGCGCGTCCCGAGGTGATGGCGTCGGCGACCTTGCGGGCGATGTCGGGGAAGTCGACGGGATTCGGGTCGTGGGAGCCGACATCCTCGACCTCGTGGCCGAGCTCGCGCAGGAACGACAGCAACTCGGCCTTCATCGGGAAGCCTGCGTGGTCCGATCCGACGACGATCTTCATGAGCGCTTGCCTTTCGCTTGGTAGCTGGAGATCAGGGTCTTGCGACGCAGCTCGTCGCCGATGCGGAAATGCTCGCGCAGCCGCCGCTCGGCGGCATCGGGATCGCGCTCGGCCAGCGCCACGAACACCTGTCGATGCGCCTCGACGAGGCCCGAGGTGATGGCGGGCTCGCGGAAGGTGTCGCGTCGGCGCTCGACGTGGCTGCGCATGAGCAGCGGCGCGATCGCTTCGTAGATCTTCATCAACGCGCCGCTGCCGCTTGCCCGCACGAGGGCGAGATGGAAGGCATAGTCGGCCTGCCCGCCCCGTTTGGGGTCGTCGAGCGAGTCGACCAGTGCGTCGAGCAACGCGGCGATCGACTGCAAGTCGCGGTCGGCGGCGCGCTCGCAGGCGAGCCGGATGGCCTGGCACTCGATGGCGATGCGGGCCTGCAGAACGTCGTCCAGGATGTTGGGCTCGGGGGCGAGGCACAGGGTGAGCGCCTGGCCCAGCACCGCGGCGTCGGCACTGCGCACGAAGGCGCCGCGGCCTTGCCGGATGTCGAGCAGCCCCAGGATCGCGAGTGAACGCAACGCCTCGCGCAGCACCGGGCGACTGACGCCCAGCGCCAGCGCCAGGTCGCGTTCGGCCAGCAGCCGGTCGCCGGCCTTCAGCGACCCCGCCAGCAGCTGGTCGCGAAAGAAGGTGAAGACGCGCTCCGCCCCGCCCGGCGCGTCGGTTTGGTCGGTCCGGACAATCTCCATTGAGGGCATGTGCTTATAGGTCAGTCCGTGGTCTGACCAGCATAAAAGTCACCAGAATGATGCAACTTACGAGCAACGATCGGCGTTCCTTTGCGCGTGCGGGGGAAGGTGAGCACGTTGGGGGACGATCGCTTCCTGGGGGGAGGCATCTTCTCCTGTTCGCTTTGCCCCGCGGGAATTGAACATTCAGCAGGGGTGAGCGAGCCATGACCGCAGACATCGAGACCGCCGTCGTTTCGAACAGCGGAGTCTCCACCCCCACCCCGCCTCGGCGAACCGCAGCGTCGAACGGCAGCTTTCCCGACGACCTCCACGAGCTCGAAGAAGCCATGGCCGCGATGCGCGCCGGCGACTTTTCGGTGCGCCTGCCGACCGGCCGCGACGGCCCGCTGGGCCGCATCTCGGTGCTGTTCAACGAGATCGTCGGTGCGAATCAGAACATGGCCCAGCAGCTCGAGCGCATCGGCAAGACCGTGGGCGAGCAGGGCCGCACCCGCCAGCGCGTCAAGTTCGGCATCTCGACCGCCGTCTGGGGCGAGATGGAGAGCTCGGTCAACAGCCTGATCGACGACCTCGTGTGGCCGACCACCGAAGTGACGCGCGTGATCGGCGCCGTGGCCCAGGGCGACCTGTTGCAGACGGTGCGGCTCGACGTCGATGGCCGACCGCTCAAAGGCGAGTTTTTGCGCGCGGCGACGATCGTGAACACCATGATCAAGCAGCTTTCGGTGTTCACCTCCGAGGTGACCCGCGTGGCGCGCGAGGTCGGCACCGAGGGCAAGCTCGGCGGCCAGGCCAAGGTGAGCGAGGTGACCGGCGTGTGGCGCGAGCTGACCGAGAGCGTCAACTCGATGGCCAACAACCTCACCGCCCAGGTGCGCAACATCTCCGACGTCACCATCGCGGTGGCCAACGGCGACCTGTCGCGCAAGATCACCGTCGACGTGCGCGGCGAGATCCTGCAGCTCAAGGAAGCCATCAACACCATGGTGGACCAGCTGCGTTCGTTCGCCTCGGAAGTGACCCGCGTGGCGCGCGAGGTCGGCACCGAAGGCAAGCTCGGCGGCCAGGCGATCGTGCCCGGCGTGGCCGGCACCTGGAAGGACCTCACCGACTCGGTGAACGCCATGTGCGGCAACCT
>JAFAKN010000277.1 GCA_019235415.1 Alphaproteobacteria bacterium
TTGATGCCGATGCCGGTTTCGAAGTTCCGGTTCGGCCAGATGCCCTCGACCACCACGACGCCGCGCTGCTGGCCCGCCTTTGGCTTGCAGTGCACCACGGTGCTGCCGCGGTCGTTGCCGATCTCCAGCCGGTCGCCTTCGGCGAAGCCGAGCGCAGCACAGTCCTCCGGGTTCATCATCACTGTCGGCCGCACCTCGCGCCGCTGGCTGCTGGGCGTCTCGGTGAAGGTCGAGTTGAGGAACGTCCGCGCCGGCGCCGCGACCATCCGGAAAGGCTTGTCCGCGGTGGCGTTGTCGATGACGTCGAAATGGTCCGGGAGGCTCGGCATCTGCTTGCCGCGCGGGCTGAGTGCTGCCCAGTCGGGCTTGAACCGGTACTTCTTGTCAGGCCACGGAAAGCCGTCGAGGAAGTGCGAGGTCTCGAAGCCGAGATGGAAATCCTGGCCGCCCTCCCGCCAGTTGGTCTCGGCGTCCCACATCCCCGAGGCCTTGAGCGACTCATCCATGATCTCCCAGGCTGTCATGTCGAAGCCCCGGTGCTTCGCTCCGAGTCGCTTGGCGAGCTCGCAGATCACGTAGTGGTTCTCGCGGCATTCGCCGGGCGGATCGATCACCGCCTTGGTGACCTGGAAGAAAGTGTGGCCGCTGGCGGTGTAGAAGTCGTCGTGCTCGAGGAACATGGTGGCCGGCAGCACGATGTCGGCGAAGGCCGCGGTCTCGGTCAGGAACTGCTCGTGCACGCAGGTGAACAGGTCCTCGCGCGCCAGCCCGCGATGCACCTTGTCGAGCTCGGGGCAAACCATTGCCGGGTTGGTGTTCTGGATCAAAAGCGCGGTGACCGGCGGACCATCCTTCAGTGCCTCACGATCGCCGGTCAGGATCGGGCCGAGCCGCGACTGGTCGAGCTCGCGGATCGAGGGGTCGACCATGTCGAGGCCTTCGATCAGCGTCCTGCGGATGGGGTACATGCCGGTATGGCCGTACAGCGCGCCACCGCCCTTGTATTTCCAGGCGCCGGTGATGGCCGGCAGCGAGGTCACGGCATGCATGTTGGCCGCGCCATTACGGCTGCGGCTGAAGCCGTGATGGCAGCGGATGAACGAGGCCTTGGTCCGACCATAGAGCCGCGCGAAGGAAACGATCTCGTCGACGCTGAGGCCGGTGATGTTCGACGCCCACTGCGGCGTCCGCGTCGCGACGTGCGCGGCCAGCTCTTCCGGCACGTCGGTATAGCGCCGCATGTAGTCCCAGTCGGCATACCCCTCCTTGAAGAGGACATGCATGACTCCGACCGCCAGCGCGCCGTCGGTGCCCGGCCGCACCGCGAGATGGATGTCGGCCTGCTCGGCCGTGCCGGTGCGATAGGGATCGACCACGACCAGCTTCGCCCCGCGCTTCTTGGCGCGCATGGCGTGGGTCATGACGTTGACCTGGGTGTTCACCGGATTGCCGCCCCAGATCACCACCAGGTCGGAATGCTCGTCGACCTCACGCACGTCGGCGCCGCGCTTGGCGCCGACACCGGCGATCCAGCCGGTATCGGAGAGCATGACGCAGATCGTCGAGTACCAGCGCGAGTATTTCATCGCGTGCCGCAGCCGGTTGATGCCGTCGCGCTGCACCAGGCCCATGGTGCCGGCGTAAAAGTACGGCCACACCGACTCAGCACCGTGCTGGCGGGCCTTGGCGATGAACTGCTCGGCCACAATGTCGAGAGCATCGGCCCACGAGATCTCCGCGAACTGCCTGGATCCCTTGGGCCCGACCCGGCGCAGTGGTTTCAACAAGCGATCGGGATGATGGATGCGCTCGGCGTAGCGCGCGACCTTCTCGCAGATCACGCCGGCGGTGTAATCGTTGCGCATCGAGCCGCGAACGCGTCCGATGCGGGTGCGGCTCAGCCGCTCGACATCGAGCGCGCACGTGCTGGTGCAGTCGTGCGGGCAGACCGACGGGACGATCGTGATGCCCGATTCGGCGGACTTGCCGCGCGCCGCGGGTGCGTAAGCGTGGTCGTCGGGCGACATGGCTCAGGATACCCCCGCTGGAAGTGGATGGTCCACCTGCCATAGAGTGACAGCGCAATGATCCCGCGTGGCGTTCCCTACGAAGAAGCGATGCGGCGTTTCCGCTGGCCCAGGCCCGAGCGCTTCAACATGGGTCGCGCGCTCTGCGAGCGCCATCCTGCGGAAGCGCTGGCGCTGATCGTCGAGCAAGCAGATGGCGGCGTTCGTCATTGGACCTTCGGCCAACTGTTGCGCGCCAGCTCGCGACTTGCCAATGCGCTCGCCAACGAAGGTATCCACAAGGGCGACCGGATCGGCGTGTTCCTGAGCCAGAGTGCGGAGCTCACGATCTGCCACCTCGCCGGCTACCGCATGGGCGCCATCGTGCTGCCGCTGTTCACCTTGTTCGGCGAGGAAGCGCTCGAGTATCGCCTCGCCAACGCCGGGGCTTCGGCGTTGATTACCGACATGAGCCAGCTCGCCAAGGTGCTGGCGGTGCGCGATCGGCTGCCGCATCTCAAGACGCTGATCGTGATCGGCGCCGGCGCGCATGGTGCGGCATTCCTCGATTGGCACAGGCTGCTCGAGCGCGCGTCCGACCACTTCGCGACTGTCGACACGCTGGCTGAGGATCCGGCGTTGCTGATCTACACCTCGGGCACGACCGGCCAACCCAAGGGGGCGCTGCATGCCCATCGCGTCCTGATCGGCTCGATCCCGCCGGTCGAGCAGTGGCTCGACCACTGGCCGCAGGGCAACGAGGTGATGTGGACACCGGCCGAATGGGCGTGGATCGCCGGCCTGTTCGACGCGCTGTTCCCGGCATGGTTCTACGGCACGCCGGTGGTGGCGCACCGCTTCGCCAAGTTCGACCCCGAGCGCGCCTTCGCTCTGCTCGAGCGGCACAAGATCGGGGTCGCCTTCATCCCGCCGACGGCGCTGAAGATGATGCGGCAGGTCTCCAATCCGCGACAGCATTGGCAGTACGATCTTCGCGCCGTCAGCACCGGCGGCGAGGCGATGGGCGAGGAGCTGCTGTCGTGGGGTCGCGAGACCTTCGGCACGACGATCTCGGAAGGCTACGGCCAGACCGAGATGAACCTGATGCTGCTGAACGCGCCGGACTGGTTCGAGGTGCGGCCGGGCTCGTGCGGCCGCCCCTGCCCCGGCCGCAAGGTCGCGATCGTCGATGGCCAAGGCCACATCCTGCCGACCGGCACCGAAGGGCAGATCGCCGGCTGGCGCGACGATCCCATCGTCATGCTTGAGTACTGGCGCAATCCCGAGGGGACGCGCGCCAAGTTCGCCGGCCACTGGCTTCTGACCGGCGACCTTGGCCGCATGGACGGGGACGGCTACGTGTACTTCAAGAGCCGCGACGACGACGTCATCACCTCGGCCGGCTACCGCATCGGTCCGGGCGAGATCGAGGAATGCCTGATGAAGCATCCCGCCGTCGCCATGGTCGGGGTCGTGGGCGTGCCCGACCGACTGCGCACCGAGATCGTCAAGGCATTCGTGCAGCTGCGGCCCGAGATCGCCGGCACCGACGCGCTCAAGGCCGACCTCGCCGACTTCGTGAAGACGCGTCTCGCCGCCCACGAGTATCCCCGCGCGGTCGAGTTCGTCGCCGAACTGCCGCTCACCACCACCGGCAAGATCATGCGCCGCGCGCTGCGCCGTCTTCACGACGCTAAGCCGCAAACGGATTGAGGATTCGAACCCCGGCCTTCTCGAAGTCGGCGCGATTGCGGGTCACGACTGCAAGCTCGTGCACCAATGCAGTGGCCGCGATCAGGCTGTCCTTGATCGGCATCGCCTTGCCGTCTCGGCGTAGGCTTGCAAGCAACTGCGCCCATCGCAAACCCGTCTCCCGCTCCCACGGTAGGCAAGCAAGTCGCCGGACCCCGCTTTCGAACCACTGTTGCAGTCCGCTACGCTTTCTCCCCAACGGGAGCTGGAGGATGCCGAGCCGTATCTCCCCGACAATGATCGGGTCGACGGCCATTTCGGCCTCGTTACGTCGCAACCAATCAATAACCCGCGTTTCGGGTGAGACCTTCGTCGGCTCGCTCAGAACGTTTGCGTCGACCAAGTACCTCACAGGGTGTCCGTGGACTCAGAGTCCAACGGCACGAAGAAATCCTTGACTGGGCACGCCAGAAGCCAATCGACCACGCCTTCGTTTGGCACGGGCGCGCATCTCCTCAACCGATAGTCGCCGCGGTCGAGGCGCTCGATCTCGAATTCTTGTCCGGGCTGAATGTCGTCCTGCTGCCGGATTGCAGCCGGCAGGACGAGTTGGCCTTTGGACGAAATGGTGGTCTTCATAGAGGTAAGATATTGTCTTACGCAGGCCATCCGTCAACTACTCGGCGGCGGCGGGCAGGTTGAACTGCAGCTCGGCCAGGCGCTGGTAGAGGCCGTCGCGGCGGACGAGGTCGGCGTGCCGGCCGATGTCGACCACGCGCCCCTGGTCGATCACCACGATGCGGTCGGCCTTCTGCACGGTGGCCAGGCGATGGGCGATCACCAAGGTCGTGCGCTTGTGCATGATGCGGTCGAGCGCCTGCTGCACGGCCTGCTCGCTTTCGGCGTCGAGGGCGCTGGTCGCCTCGTCGAGCAGCAGGATCGCCGGATCGCACAGGAGCGCGCGGGCGATGGCGATGCGCTGGCGCTGGCCGCCCGATAGACGGACGCCGCGCGCCCCGAGGTGGGTGCCGAATCCCTCCGGCAGAGCCGCGACGAAGCCCAGCGCGGACGCTGCCTCGGCGGCAGCCTTCACGTCGCCATCGGAAGCGCCGGGACGGCCGAACCGGATGTTGTCGGCGACCGAGGCGCTGAACAGGACCGGCTCCTGCGGCACCATGGCGATGGAATGGCGCAGGTCGGCGAAGGCGAGCTCGCTTATGTCGACGCCGTCGATCCGGATCGCGCCCGCCTCGGGGTCGTAGAACCGCAGCAGAAGGTTGAAGACGGTGGTCTTGCCGGCGCCGGAGGGGCCCACGACCGCCACCGTCTCGCCCGGCGCGACCTCGAGCTCGAAGTGCTCCAGGGCAAGCGACTCGGGCCGCGTCGGGTAGCGGAAGGAGACGTCCTGGAAACGCACCCGCCCCTGCACCGGTCGCGGCAGCGGCTTGGGCTGCGCCGGTTCGCTGATGGCCGGCGGCTCGGCGCGCAGCTCGGCCAGGCGCTCGGCGGCGCCGGCGGCGCGCTGCAGATCGCCGATGGTCTCGCTGATGGCCCCGCCGGAGCTCGCCACCAGCACGGCGTAGAACACGAAGGCCGACAGGTCGCCGGCACTGATGCGGCCACTCAAGACGTCCTGGCCGCCGATCCACAGCAGGAAGCCCACGGCGGCGAACACGATGAAGATCACCAGCGTGGTCATGGCGGCGCGCCGGCTGACGCGCCGGCAGGCCGCCACGAAGGCGCGCTCGGTCGCCTCCCCGAAGCGCTCGGCGGCCCGTTCCTCCTGAGCGAAGGCCTGCACGGTGCGCACCGCGTCCAGGGTCTCGGCGCCCTGCGCCACCATCTCGGCCATGCGGGCCTGCGCCTCGCGCGACAGCGCCCGCACCTTGCGGCCGAACACGATGATCGGCGCCACCACGAGAGGCACGATGGCGAGCACCAGCAGGGCAAGCTTGGGGTTGGTGATCACCAGCATGACCACGCCGCCCACGCACATCAGCATGTTGCGCAAGGCGACCGAGGCCGACGAGCCGATCACCTGCTCGAGCAGCTGGGCGTCGGCCGAGATACGGCTCATGACGTCGCCCGAGTGCTTGATCTCGAACCACGCCGGCCCCAGCCGCAGGACATGGGCGAACAGGTCGCGCCGGAGGTCACCCACCACCCGCTCGCCGAGCCACGACACGAGGTAGAAGCGGGCACCCGAGGCGAGCGCCAGCACCAGCGCCACGACCAAGAGCGAAGCGAGCGCATAGTTCAGGATATCCGGACGGCCCTGGGTGAAACCACGATCGATCAGGGCGCGCAGGCAGGCACCGAACGCGAGCACGGTGCCGGCCGCCACGATCAGCGACAGCAAAGCCAGCACGGCCCGACTCTTGTAAGGCAAGAGGTAGGGGCGGAGAAAATTCAGGCCGCTGAAGCGGTTCATCGCTGATGCTCGTCCAGTGAGACGCCGAGCTCTGCTGACAGCAGCGCCAGCAGGTCGGGGCCTCCGCGCGTATCTTTCCATTGTCCGGATACGCGGTCGAGCGCGTAATGCCGGGCGCCACTCTTGGGTGAACTCAGCCAGATCTGCTGGGTCGGTGCATGTTTGTTGATCACCCACGTCCCGCCGTCGGCGTCGATGTTCAGCACCCCGCCTTGCAGTTCGGCGTCGGCGTGGTCGCCCAAAGCCTCTTCGAGGGTGGCGAGGAGGCTGTCGGCGAGGGTTTCGAAGGCTAAATCGGTCATGGGCAAATTCGGTCTAGCGCCGCAAAAGACCGCAAACAACAGGGGGTGTGGCCGCATGTCCCCTGCCTGCTTGTCCCAGCGCCGGTGGACCTGTATACCCGCGCCCTTGTCGCGCCCGGCCGGTCGGCAATCGGCCAACGCTTGCGCTGGAGATAGTCATGAAAGAGAAGACCCACCCCGACTACCACAAGATCACCGTGGTGATGACCGACGGCACCTCGTTCGAGACCCGGTCGACCTGGGGCAAGGAAGGCGCCACCATGCGCCTCGACATCGATCCCAAGACCCACCCGGCCTGGACCGGCGTGCGCCAGACCGTCGATCGCGGCGGCCGCGTGCAGCGCTTCAAGGACCGGTTCGGGATGACCAGCAGCATGGGTGCGGGCACCAAGTCGAGCGGCGCCAAGCCCGAGGCCGCCGCCCCTGGCAAGGGTAGGGTTGCCGCCAAGAAGAAGTAGCGCCTCTTTTCTGCCTTCCCAGCTATGCTGAGGAGGTGGCCGCGTAGCGGACGGAGGGGTCATGACCCCTCCGACGCCGCAAGACGGCGCCACCTCCCCACTGCGTGGGGAGGAACGAAGAGGAGGCGGTGCGTGAAGTCCGTTCGAGTCGTTTGTGCCCACGACTGTCCCGACATGTGCTCGCTGATCGCGCATGTCGACGATGGCAAGCTCGTGCGCGTTCAGGGCGACCCCGACCACCCCTACACGGCGGGCTTCGCCTGCGGCAAGGTCAACCGCGACGCCGACCTGGTGAACTCGCCGGAGCGCGTCCTGACGCCGCTCCGGCGCGACGGCCCGAAAGGTTCCGGGCAGTTCAAGTCGATCCGCTGGGATGAGGCGCTCGACGAGGTCACCGAGCGCTGGAAGGCGATCATCGGCGAGAGCGGGCCGCTGGCCGTGCTGGGCTACGCCTACTCCGCGCATCAGGGCCTGCTGAACCGCGGCCTGGTGCTCGGCCTGTTCCATGCGCTCGGCACCTCCCGCCTGCAGGCCGGCACCGTGTGCGACACCTGCTGCGAGACGGCATGGGACGTCACGGTGGGACCGGTTGGCGGCGCCGATCCGGAATCGGTCGTGCACTCCGACCTGGTGATCGCCTGGGGTGCCGATCTCGCCGCCACCAACGTGCACTTCTGGGCGCTGGCCGAGGAGCAGAAGAAGAAGCGCGGCATGCCGATCGTGGTGATCGATCCGCGCCGTACCCGCAGCGCCAAGCAGGCCGATCTCTATCTGCCGATCCGCATCGGCACCGACGCGGCGTTGGCACTCGGCGTCATGCACATCCTGGTGCGCGACGGGCTGGCCAACCGAGAGTACATCGCCCGGCGCACGCTGGGCTTCGACCAGGTCGAGCGCGAGATCCTGCCCAAGTTCACGCCGGCGCGGACTGCCGAGATCACCGGCCTCGCCGTTGCCGACATCGAGAAGCTGGCGGCGATGTATGGTCGCGCCAAGGCGGCGCTGATCCGCCTGGGCGAAGGAATGACGCGCCTGGCGCAGGGCGGCCAGGCGTTGCGCACCGTGGCGCTGCTGCCCGGTGTCAGCGGGCATTACGACGTCAAGGGCGGCGGCGCCCTCCTCCTGACCGCTGCCTCGTGCGACCTGAACTATGCGGCGATTCGCAGGCCCTCCGGCCCGGCCAGCACGCGCCTGGTGAATCACTTGAGGCTGGGAGAAGCGTTGCTTGAGATGCGCGACCCGCCGATCCGTGCCCTCTACGTGTCCGCCAACAACCCGTCGGTGACCTGCCCCGAAGCGCACAAGGTGCGCCAAGGGCTTGCCCGGGAGGACCTGTTCACCGTCGTCCACGACCCCTTCCTGACCGACACCGCCCGCTACGCCGACATCGTCCTGCCGGCCGCGAGCTATCTCGAGACCGACGACCTCTACCGCGCCTACGGCGCCTACTGGATGCAATGGGGCCAGCAGGCGGCCAAGCCGCGCGGCGAGGCACGTTCCAACTTCGACGTGGCACAGGCATTGGCCAAGCGCATGGGCCTGAACGACCGCGTCTTCACCCTGCCGCCCAAGGAGGCGGCGCTCGAGCTGTTCAAGGGCGCGACGGGACCGGCGGCGCAGGCCAACCGGGAAAAGCTGTTCGCAGGCGAGCCGATCCATATTGCGCACGACTGGCCGGGCCAGCCGTTCAAGACGCCCTCGGGCAAGCTCGAGTTCTACTCCGAGCAGCTTGCCAAGCAGGGTCTGCCGCCGATGCCGGACTGGACCGAAGATCCGATCGAAGCGGCAGATGCGAAGAAGTGGCCGCTGCGGTTGCTGACCGCGCCGGGGTATTTCCAGGCCCATACCGCCTTCTCCGGCGTGAGCTTCCTGCGCCAGCGCGAAGGCAAGCCGTTCTGCATTCTCAACCCGGCGGACGCCGCCCAGCGCGGCCTGAAGGCGGGCGACACCGTGCGCCTGTTCAACGACCGCGGCGAAATCGGATTGGTGTTGCAGGTGAACGACGAGATCCAGCCGGGCGTGGTGCTCGTGCCGGGGCAGCGGCCGACCAGCGAGACCGTCTCTGGTACCATCAACATGCTGTGCTCCGACCGCTACACCGACATGGGCGAAGGCGCCACGTACCAGAGCACTTGGCTGGACATCGCGCCTTGGCCGGTGAGCGATCGTCCCAGTCAGTAATGCCTTCCCGTTGGCCATGGGCATTGGGCGCGT
>JAFAKN010000282.1 GCA_019235415.1 Alphaproteobacteria bacterium
CGAACCATATGGCAATGCGCTTACGCTTCCGTGGCGTCACGCGGCATGGACGCAAGGCGGCCAGCTTGCTTGAGTCCGCCGCCGGCAAGGGACCGGCGAGAAGGAGCGCGTACGGACGAAATGGCAGCCCGGAAGTATCTCGTGCGCGTGAGCGAAGCGGCCTTCATGCATATGACCCTGGCGACCATCGCCGCCTACGACGTTCCGCGGCAGGCGCCGGGCAAGGGCAACTCGGCGCGATGGAACGAGAGCTACGGGCTTCTGTGGGGCCACAAGATCAGCTCGGACCGCGATTCGTGGATCTACTCGATCGAGCATGCGACGATCGACGGCCACGCCAAGACGGCGCACTCGTGGGTCCTGCCGTCGACCGAGTATCGCGAGAAGCTGAGCGAGGTGGTGCCGGCGTTCTGGCCCTCGGCGCAGCTGATCGGCGAATTCCATTCGCACCCCTACAAGCCGCAGGACGGCTTTCCCGCGACACCCGGCCTGTCGGACATCGACCTGAAATTGATCGAGGAGGAAGAGACCGACGAGCTGCACAAGGCCGGCATCGTGGTCTTCCTCGTCGTCTCGATAAAAGGCCTGCAGAAGAAGGCGTGGGGCAATGGCGGCCACAATCCCGCCAACCAGTTCTCGTGGCGGATGGGCCGCTACCGGCTGAGCCTCACGGCCTACATCGCCAGTGCCAGGCACAGCCCCAATTCGGGGACCCAGCTCACCGTGCTGCCGCGGCACAAGGGCTGGCCGAAATACCGCCATGCCCAGAGCCCCAACGCGCGGATCGTGACCCTGTCGGCGCCGACCGGCGCCGGCATCAAGGATTTCAGCGACTTCTGGTGAGGGGGCCTACTTGATCTCCTACTTGATCCCCAGGAGCTTGGCCGCCGTGCCGCCGAGGATCGCGACGCGCTGGTCGTCGCTGAGGCCCGGCGTGCCGAGCACCAGGTCGATCTCGGTGCTGGTCCACGGGAAGGGATAGTCGGTGCCGATCATGATCTGGCCGGGGCCGCTCTCGGCGATCAGGTGGCGCAGCGCCTCGGGCGTGAACACGATGGTGTCGAAGAACAGCTGGCCGTCCTTGAGGTAGGCGGTCGGCTGCTTCTTGGGCAACGGCCCGACGCGGTTGGGGAAGGTGCGGATCACGGCGTCCGATCGGTTGGCGTAGGACGGCAGGAAGCCGCCGCCGTGCGCGGCGCAGATCTTCAATCCCGGGAAGCGATCGAGCGTGCCCTCGAAGATCAGGTGCGACAGCGCGATCGTGGTTTCGAGCGGATTGCCGATGGTGTTGGTCAGAAGACCGCTGCCGCCCAGCCGGCCGCTGCCCTCGAGCTCGCGCGTGCCCAGCGGATGCATGAAGACCAGGACGCCGAGCTCCTCGCACTTGGCCCAGAACGGGTGGAAGCGCGGGTTGGCGAGCTCCTCGCCGGCGACGCTGCCGCCCACGCCGACGCCGCGGAAGCCCAGTCGCTTCACGGCATGCTCGACCTGCTCGGCGGCGAGCTCGGGATGCTGCAGCGCGGCGGTGGCGAAAGCCACGAACCGGTCGGGGTTGGCGGCACAGAACTCGACCAGGGTCTCGTTCTGGACGCGGATCAGCTCGGCCGCCACGTCGCGCTCGACCTTGTACCAGTAGGGATTGATGCTGAGCGCCTCGACGTCGATGCCCTGCGCGTCCATCGCCGCGATGCGCGTGCTGGTGTCGTCCATCAGCAGACCCGGCGCCTCGAGCGGATGGTTGATCAGCGCCATGGCCCGCGGCACGCAGCAATGGGCGTGCACGTCGATGGTCTTGACCCGCTTGCCGTTGACCACGACCTCGCGCCGCCGCGCATGGGCGTGCGGCTGATGCCCGCTCTCGGCCGCCGGAGCCATCGCCATCACGGCGCAGTTGGTGAAGGCGATCGGCGGCGCTGCCGGCGTCGCGCCGAGATTTCCTGCCAAGGACATCGTGGTTCCCTCCCTCTGGTGCTTGCGGAGCCTACAGGGCGGCGCGGCGGTCGTCGCGGCAGTTGTGGTTTGCCTTGGCGACGGGCACGGTGTTGGCATGAGCTCCTATGAAGACTGCGATGGCCTGGCGCTCGCCGAGCTGGTCGCGACCAGGAAGGCCAGTCCCCGCGAGCTGCTGGACGAGGCCGTTGCGCGGGCGCGCGCCGTGCAGCCGCGACTCAACCCGATCTCGCAACTGTTTCCCGAGCGTGCCGAGGCGGCGATCGCCGAAGGCTTGCCGCACGGCCCGTTCCACGGCGTGCCCTTCCTGCTGAAGGAGATCGTGGCGCTGGCCGGCACGCCGAGCTGGGCCGGCTCGCGGCTGCTGCGCAACACGCCGCCGGCCGCGCAGGATTCGACTCTGGTCGAGCGCTACAAGCAGGCCGGGCTTGCGATCTTCGGCAAGACCACGACCCCCGAGTTCGGCATGGCGCCGTCGACCGAGACGTCGCTCACCGGCGTCACGCGCAATCCGTGGGACCCCGAGCGCACGTCAGGCGGATCGTCGGGCGGTGCGGCGGTCGCGGTTGCGGCACGCGTCGTGCCGATGGCGCACGGCAGCGACGGCGGCGGCTCGATCCGCATCCCGGCCTCGTGCTGCGGGCTCTTCGGGCTGAAGCCGTCGCGCGGCCTCGTCTCCTACGCGCCGAAGGACGAGGGCTGGGGCGGCTTCTCCTGCGGCCACGTCGTCAGCCGCTCGGTGCGGGATTCCGCGGTACTGCTCGACATCGCCGCCCAGCCTCAGCCGGGCGACCCGTATTGGACCGCACCGCCCGCGCGCCCGTTCGCCGAGGTCGTGG
>JAFAKN010000079.1 GCA_019235415.1 Alphaproteobacteria bacterium
CGGCGCCCGTTCTCGAGATCGGACAGATAACCCTGTCCGATGTCTGTCTTGAACTCCAAATACATTTGCGTCAGGCCACGCCAGTTGCGAATAGCCTTCAGCCGGCTGTCGCCTCGAAGAATTGCGGCACTGACCTCCGGAGGGAGCACGGCGCCGCCGGCGGCCAGCTCGGCCTTCCTGGCATCGTACATGGCGACGTCGTCGGCATCCTCGGCATCGTGGGCGGCGCGCTCGAGAAGTGCCTCATATTCGGCGCGAGGCAGCACGACGAGCTCTTCCCCACTGGGAGTGCGAATGATCTGTGGTCCACTCATGCGGTCAGCTCCTCCTGTAAGTCGTCGTGGTCCGGCGGCCGATGTAGATCGCCAAAATGGTGGTTGCATCCTCGTCGAAGATCACCCGGTAGCTGCCGATGCGCAGCCGGTAGCCGGCGCGGCCTTGAAGGGCCTTCACGTCGCCTTGGCCGCTCAGGGCATAGCGGTGGAGCCCGGCTTCCACCCGCTCGCGTCCTTCTCGGGGAAGGGAGTCGAGATCCTTCGCGGCGCTCAGGGTCAGGATGATCGTTTTCACGGGCGATAATATCGCCTAATTTCGATGCAGAGCAAGCGATAATATCGCTGTGGCCCCGAAGCATCCCAGCCAGTGCATCACCACGGAGACAAATCCCCCGGTCGCGGAGCGCAAAAAGTAAAATTTCAATTATTCTTACTTCTCCTATTGCCAAGCCGGGCTTAAGTTCTTATTTTGTTCCCCGGAGAGCGCAAAGCCGGCTGCCTGGCTTCGGCGTCGACGAGGAGGTTCGCCATGGAGAGTCCGGAACGCCCCACCGCCTGCCGCGAGCAGCACGCCGCGACCGCGCACAACTATTGCCTGCTGGGCGCCACCGACGACCAGCTGGCCGGCTTCTTCCAGGTATCGCGGCGCACGCTCGACGACTGGCTGCTGGCGCATCCGGGCTTCGCCCGGGCGGTGCGCGACGGCCGCGCAGCCGCCGACGCCGCTATGGCGCGCCGGCTCTTCCAGCGCGCCATGGGGTACGACTACGCAACCGAGAAGATTTTCATCCATGACGGCAAGGCGCTGCAGGTCAAGCACACGGTGCATGTCCCGCCCGACGTCCGCGCCTGCCTCTTCTGGCTGCGCAACCGCCGCCGCCGGGACTGGCTGGAGCGCACCCCGGCCCCGGAGCCCAATTATTCCCCCGCCCCGGCTGAAGGAGACACCCCATGACAACCGCCGCCGTGCTCGAAGCACGCCCCGATCCCGTAGCAGACGCGGAGGCGGCGACGTGGCCTGCCCTCGACGAGCGCCTGCTGGCCGGCGGCCGCGGCGTCGTCCCCGCCTTCCCGGCCGAGGTCTTGCCGCCCGCCTGGCGCGCCTGGGCGGCCGACCGGGCGCGCGGGCTGGGCGCGCCGATCGACTATGTCGCCCAGGGTCTTTTAGCCGCGGTCGCCGGCGGCTGCGGCGCCGGCGTCGAGATCCGCGTCACGCCCGAATGGAGCGAGCCCTTGGTGTTCTGGCAGGCGCTGGTCGGCTCATGCGCCAGCGGCGCGGCCGGCGTGCTCGAGCGCCTGCGCCAGATGCTTTTGACCATCGAGCGCGCCGCCGCCGGGCGGATCGTCGTCGACACGCCCACGGACAAAGGCCCGGACAAGGAGGCGATCGCCGAGCTGGCCCGCATCGTCGCGGCCAACCCGCGCGGCGTCCTGCTGTGGCGCGACCAGCCCTCGGCCTGGCTGGCGGGCCTCGGCCGCCATCCCGCCGATTGCGCGTCATGGCGGCGGGCCTGGTCGGCGCGGCCACTAACCTTGCCGGCGCTCAGCCTCGAGCGCTTCGCCGTCGGCATCCTGGGCACCCTGGAGCCCGAGCAGCTGGCGCAAATCGACGGCGCCGATCCCGGCCTCGCTGCCCGCTTCCTCTACGCCTGGCCGCAGCCCGCGCCGTTCTGCCCGTTCGGCGAGCGCCGCCTCAGCAAGACCGACGATTCGACGCGCATGCTGCAACGCATCGAGGAGCAGGCGCGCGGCTCGGCGGGACCGCTGGTGCTGGAGCTCGAAGGTCCGGCGCTCGCCGCGCTCGAGAAGTTTCTCGCCCGGCTGCATCGCGCGACCGTCGACGCCGAGGGACCGGAGGCGGCGTGGCTCGGCCACGGTGCGCAGAACGTGGTCCGCCTCGCCGCGGCGCTGGACCTGCTGACGTGGTCGGAGGGGCCGGCGACCCGGGCGCCCGGACCGATCGGCGCGGCCGCGATGGCGAGCGCCGTGACCCTGTGGGACGGCTACTTCCGGCCGCATGCCCTTGTGGTCCTGGAGCGCGCCGTGCCGAGCGACCTCGACCGCCGCGCGCGGCGGGTCCTGCGCTGGCTCAAGGCGACCGGCAGCCGCGACGTTTCCGGCGAGGAGGTGCGCACCTATGCGCTCTGCCGCACGGTCAACGCCGCGCAGGCGGCCGAGATTCTCGAATGGCTCGAAAGCGCCGGCGCGGTGCGCCGCCGCCATGCCCGCACCGGCCGCAAGGGACGTCCCGCCGAGCGCTGGGCCGTGAACCCGGCGCTGGCCGGTTGAGAGTGTGCGAGCCCTTCGCTCATCCTCCTCCCCAACGGCTGTTGGGGAGGTGTCGGCGTCTTGCGCCGACGGAGGGGTCAGGCATCAGGCTCATGACCCCTCCGCCCGCTATCGCGGGCACCTCCCCGCGCTCCGCGCAGGGAGGAAGGGCCATAAGGCTTCCGATAGTTCCGATAAATCGAAAAATGGCACTGATCGAAAATCTGACAGTGTGCCTTTGGCTCGGCGCGCACACAAAAAAAGAGGTCCGCGATCCGTACTGAACGCATGGATCGCGGACCCCTCCCCCTCCGTGAACGCGCCGGCCGCGGTCGTCCGCTTGTCTCAGCGCGCCCCCCTGTCGAAGGCTGCCAAATGGAGAGGGGGATAATTCGCCTAAAAGTATCGGGTAAGAGAAAGCCGGCGGTGGTGGGGCCACCGCCGGCTCATCGAGAGGATCAGCTACGCCGCCCGGGGAGAGATAGCGACGAACCTGGTCATCCCCTCCCGATACACTTTCATCAGGACCGGCTTGCCGGTCTTCTTGGCTTCCTTGAGCTTCTCGGCCGCGGCCTGCGGGCCGTCGACCGCGTCCTTGCCGACCTGCTGCAGGACGTCGCCCGCCTTCAGGCCCTGCTCGTCGGCCGGGCTGCCCGGCTCGACCGCGGCGATCACCGCGCCCTTCACCGAGTCGTCCAGCTTCAGCTCGGCCCGTGCGTCCTTGGACAGCGGGGCCAGCGACACGCCGTAGGAGAGCTGCTCCTTCTTGGCGTCCGGCTGGTCGGCGCTCGCCTTGACGACGCCGCCGTCCTTCTGGTCGACCACCTTGGCGGTGACGGTCATGTCCTTGCCGTCGCGCCACAGGCCGATCTTCACCGAGCTGCCGGGCTTGGTGCCGGAGATCATGCGCGTCACGTCGCGGATGCTCTCGACATCCTTGCCGTCGACGCTCTTGATCACGTCACCCGACTTGATGCCGGCGGCCAGTGCCGGGCTGTCGGGCTGCACCTGGGCGACCAGGGCACCCTTCTCGCTGCCCAGCCCGAGGCTCTGGGCGATGTCCTCGCTGACCGGCTGGATCTGCACGCCGAGCATGGCGCGCTCGACCTTGCCGCTGGCCTTGAGCTGCTCGATCACCGGCTGGGCCAGGCTCGAGGGGATAGCGAAGCCCAGGCCGATGTTGCCGCCGCTCGGCGAGAAGATGGCGGTGTTGATGCCGATCACCTTGCCGTCCATGTCGAACAGCGGGCCACCCGAGTTGCCGCGGTTGATGGCGGCGTCGGTCTGGATGTAGTCGTCGAACGGACCGGAGTGGATGTCGCGGCCGCGCGCCGACACGATGCCGGTGGTCACGGTGCCGCCGAGGCCGAACGGATTGCCGACCGCCATCACCGGCTGGCCGACGCGCACCTTGGCGGCGTCCTCGAACTCGACGTACGGCAGGGGCTTGTCGCTCTCGACCTTGAGGAGCGCGAGGTCGGTCTTCTCGTCGCCGCCCATCAGCTTGGCCTTGAGCTTGCGCCCGTCGGTCAGCGTGACGGTGATCGCGTCGGCCTTGCCGGCCACGTGGAAGTTGGTGACGATCCAGCCGGCCGGGTCGATGATGAAGCCGGTGCCGAGCGCCTGCGCCTTCTGCGCCGGACGCTCACGCTGCATGTTGGGCATGCCGCGCTCGCCGCGCTGGCCGCCGAACTGCTCCATGAAGCGCTGCATGAACTCCTGCATCTGGTCCTGCTGGCCGCGGTCCGCCATGTGGGTCTCTTCGTCGTCGGCGGCGCCGGCCTTCATGGTCACGGACACGTTGACGACAGCCGGCGTCACCTTGGCGGCGAGATCGGAGAAATCCTGCACGCCCGCGACGACCGGCGCGCTGACGGTCGTGGGGGCCGTGGTCGGCGCGGCAACGGCGGACGGCGCGGTGAACAGCGGCGCGATCAGCGCCGGCGCCGTCAGCGCCGTGGTCAGGCCCAACGCGGCGAGAATGGTCTTGGTCTTGGTCATCTGAGGGAACCTCCTGAAGCGGGGGGATTTGGCGAAAGGAATATGAGGTTCGGGCCATGGCGCCCGCATGGCCGCTGCATTGATTGTTTGTATAGTTGGGGAACGTTGCGTTGCGCGGGCTTTGCAGGCAGATGCTGCACCATCTGTCATCCCGAGCGCAGCGAGGGACCTTTACTGCGGCCTCAAAGGTCCCTCGCTTCGCTCGGGATGACAGAGAATGCTCGGGACGACAGAGAATGCTCGCGACGACAGAGAATGCTCGGGACGACAGAGCCGTGAAGATCCTTCTCATCGAAGACGACAAGCAGACCGCCGACTACATCGGCAAAGGCCTGCGCGAGCATGGCCATGTCGTCGACCGCGCCGACAACGGGCGCGACGGGCTCTACCTCGCGACCGGCGAGCAGTACGACGTGATGATCGTCGACCGCATGCTGCCGTCGATGGACGGGCTGTCGCTGGTCAAGGCGGCGCGCGCCTCGAACGTGCGCACGCCGGTGTTGTTCCTGACCACCATGGGTGGCGTCGACGACCGGGTCACCGGACTGGAGGCCGGCGGCGACGACTACCTGGTAAAACCGTTCGCCTTCGCCGAGCTTCTAGCGCGCGTGAGCGCGCTGGCCCGCCGCCCGCCCATGGTGCCGGTGACGTCCCTCGCCGTCGCCGATCTCGACATGGACCTCTTGAAGCGCACCGTGACGCGCGGCGGCAAGCGCATCGAGCTTTTGGCGCAGGAGTTCAAGATCCTGGAATTCCTGCTGCGCCACGCCGGCCAGGTCGTGACCCGCACCATGCTGCTCGAGAAGGTCTGGGACTTCCACTTCGATCCCAAGACCAACATCGTCGAGACCCATATGAGCCGCCTGCGCGCCAAGATCGACAAGGGCTTCGACAAACCCCTGCTGCACACCGTCAGGGGAGCCGGCTATGTCATCCGCGCCGAATGAGGGGGGAGCCGATGCGCCGCATCATCACATGTCTGGTTGTCGCCCTGTTGCCGTTGTGGACGGCGAACGCGCAGCCGCTCAAGCCGAACACGCCCAGCATTTTGCACTGGACGCCCGAGCAACAGCGCGAGGGCTATCGCTCGATCGAGACCATCTACAAGACGGCCACGATCGCGCGCGGTGAGACGGTGCGGGCGCTCGGCAAGGCCGACCGCACGCTTGAGCTCAGCTACACGCGCGACGGTCGCAGCTGGACGATCGACGACTTCATGAGGGGCTTCAACGCGTCGGGCCTGATGGTGCTGAAGGACGGCAAGGTACTGGTCGAGCGCTACGGGCTTGGCCGCCAGCCGCAGGACCGCTGGATCTCCTTCTCGATCGCCAAGTCGGTGACGTCGACGCTGGTCGGCGCGGCGATCCAGGACGGCAAGATCAAGTCGCTCGACGATCCGGTGACGCTCTACATCCCCGAGCTCAAGGGCTCGGGCTACGACGGCGTCAACCTCCGCCAGATGCTTACCATGAGCTCGGGCGTGAAGTGGAACGAGGACTACAGCGATCCCGACGCCGACGTCGCGCGCTCGGGGACGACCTACAACGAGCCCGGCGTCAATCCCATCGTGAGCTACATGCGCCGCCTGCCGCGCGTGCACGAGCCGGGCTCGACCTTCCACTACAATACCGGCGAGACCCATCTTGTCGGCATGGTGGTGTCGAAGGCGACCGGCAAGTCGCTCGCCGACTACGCATCGGAGAAGATCTGGAAGCCCTTCGGCATGGAGCGCGACGCGGTCTGGATGCTCGACGGGGCGGGCCACGAGCTCGGCGGCTGCTGCATCTCCATGACGGTCGGCGACTATGCGCGGTTCGGCCAGTTCATCCTCGAAGGCGGCAAGGCGAGGGGTAAGGCGATGGTGCCCGACGGCTGGGTGGCCGAAGCGACCGGTCAGCGCATCACCGGCGGCGCTCTGCCGCAAGGCATCGGTTACGGCTACTTCTGGTGGGTCGGATCGAGCGGCGGCTTTTCGGCCCTCGGCATCTTCGGCCAGTCCGTAACCCTCTTCCCCGCCGACCGGTTGGTGATCGTGGTGAACTCGGCCTGGCCGCGCGCCACGGACCGCGATCTCTCCGCCGGGCGCAGCGCCTTCCTGTACGCCGTGCGCGACGCGGCGAAGGGCCTTTAGCCGGAGCCTGTATGGGATCCCGGATATGTCGTCCGCGCGTCTGACGAGGATCCTGCGCTCGGCGAGCTTCCGGCTGACGCTGTTCTATGCCGTGCTGTTCGTCGCCTCGGCCGGCGTGCTGTTCGCCACGGTTTACATCACGGCGACGGCGGCGATGCAGAGCGACATGGCGGCCGTGCTGCGCTCCGAAGCCTATCAGCTGGCCGAGATCCATCAGCGATTGGGCCTTCCCGGACTGGCCGAGCAGATCGCGCGGCGCATGAACTTCCGCACCCGCGGGCCGATCTTCTATCTGCTGCAGGCGCCCAACCGGCGCGTCGTGGTCGGCAACCTGCCGGGCATGCCGCCGGTCGACGGCGTCGTCGACTTCGTGCCCCAGCGCGAGACACAAGAGCCCGACCTGCAGCCGACCATGCTCACCGGCTTCGGCCTCACCCTGCCCGACGGCTCCTTCCTGCTGGTCGCCCAGGACGCCAATCGGTTGACCGACATGCAGCACGCCATCATCAGCGCCTTCGTGTGGGCGGGCGGCGTCACGCTGGTGCTGGCGATCGGCGGCGGCCTGTTGATAGGCTCGAACTTCCTGCGCCGCATCGACACCATCACGCGGACCAGCCGCGCCATCATGGGCGGCGATCTCTCGGCGCGCATCCCGGTGGTCGGCACGCACGACGAGATCGACCAGCTGGTGTCGAGCCTCAACGCCATGCTGGAGCGCATCCAGCAGCTGATGGACGGGCTGCGGCAAGTGTCGAGCGACATCGCCCACGACCTGCGCACGCCGCTCGGGCGCCTGCGCCAGCATCTCGAGGACGCCCGCGAGCGGGCCAAGTCGACCGCCGACTACGACGCCGCCACCGACGCCGCCATCGTCGAAGCCGATGCCCTCCTGGAGACGTTCGCCGCCCTGCTGCGCATCGCGCAGGTCGAGGCCGGCGCGCAAAAAAGGGGCTTTGCCGACGTCGACCTGTCGGAGCTGGTGAGGAGCGTGGCCGAGGTCTATCAGCCCGCCGCCGAGGATTCCGATCATCGGCTGAGCTACAAGGTCGAGGACGGCATCCATCTGCAGGGCGACCGGCCCCTGCTCGCGCAGATGATCTCGAACTTGGTGGAGAACGCGCTGCACCACACGCAAGCCGGCGCGCAGGTCGCGCTCAGCCTGCGCAAGGCCGGCGGCGGTTTCGCGATCGAGGTGGCGGACAACGGCCCGGGTATTCCCGAAGCCGAGCGCGCCAAGGTGTTCGACCGCTTCTACCGCCTCGACCGCAGCCGTTCGACCGCCGGCAGCGGGCTCGGGCTCGCGCTGGTCAAGGCCATCGCGGGCTTGCATGGCCTCAGCATCAGGCTGGAGGATCGCAATCCTGGACTGGGAGTGATCGTGACCGCATGAGCAGCGACGTCTTCGCCTATGTCGGGAGCTACACCGCGCCCGAGCGCAAGGCCAAGGCAACGGCATCCCCGCCTGCATTTGCCTCCCGGCAGGCGAACCGCTGAGGCGGCCGCCTATTGGCAAGCACGGCCCGCGCAACTACGATAAGATACGCAATTACGATAAGATATGTGGCGTCAAGCGCTTGCAGCGCATGTTTGCGGGGAAGTCACATGAAGGCGCTTTCGCAGCTGCGCGTCATCTCCCTGTTCGAAGACCTGCCCGATGCCGAGCTGGCGCGGATCGCCGACCTGTGCACGATCCGCAGCTACGAAAAGAACGCGCACATCATCGGCCAGGACGATCACACGACGGACGTCTTCTTCGTGCTCTCGGGGACCATCCGGTTCTCGAGCTACGCCCCGACCGGGCGCGAAGTGATCTACAACGAGATTTCTACCGGCGGAATATTCGGCGAATTCTCCGCGGTCGATGGCCGGCCGCGGTCGGCCACCAACATCGCCGTGGCCGACTGCGTGCTGGCCCGCATGACGGCCGCGAAGTTCCGCGAGCTGCTGATGGG
>JAFAKN010000526.1 GCA_019235415.1 Alphaproteobacteria bacterium
GCGCACGCCGGTCAGCGCCAGCTGCAGGGTGCGCGGGATCGGCGTCGCGGTCAGCGTCAGGACGTGCACGTCGGCGCGCAGCTCCTTCAGCCGCTCCTTGTGCGCCACGCCGAAATGCTGCTCCTCGTCGACGATCAGCAGCCCGAGATCCTTGAACTCGATGCTCTTGGCCAGGAGCGCATGGGTCCCGGCCACGATGTCGATCGTGCCCTCCTTGATCGCCTGCTTGGTCTCGCGCGCCTCCTTGGCATTCACCAGCCGCGACAGGCGGCCGATGCGCAGCGGCAGGCCCTGGAAGCGCTCGACGAAGGTGCGATGATGCTGGCGGGCCAGCAGCGTCGTCGGCGCGATCACCGCGACCTGCTTGCCCGACAGTGCCGCCACGAATGCCGCGCGCAGCGCCACTTCCGTCTTGCCAAAGCCCACGTCGCCGCAGATCAGCCGGTCCATCGGTTTGCCCGACGACAGGTCGTCCATCACGTCGGCGATGGCCTGCAGCTGGTCGTCGGTCTCGGCGTAGGGGAAGCGGGCGCAGAACTCGTCGTACAAACCCTCGGGCGGCATCATGGTCTCGCCGCGCCGCACCTGGCGCTCGGCCGCAATCTTGATCAGCCGATCGGCCATGTCGGCGATGCGCTGCTTCAGCCGCGCCTTGCGCGATTGCCAGGCGACGCCGCCCAGCCGGTCGAGCGCCGCGCCCTCCTCGCCCGCGCCGTAGCGGCTCAGCACGTCGATGTTCTCGACCGGCACGAAGAGCTTGTCGCCGCCGTCGTAGGTCAGCCTGAGGCAATCGTGGCGCGCGTGCTGGATCTCCAGCGTCACGAGCCCTTCGTAGCGACCGACGCCATGCTCGCGATGCACCACGAGGTCGCCGTCGCTCAGGGCCGAGGCCTCGGCGATGAAGCGCTCCGACGGGCGCCGCTTGCGCGCCGGCCGCGCCAGCCGGTCGCCCAAGATGTCCTCTTCGCCGATGACTTCCAGCTCTTCGAGCACGAAGCCGTGCTCCATCGGACAGACGGCGACGCCCAGCGCCCCCGGCGGCAACCCGAGCGCGGCGGTGAAGTCCGGTACCGCGACCGGCGTCATGCCATGGCCGCGCAGCAGCTGTTGCAGGCGACTCGCGGAGCCCTCGGTGTAGCCCGCCACGACGACGCGCCGCCCCGCCTCGTTGGCGCGCGCGACGTGCTGCGCGACCTCGTCGAACAGGTTGACGCCCTGCGCGGTGCGCGCCTTGGCGAAGCCCTCGTGCCGGCGGCCGTGCAGGTCGATGGTGCTGGCTGCGTCCGGCGCGACGTCGAACGAGGTGAAGCGCGCCACGGTGCGCGGCTCGACCAGCCGGTCCCATTCCGATGGCTTGAGATAGAGCCGTTCCGGCGGCACCGGCCGGTAGTCGGCGGCGCCGCTCATGCCGCCCTTGGCGCCGGTCTTGAGGCGCGCGTCGTAATAGTCGGCGATCAGGTCGTAGCGCGCCTCGAAGGCCTCGGCGATCTGATGGTCGGCAGTGATCAGCGCCTCGGGGCAGTAGTCGGCGATCGTCTCGAGCCGCTCATGGAACAGCGGCAGCCAATGCTCCATGCCGACGTGGCGCTGGCCGGCGGAGACGGCCTCGTAGAGGGCATCGTCGGTGACATTGCCGAAAAGCTCGCGATAGCCGCCGCGGAACCGGGCGATGCTGTCCTTGGTGAGCAGCACCTCGCTCACCGGCAGCAGCACGACCTCCTCGCGAGTGCCCGACGTGCGCTGGCTCATCGGGTCGAACGAGCGCACCTCCTCCAGCGTGTCGCCGAACAGGTCGAGCCGCAGCGGCTCGGCGGTGCCGGGCGGAAACAGATCGACGAGGCCGCCGCGCACGGCGAAATCGCCGGGCTCCATGACGGTCTCGGAGCGACTGTAGCCGTTCTCTCCCAAAAACTTCGTGAGCCAATCGATATCGACCGTCTGGTCCTTGCGCAGCACCACGGCGGCATCGGTGTACAGGCTGCGCGGCGGCACGCGCTGCAGCACCGCGCCGACCGAGGCGAGGATGACGCGGGCCGGCGCGCCCGGCTTGCGGGGATTGGCGAGGCGCGCCAGGGTCTCCAGCCGTTCGGCAACGATGTCGGGGTGCGGCGACAGCCGGTCGTAGGGCAGGCAGTCCCAGGCCGGGAACACCAGCACCTCGCGCTCCGGCGCGAAAAAGCGCAACCCGTCCTGCAGCCGCTCCAGCCGCTGGCCGTCGCGCGCCACGTGCAGGATGTCCTGGCCGCCGGTAGTGCCAGCAAGCGCCGACAGCACCAGGGCATCGGCCCCCTCCGGCAGGCCGGCGACGGTCCACCAGCCGCCCCTGCGGGCGATAGCGGCGAGGGTGTTGGAAAGGAATTTCATGAGTCGATCGCCGCGGACGCAAGCCAGCTGCCGCCCCGAGCGCAGCCTCTGTCATCCCGAGCGCAGCGACGGATTTTTGAGGTGACAGGAAGGATCCCTCGCTCCGCTCGGGATGACAGAAAAACCATCAGAACCTCACCCGGAACGCCATGAGCTTGCGCAGCACGGGCGTATCGGCCTCGGGCGGGATCTCGGCCTGCCCGGTGACCCACTCGAAGATATCGTTGTCGCCGGCCGCCAGCAGGCGCTCGTACTGGTCGAGCTCCTCGGCACCGAACGAGCCGACATGAGCGCGCGCGAATTGCCCCAGGAGAATGTCGTTCTCCTTGTTGCCGCGATAAACACTGCGGTACAGCAAACGCTTGCGCCGCGTCTCGAGATGCGCCTCGTCGCCCACGTTTTCCCCAGCTCCCGCCGCGAAAGGGGGCGTAGCATATAGGAGGCGGCGATGGCCCCGTCACGGGGTAAGTCATGCGGCCGGATTGCCT
>JAFAKN010000204.1 GCA_019235415.1 Alphaproteobacteria bacterium
TCATGCTCAAGAAAACAGGCGTCGCCGTAGGAGTGGAACCGGTAGCCCGCCGCGATCGCATGGGCGTAGGCCGCCAGCATTCTGTCACGGCCCGAAAACGCCGACACCAGCATCAGCAACGTCGACCGCGGCAGATGGAAGTTGGTCAGCAACAGATCGACCACCCTGAAGCGGAAGCCCGGGACGATGAAGATGTCGGTCTCGCCATTCCAGGCCGTGACCCGTCCGTCATGCCGCTGCGCCACCGTCTCCAGCAGCCTGAGCGCCGTGGTCCCGACCGAAACGATGCGGCCGCCGTCCGCCCGCGTTCGCTCGATCGCCGCCGCCGTTGCCTCGGGGACCTCGCCCCACTCGGCGTGCATGACATGCCGCTCGGTATCTTCGCTGCGCACCGGTTGGAAGGTCCCGGCGCCGACATGCAAGGTCACGCCTGCCGAGGCGATGCCGGCGTGCGCGAGATCGGCCATCAGCCGTGGCGTGAAATGCAGGCCCGCGGTGGGCGCTGCGACCGATCCGTCGTGTCGGGCGAACATCGTCTGATAGTCGGCGCGGTCGCGCGCATCGCCGACGCCGCCGCGAATGTAGTGCGGCAGCGGCACGCCGCCCGCTTCTTCGAGCTTGGCTAAAAGCGCGTCGCCTGCCGTCTCGAAGCGAAGCACGATTGCGCCATCGTCGGTCTTGTCCTCCACGCTGGCCGTGAGTCCGCGAGCAAACTCGAGACGGTCCTTTGGCCGCAGGCGCTTGGCCGGGCGGGCAAAGCAAAGCCAACGGCCGTCCTGCAGGTCTCGGACCAGCAGCGCCTCGACCGCGACGTCCTGCCGGCCGGCGCCGGCCTGACGAACGCCCTTCAGCCGGGCCGGGATGACCTTGGTCTCGTTGAACACCAGGAGATCGCCGGCGCGCAGCAGCGCCGGCAGATCGCGCACCGCACAGTCGTGCAGGCTGTCCGGCGCGATGTCCAACAGCCGAGCAGAATCGCGCGGCGAGACAGGGCGCTGGGCGATCAGGTCTGGCGGCAGGTCGAAGTCGAAGAGATCGACGCGCATCGGCTCACTACGCTACAGCGTGATCAGTTCAAATCCATCCGTCATCCCGACCGGAGCCGAGCGAAGCGAGGCGTAGTGGAGGGACCTTTCCTTAGTGTCGCCATATTATGAAAGGTCCCTCCACTCCGCGCTTCGCGCTCCGGTCGGGATGACGAAACTAAGAGTCATCGCGCTCTAACTTCGACCGATGGGCTCGCGCCGTCCGGTTCACCGACGGTGCCGACGACGAGGAGAGGATGCCGGACGTTCGCTACCGTTGGCAGCGGCCATAGCAGCTTAGGTCGCGCCGACATCCATCACGACCGTGTCGGAATCGTCGGCCGGCGGCTCGACGTCGGGATCGACGAGCGCGACGAAGCGATGCACGCCGTCGAGCACGATGCGTTTCACGCGGGCGCGCGTCTCCAGGCAGTGCAGATGGGCGAGCGTCTCGGCGAAGGCGAACACCACCTGGTTGTTGTCGAGATGGCGCGGGAACAGGACGGGCACCATGTCCCAGGCCGTCGCGCCCTCTTCGCCGCGGCTTGCGATGGCGGCCGCGATGTCGCCCAGGCGGGCATCGTGATGGGCCACCAGCTGGTCGAGGCGGGTGTGCAGCCCAATGAAGGGGAACCCGTGCGACGGCAGCACCAGGGCGTTTGCCGGCAGGCGCCGGAAGCGGGAAAATCCGTCGAGGAACCAGGTCAAGGCGTCGGCCCGCGGCTCGTTGGGCCACACGCCGACGTTGGTGCTGATCTTGGGCAGCACTTGATCGCCCGCGATCAGCACGTTGAGCTCGGGGCACCACAGCGAGGCGTGCTCGGGGGCATGGCCGCGCCCGACGATGACGTCCCAGCGATGGCCGGCGAGGGTGACGGGATGGGCGTGGATCAGCCGCTGGAAGGTGGGCGGCAGCGGCGTCACGCCTTTGGCGTAGCCGCCCTTGTGGCGATGGAACAGCGCGACGCGATCGGCCGGCACGCCGTTGTGCAGAAGGTGCGCTGCCCGCGTGTCCTCCCGCTCGATGAAGTCGTTGCGGCCGGCGATGGCGCTCATGTATTCGCCGAGCGTCATCCAGAACTCGGCGCCCCAGCGCTCGCACAGCCAGCCGGCGAGGCCGACATGGTCGGGATGCATGTGGGTGGAGATGACGCGGGTCACCGGCCGGCCGTTCAGCCGGTTGGCGAAGATCTTCTCCCACAGCTCGCGTGTCACCTCGGTGTTGATGCCACAGTCGACGATGGTCCAGCCGTCCGTCTCCTCGACCAGCCACAGGTTGATGTGGTTGAGCTGGAAGGGGAGCGGCATGCGCAGCCAGTAGATGCCGGGCGCCACGTTCTTGATGTCGCCCGCCTCCGGCACGTCGCCGCAGGGGAAGCGAAGCTGCGCCAGCAGGCGCTGCGATTGGTCGGCAGAATCGAGCATAGGTTAGAAATTACCTGTAGCTTGGGCCTGGTGTCACGGGGTGCGCCCGACTGCCCGCCATGCGATATCGCGCCGGCAAAAACCGTCAGGCCAGTCGATCAGGTCGACGGCGCGGTACGCACGCTCTCGCGCCTGTTCCACGGTCGGGGCCATTGCGGTGACACTCAGCACGCGTCCGCCGTTGGCCAGAACGCGCTTGCCGTCCGACTTGGTGCCGGCATGGAAGATCTGCACGCCTTCGACTTCGGCAGCGGCCTCGAGGCCCCTTATCTCGCTGCCCTTTTTGTAGGCGTCGGGATAGCCCTTGGCGGCCATCACGACGGTCAGCGCCGTGTCGGTCGACCAGCGCAGGTCGAAGTGGGCCAGTCCGCCTTCGGCCGAGGCCAGCAGCGCCGGCAGGAGGTCGGACTTGAGCCGCATCATCAGCACCTGGCATTCGGGGTCGCCGAAGCGGCAATTGTACTCGAAGAGCTTCGGCCCCTCGCGTGTGATCATGAGCCCTGCATAAAGCACACCTCTGAACGGCGTCCCCGCAGCGGCCATGGCCCGCACGGTCGGCTGGATGATCGTCTCCATGGTGTGTTGCTGCGTGGCGAGGTCGAATACCGGCGCGGGCGAATAGGCGCCCATACCGCCGGTGTTGGGACCTTTGTCGCCGTCGAAGGCGCGCTTGTGGTCTTGCGCGCCGATCAGCGGCAGGGCGTGCTCGCCGTCGCACAGCGCGAAGAAGCTCGCTTCCTCGCCCACCAGAAATTCTTCGACGACGACTGAAGCGCCCGCGGCGCCGAAGCGATTGCCGGACAGCATGTCGCGTGCGGCCTCGACGGCCTGGTCGACCGACTCGGCGACCACGACGCCTTTTCCCGCCGCAAGCCCGTCGGCCTTGACGACGATCGGAGCGCCTTTCGCGCGAATGTATTGCGCGGCCTTGTCAGCGTCCGTGAAGCGCTCGTAAGCCGCTGTCGGAATGCCGTGGCGCTTGCAGAGGTCCTTGGTGAAGCCCTTCGAGCTCTCCAGCATGGCTGCCTTGGCCGACGGTCCGAAGACCCGTATGCCGGCTTCGGCAAGCCGGTCGGCAAGGCCTGCCGCCAAGGGCACTTCGGGGCCTACGACCACGAAGTCGATCTGCTTGTTCACGGCCAACGCGACTTGGCCGGCGACGTCCTCGGCCGGCACCTCGATACATTCCGCGACGGTCGCGATACCCGCATTGCCGGGCGCACAGTAGAGCTTGGTGCAAAGGGGCGAGGCCGCGATTGCCCAGCACAGAGCGTGCTCGCGGCCGCCTCCTCCCACCACCAGAATGCGCATTATCCACTCCCCGGCTGAGCGCTGCTCTCGCCAATAAGCCACCGATGTCACGGCGGCAAACGCTCCTGCGGCCCACGCCCCAGGCTCGCGTCCCAGGCTCGCGTCCCACTGGCGGCCGGTGGTACGGTCCGGCGATGGAAGCCCCCGCCGCCGAAGCCGTCGTGAGCAACGTCCCCGAGTTCACGGTCTCGGAGCTGTCGCTCGTGCTCAAGCGGGAAATCGAGACGGCGTTCCCGCGCGTGCGGGTGCGCGGCGAGATCAGCCAACCGTCGTTTCCGCGCTCGGGCCATTGCTACTTCCGGCTCAAGGACGAGAACGCGGTGCTGGACGGCGTGTGCTGGAAGACCACGCTGCCGCGCCTCGGTCTCAGGATCGAGGAAGGAATGGAGGTGATCGCCACCGGCCGGCTCACGACCTATGCCGGCTCGTCGCGCTATCAGATCATCGTCGACCGGCTGGAGCTGGCCGGCGAGGGCGCCCTGCTGAAGCTCCTGGAGGACCGCCGCAAGAAGCTGCAGGCCGAGGGCCTGTTCGAGGCGGCGAGCAAGAGGGCCCTGCCATTCCTGCCCGAGGTTGTGGGCGTCGTGACGTCGCCTTCGGGGGCGGTGATCCGCGACATCCTGCACCGGCTGTCCGACCGCTTCCCGCGACACGTGCTGCTGTGGCCGGTCGCCGTGCAAGGCGAGCGGGCGGCCGTCGAGGTGGCCGGCGCCATCGCCGGCTTCAATCGATTGCCGCACGGCGGTCCGGTCCCGCGGCCCGATGTGCTGATCGTGGCGCGCGGCGGCGGCAGCCTGGAAGATCTGTGGGCTTTCAACGAGGAGATCGTGGTGCGGGCGGCAGCCGCGTCGACGATCCCCCTGATTTCCGCCGTGGGGCACGAGACCGACACCACCCTGATCGACTTTGCTTCCGACCGGCGCGCGCCCACGCCCACGGCGGCGGCCGAGATGGCTGTGCCCGTGCGCGGCGAGCTCGTCGCCCAGACCCTCGATTTCGGCAAGCGCACCATCACTTGCATCAATCGCCTGCTGCGCGAGGCCAATGTCGCGCTGACAGGGCTGGGTCGCGGCTTGGGCGACCCGCTGCGCCTGCTCGAGGAGCGCCAGCAACGCATCGACGTCAATGGCGAACGGCTGGTGCTGGCCACCCGGCAGCTTGTCGATCGCCGGACGCATCAGCTGGCGGCAGCGCGGCTCGTCAGCCCCACTGGGCTGGTAGAGGAGCGCCAGCATCGACTTGATGTGAACGGTGAGCGACTGGCGCTGGCGACGGGTCAGCTCGTCGAACGCTGCGCCCACCAATTGGCAGCCGCGCGGCTCGTTAGCCCCATGGCCGTGCTGCGCGCCAAGAGCCAGGCGCTGGCTGCCGAAGCGCGCCTGCTCGACGGCGCGATGCGGCGCTATGTCGGCGACACCGTTCAAAAGATGGCGCGCGCCGGCGAGCGGCTGGAAGATTGCATCGCGCGCGTGCGGCGCTGCATCGCCGTCTTGCTCGAGCGCAGCGCAAAACACCTCGAGCACGCCGGCCAATTGCTCGAAAGCTATTCCTTCCATTCTGTGTTGAATCGCGGTTTCGCCCTGGTACGTGATCAGGATGGACACCCGGTCCTCGCGGCGGCGCAGACGACGGCCGGCGAGAAGGTCAGCATCGAGTTCGCGGATGCCCGCGTCGGTGCACGCATCACCGATGGCGTCGGGCCCACGCCGCGGCCGGCCGCCCCGCCCCGCAAGCGCGGGGGTGATGGCGGCAATCAAGGGACACTCTTGTAGGGGGAAACATGACCATCGCGCCGCTGTCGGCCGAGACCATCAAGAACTTCCTGTATGCCAGCACCGCGACGGTCTCCATGCAGATGCTGAAGCGCGGTTTTCGCAACACCGCGGTCAACGGCGCCCGACCGGTCAATCCGAAGGCGGCGAAGCTGATCGGGCCGGCCTATACGCTGCGCTACGTCCCGGGCCGCGAGGACCTCGACCAGCCGCCCAAACCGTCCGATTCGCCGAGCGCGCAGCGACAGGCCATTGAAGAAACGCCGGCGGGCCATGTGCTGGTGATCGGCACCGAGGGCAGCACCAGTGCCGGCACGCTGGGTGACATCCTGGCGCTCAGGCTCAAGGTTCGCGGCGTCGCCGGCGTCTTGTCGGATGGCGCCATGCGCGACACGCCGGTGATCGGCAAGATGGACTTTCCGGTGTTCTGCACCGCCGCCGCCGCGCCACCCAGCATGACCAGCCTGCACCCGGCGGAGACGCAAACGCCGGTCGGGATCTGCGGCGTGGCGGTCTATCCAGGCGATGTCATCGTCGCCGACGAAGACGGCGCCATCGTCGTGCCCAGCCATCTCGCCGACGAGGTGGCGCGCGATTCCTTCGAGCAGGAGCGGCTGGAGAAGTTCGTGGCGATCCGCGTCGCCCAGGGCGAGCCGATCCCCGGCACCTATCCGCCCAACGACGAGACCCGCGCGCTGTACCAGGACTGGATCAAGGCTGGCGAGCCTTCAACCGGCTGACCTCGTTGGAGCGCGGGCCTCGCGGTCCGCCTTCATGTCATCCCGAGCGCAGCGAGGGATCTTTCAAGCAACGATAAGGATCCCTCGGCCTGCGGCCTCGGGATGACAACGAGCGGACCGGAGGTCCGCGCTCCAATGAGCGCTAAGGTTGCTCGCCGTAGGGCTTGGTGATCAGCTCCAGCAGATGGCCGTTGGCGTCTTCGAAGTAGACGCCGCGGCCGCCCCAGTGATGATTGATCGTGCCCTTCTCGGTCTTGTGCGGGTCGGCGTAGTAGGTGATGCCCGCCTTCTCGATGCGCCCGAAGGAGGCGTCGAATTCCTCGTCGCTCACCAGGAACGCATAGTGTTGCGTGCGCACGTCCTTGGAGTCGACGAAGTCGAGCGTGACGCCGTTGCTGGTCGGCACCGGCCGGAACGGGCCCCATTGGGCACCAGGCTGTACACCCAGGATGTCTGCCAGGAAGGTCGCCGATGCGTCCTTGTCCTTGGCGGGAATGATGATGTGGTTGAGCGCTGCCATGGTTCCCTCCGCTGCTTTTGGCCTCCGCCGCTTTTGGCCTCTGCCGCTTCAGGCATGAGGTAGGGGCAGTCGCGATCCGGTTCAACCGCTACGAAGCTGCCGCGTCGGGCAGCGCGCGCCGTTTCAGCGGTTGCCAGGTGGTGCGGGGGATCGACTGCAGCGCCTCGAGGAACTGCTGGGCGCAACTGGCCCAGGTGAAGGTTTCGGCGTGGGCCCGGCAATCCTCGGACTTGCAGGTGATGGCTGCGAGGCACGCTGCACGCAGGTCTTCGTTGAGAGCGCCGACCTTGGGATTGGTGATCACGTCGAGAGGTCCCGGCACCGGGTAGGCGGCGACCGGCACGCCGGAGGCGAGCGCTTCGACCATTACCAGGCCGAAGGTATCGGTGCGGCTGGGGAAGACGAAACAGTCCGACTGGGCGTAGCGCCGCGCCAGCTCTTCGGTGTCGACTGAACCGAAGAAGCGAACTTTCGGGTACTGGCGCTTCAGCTCCTTCAGCTGTGGGCCGCCTCCCACCACCCACTTGCTGCCGGGCAGGTCGAGGTCGAGGAAGGCCTTGATGTTCTTCTCGATCGCCACCCGTCCGGCATAGAGCCAGAGGGGGCGGGGGTCGTCCTGCGGCGTGCGCGGACGAGGCTGGAAGGCGGTGATGTCCACGCCGCGCGACCACGGCACGAGGTTCTTGAATCCACGCTGGCTAAGCTCCTGCCGCATCGACTTGGCGACGACCAAAACGCCGGCCGACGGTGCATGGAATCGCCGCACCAGGGCGTAGCTCCAGGAGATCGGAAAGCGGATGCGGGCGTGGACGTACTCGGGAAAGCGTGTGTGATAGGCCGTCGTGAAGGGAATGCCGCGGCTCAAGCAGAAATTGCGTGCCGCCCAACCCAGCGGTCCCTCGGTGACGAGATGGATGGCGTCGGGCGCAAACAGCTTCAGCATGTGTGCCAGCCGGCCGTTGGGAAACAGCGAGAGGCGGATTTCCGGATAGGTCGGGCACGGCAAGGTGCGAAAGCGGTCCGGGCCGATCACTTCCACCTCGTGGCCGTCGGCTTGCAGCAGCCGGGCGATGGTTTCGATGGTGCGGACGACGCCGTTGATCTGCGGACGCCAAGCGTCCGTGACGATCGCAATGCGCAATCGGTCTACTCCGCCGCCAACCGCGCCGGCGCCAGCCGTGGCAACCTCGACTGGGCGCGCGCTACCTCCTCCGCCCAGCGCACGATTCGCAGCCGTCCTTCGAAGTCCTCGACCAGCGCGGTGCAGCTTTCGACCCAGTCGCCGTCGTTGCAGTAGAGGATGCCGTCGATGGTGCGGATCTCGGCGTGATGGATGTGGCCGCACACCACGCCATCGACGCCGCGGCGGCGTGCTTCGCTGGACACGGCGTGCTCGTAATTGTCGATGAACTGCACCGCGTTCTTGACCTTGTGTTTCAGGTACGCCGACAGCGACCAATAGGGCAGCCCGAGCTTGCGGCGCCACCAGTTGAAGGCCGTGTTGAGGCGCAACGCCGTCGTGTAGGCCCAGTCCCCGAGAATTGCGAGCCAGCGGGCATAACGGACGATGCCGTCGAACTCGTCGCCGTGTATGATGAGAAGCTTCCGCCCGTCGGGCAGGACATGGATCGCTTCTTGCTCGACCTTCACTTCGCCGAAGGTGAGCTGGCAATACTGGCGGGCGGCTTCATCATGATTACCAGGTATGTAGACGACATTAGTGCCCTTGCGGGCTTTGCGCATGACCTTCTGCACCACGTCGTTGTGGGCCTGCGGCCAATACCACCAGCGCTTCAAGCGCCAGCCATCGACAATGTCGCCGACCAGGTAGAGATTCTCGCTCTCGTTCTTCTTCAGGAAATCGAGCAGGAGTTCAGCCTGGCAGCCGCGGGTGCCGAGATGAATGTCGGACAGGAAGATCGTTCGGTGGCGCGCCGGCTGGTGACGCTCGATCGCAGTCATGTGGATAAGCTCAACCCGACACAAAATATGTCGTGCGCGATTGCACGAGACGCTGAGGATTGTGTATGGGAGCCATTGCGACGCTGTGAATCGGGTGTGACGCTGCAATGACATTCGCGCCGAAGGCGATACTCCTCATCCTCAACCCCACGGCCGGCCGGCGGCGGCGAGGTCTGGTAAAGGCCGTGCTGCGCCGCGTGCGCGCCGAGGGCTGGACCGTTGACGTCGCCGAGACGACCGCGTCCGGGGATGCCCGGCGCCTGGCCGAGGCCTGCGATGCAAATACCTACGCGGTCATCGCCGTCGCGGGCGGTGACGGCACCGTCAACGAAGTCATAAACGGGCTGGCCGCACGGGGCGACACGGCGCCGGCGCTGGGCATCGTGCCGCTCGGCACCGCCAACGTGCTGGCACACGAGCTGGGCTTGCGGTTCTCCGCAGCAGCGATCGCACGGACCATGATCAAAGGCCGGGCGCTGCGGGTGCAGCCGGGCCAAGCGACCAACGGTGGCACGGACTCGCGCTGCTTCTCGCTCATGGCTGGTGCAGGTTTCGACGCCAAGGTCGTGGCGGGGGTCAGCTCCGGCTTCAAGCGGCGCTGGGGACGGGCGGCGTATCTATGGCGGTCCCTGGTCGAGGCCTTGAATTACCGCCCGGTGCGCTATGCCGTCGATATCGACGGGGTGCGCCATGAGGCAGCGTCGGTGATCGTGACACGCAGCCGGCATTATGCCGGGCCGTTCATCGTAGCGCCGGGCGCCGATCTCTCCGAGCCGCTGCTGCACGTCTGCCTGTTCGAGCGATGGGGCCGCTGGCAGGCCCTGCGCTTCGGCTTCCAGCTCCTGCGCGGCCGGCTGCCGCACACCGGCGGTTACCGGGTGATCGCGGGCCGGCACGTCGCGGTTTCCGTGCTGTGCGAAGCCGGCGAGGACGGGCGTCAACCCGTCCAGATCGATGGCGACGACGCCCTTACCCTGCCGGTATCGATCGATCTCGCCCCGGGCGCCGTGCGGCTCTTGCAGCCGGCCTGAGGGCTATTGCGAGGGCTATCGCGCGGCCTGCTGCAGGCGGCGCACCAAGTCCGGCGTGGCATGCCCGTCGGCCGGCACGCCGACCTGCTTTTGGAACAGCCGGACGGCGGAGCGCGTCTTGGGGCCGAGCAGGCCGTCGACCTCGTCGCTGAACAGGCCAAGCTTGGCCAGTCGCATCTGCAGGTCGATCACAGTGTCGCGCGACAGCGGCTCATCGTCGGTCGGCGCGGTCTGCATCACGCCGGGGCCGCCCGCGATCTGGCGCGCCAGGATGCCGACGGCCAGCGCATAGAGTGTCGAGCGGTTCCAGTTCATCACCGCCTTGAAATTGGGATAGAGGATGAAAGCCGGACCGCGCCAGCCGGCCGGCAGCAGGATCGACGACGGATCGTCGACGTTGGGCAGCGTCGCACCACCCATTTTCTTTACACCCATCGCCGCCCACGCCTTGACGGGCTTCTCCACCGAGCTGTCGGCCTGATCCAGCGGGAAGTTGCTTGGCAAGGCGACCTCCTCGCTCGACGGCAAAGGCGGCTTCCAGCCGACGCCGCGAAGGTAGTTGGCGGCCGAGGCGAAGGAATCGGGCAGGCTGTGCCAGAGGTCGATGCGCCCGTTGCCATCGCGATCGACGCCCCATTTCATGAAGGTGGACGGCATGAACTGCATGTTGCCCATGGCGCCCGCCCACGAGCCTCGCATCTGCGGGCTGGTCATCTGGTCGAGCACGAGGATGCGCAGGGCTTGCACCGTCTCATTGCTGAAGAACTCGCGACGCTTGGTCATGCAGGCGAGAGTCGCGACCGAGCGGACGACGACGAAGTCGCCCATGAAGCTGCCGTAGTTGGTCTCCATGCCCCAGAAGGCCATGATGTACTGCGGCGGCACGCCGTACTCGGCCTGGATGGCGTCGAGCAGCGCCCGGTTCTGCGCCTGCTTCTGCTGGCCTTTGGCGATGCGGTCGGGGCTCACGGCCGAGCCGACATACCGGCCATAGGTCTGGGTGAACTCGGGCTGCCGCGCGTCGAGCTCGATGATCTTCTGGTCAGGCGTCAGTCCCTGGAAGGCGCGGTCTGCAACCGCGGCCGGCACACCTTGCTGCAGAGCGTCGCCTCGAATGCTTTGCAGGCACGCCTGAAAGTCGCTTTGTGCGAAGGCCGGTGCGGCGAGTGTCGTGGCGGCGATCAGGGCGACGAGTGTCGAGCGCGGCATGTCTCCAACTCTATCACGAGCCGGCGACGGTCATGCCTTCTATCCTGACGGTGGGCGCGTTGGTGGCGGCCTTGAACTGCAGATCGTTGGCGGGCGTCATGTTGAGGAACATGTCCTTGAGGTTCCCCGCCACGGTGATGCCGCTCACCGGCCAGGCGAGCTTGCCGTTCTCGATCCAGAAGCCCGACGCGCCGCGGCTGTAGTCGCCTGTCACGCCGTTGACGCCGAAGCCGATGAGGTCGGTGATGAACAGGCCACTCTTGATGTCGGAGATCAGCTCTTCGACCGAGCGCTTGCCCTTCTCGAGGTAGAAGTTGGTGCTGCTGGGCGAGGGTGGGCCGGACGTGCCGCGGCTGGCATGGCCGGTCGGCTGGAGCTTGAGCTGGCGCGCCGTCGCGAGATCGAGCAGCCAAGTGGTCAGCACGCCGTCGTCGACGACGGCATAACGCTTGGTCGGCAGACCTTCGCCGTCGAACGGTCGGCTGGCCAGTCCGCGCTTGCGCTGCGGATGGTCGACGATGCGGATGCCGTCGGCAAAAATCTTGGCGCCCATCTTGTCCAGCAGGAACGAGGTGCCGCGCGCAATGGCGCGGCCGTTGATGGCGCCCGACAGATGGCCGAGCATGCTGCCGGAGACCCGTCGATCGTAGACCACCGGAACGCGCGCGCTCTGCGCCTTGCGCGGCGAGAGGCGACGAACGGCAAACTTTCCGGCGTTGCGCCCGACACGCGCTGCCGGCATCAGGTCGTCGAAGTGCACGGCGCTCGACGATTCGTAGTCGCGCTCCATGCCAGTGCCTTCGCCGGCAAGCACCGCGCACGACAAGTGATAACCGCCGCGCCGGAATGATCCGGAGAACCCGTTGCTGGCCGCAAGCATCACCAGGACGCGGCCCCAGCTGGCATCGGCGCCCTCCGAATTGGTCACGCCCTTGACGGCGCGCGCGGTGTCCTCGGCTTCCTCCGCTAGCTGCAGCAGCGCCTTGGCCGACGACCGGCGCTTGTCGTCGAGGTCGAGGTCCGGCCAGTCGCTGGCCAAAAGCTCCGAAGGGGCGATGCCGCAATCAGGATCTTCCGGCACCGCACGCGCCATGTCGACGGCCCGCCCGGCCAGGGCACGCAGCGCCTTCGGCTCGAAATTCGTGGTGGATACGATCGCCTGGCGCTGGCCGACGAACACGCGCAGGCCGAGGTCGCGCCCCTCGCTGCTCTCCAGTCGCTCCTGCTTGCCCATGCGCCAAGCGACGGAAATGGACTCGCCGTTGATGAACACCGCGTCCGCCGCGTCGGCGCCGGCGGCTTTGGCCCAGCCCATGAGATCGGACAGCAAATTGGCGTCCGGCTTATTTGCCGGACGCCTGCGCGTTTTGCTCTTCGCAGATTTTTTCGAGGCGGCCATGGCGCCGTTTCTACGCCGTCCGGCCCCCGACCGTCGAGGGCGCAATCGGCGTCAGCGGGCGTATTGGATGCCGGCCTGGGTCTCGGCGATTGCCGAATTGACGAAGCCGATGGCGCGCTCGCGATGGCCGCCCTTGTCGGCGACCGCCTCAGTCAGCTGAGAGCGGGCGTTCTCGAGCGCCCTGAGCGCATTCTGCATGTGGACCTGCTCGGCGACAGCGACGCAGGCACCACCGACGATAGCGCCGGCGGCAAGCCCGGTAGCCAGAATGACCGCAGGCGACTTCGAGAAGAAACGGATCATGGACAACCCTCCGAACGTGGAATGCGGCGGGCTCGCCCCGCCGCAGCAATCCTAGAGTTGTCGCCGTCCGCTCGGAAAGGGAATCTGCGAGCTAGACTCTCCTCCCCAGCTTTGCTGGGGAGGTGTCGCCGTCTTACGGCGACGGAGGGGTCATGAATCTCATGAAGCACGACCCCTCCGTCCGCGATGACGCGGACACCTCCCCAGCTTCGAAGCTGGGGAGGAGAATAAAGCTCTAGTAGCCGGCGTAGGCGATGCCGGCTTCGGTCTCCTGGATTGCAGCATCGACGAAGTTGATGGCGCGGTCGCGATGGCCGCCTTTGTTCGGGGTCGCCGCGATGAGCGACTGACGGGCGGCGCGC